>DATEGT010000229.1:0-2567 GCA_035280025.1 Burkholderiales bacterium | reverse complement strand
CCCCGGCCCAACCTCCGCGGCGCGACCCGCGCCCCGACCGGCAGGAGCCCCGCCGCGATCGCGGCGATCGCGATCGCTTCCGGCAGCGCGGCGACGGGCGCTTCGAGCAGCGCCAGAATCGCGACGAGCATCGCGAGGGGCGCGGCGAACGCCCCGGCCGTCAAGATCGCGGCGATCGGCAGCAGCGCGATCAACAGCAAGGCGACCGCCAGGTGCGACAGGATCACAGGCCGCACGACTCGCAGCGCCAGGCCGACCGTCCTCCCCAGGCGCAAGGAAACGAGCGCAGGGACGGCGATCACGGCGGCCGGCGCAGGCGCCGCGGCGGCCGCGATCGCGACCGCGGCGAGCGCCGCGACAACCAGGGCGCACCGAACCGCAGCGACGAGCAGCATCAAAGGCCGCCGCGGCCGGACGCAAAGGCGGTGATCGGTCCCACGCCGGCGGAGCTCGCTTCGCTGGAAGCCGCGACCCGGGAGCCCGTTCAAGCGCCGGTCGAGCCGCACGAGCCGGTCAAGCTGCGCGAGTCGGTCGAGCCGCGCGAATCGCACGAATCGCGCGATTCGCAGCCAGCGCCTGTCCCCGCTCCGGAAAGGCACCAGCCGGCGGCGCGCGAGCCCGACCCTGCCGAGATCGAGCGAGCCCTGCGCGACAGCGGCCTGGAGATGGTCCAGACGCGCGGCTCCGGCCCGATCGAGCTTCCGCCCGATGCCGAGTTCGTTCCCGCGAAGCGTGAGCGGCGCCCGCCCCCGGCGGATATCAACGAACCCCTGGTTCAGGTCGAAACGGGCCGTCCGCCGGACCCCAAGTCCTAGGTTTGCCGGCGCGCGGGGCTGCGCAGGGAGTCGAGCAGGCCGCGCGCCGCGTCCTCCAGCATGTCGAGCGCCCGCTCGAAATCCTGCGGACCGCCGTAGTACGGGTCCGGCACGTCCGTCTCTCCCGACGCCTTCGCGTAGGACATCATGAGCCGGACCTTCAGGACCTCGGCGGGGTTCGCCAAGCGCGAGAGCGCTTTCAGGTGCCCTCGATCCATGGCGAGGAGCAGGTCGAACCGCTCGAAATCCGCGCGCTCGACCTTGCGCGCGCGCAGGCCGTTCAAGTCGTATCCGCGCTGCGCGGCCGCCGCGCGGGCGCGCGGATCCGGCGGGTCACCGATGTGATAGCCGTGCGTGCCCGCGGAGTCCGCGATGATCGTCTCCGACATGCCCGCTTCGGCAACCAGCTTGCGGAAGACCGCCTCCGCCGTCGGCGAGCGGCAGATGTTGCCGGTACAGACGAACAGAACGCCAAGGGGCCGCGCCCGCATCCCTTGCCCAACCTTCGATAGAATCCCGAAGCAGACACTATAACGGCTGAGGGAGACATGAATCCGAAACAGGTACTGGCGCTCGCTGCGGCCGGATTGATCGCAGCGGCCCCGTCGACAGGCCTTTGCCAAGAATGGCCCGCCAGGCCCGTCCGGGTGGTGATTCCGTTCGCGGCGGGGAGCGTCTCCGAGGCGATCTTCCGCACCATGGCCCCCGGAGTCGAGGCCGACCTCGGGCAGCGCTTCGTCGTCGAGAGCAAGCCGGGGGCCGACGGCGCCATAGGCACCGGCGAGGTCGTGCGCGCCGCGCCCGACGGATACACCCTGCTGCTCGGGCCGACCGCGGTGTTCGCGGTGATCCAGCACATGTTCCCGAACCTGGGTTTCGATCCGCTCGCCGCGCTCGACCCGATTTCCCTGCTCGCGGACGCGCCGCTGCTCGCCGTGGTCGGAGCCGGAGTTCCGGCCACTTCGCTCGAGGAGCTCGCCCGGTACGTGCGCGCGAGCCCGGGAAAATACAACTACGGCTCACCGGGCTCGGGTTCCCCCGCCCACCTGACCGGCGCTGCGTTCTCGCAGCAAACCGGCAACGCGCTGGTCTACGTGCCGTACAAGGGCACTCCGCCCATGGTGCAGGGCCTGCTGGCCGGCGACATCCAGATGGCCTTCCCGACCTTGACCGGAATCATCGGACCGGTGAAGGCCGGCAAGCTGCGCATCCTCGCGGTGATGTCCCGCGAGCGCATGGCGGAGCTGCCCGGCGTTCCGACCACGGTCGAAGCCGGATTCCCCCAGCTGGTCGGCGGCAACTGGTGGGTGCTCGCCGCGCCGCACGGCACGAGCCCGCGCATCGTCGCGCGCCTCGCCGACGATTTCCGCAAGGCGCTTGCCGACGGCGCCGTGCGCAAGCGCATTGCCGAGCTGGGACATATCCCGATCGGGCTCGCGCCCGCCGAGACCGCGGCGTTCCTGAAATCGGAGTCGGTGCGCTACAAATCCATCGTCGAGCGGGGCGGCATCAGGCCGGAGTAAGAGCAATGTCCGAGCGCCTTCGCGCGGAGCGCCGCGCGTGCCTCGCCGCGGCGATGGCGGCGGAGGGCGTCGACGTCCTCCTCGTCGCGGGCAACCCCTGGCGCAGCGACTACCTGCGCTACGCCGTCGACCTCACGCCTGTCGAAGGGCACGTTTTCGCCTTCGTCGAGCGCGAAGGCGCGGTGCGCGTGGTCGCGGAGCTCCCGGGCGAGGCCGCACGATTCCGCTC
>DATEGT010000228.1:0-6805 GCA_035280025.1 Burkholderiales bacterium | reverse complement strand
CGCCGGGATTCAGCGCGATGTCGGCGCCTTCGAGCAGCGTCTTGGCGCCGCGGCGCAGCGTGACTTGCGAGAGGCGGATCATGCTCGGTCTTCGAATGAGGCGCGCATTGTACGGTAGACTCCGGGCGTCGTGGCCTTCGTGCTCTACAACGCGCCTCAATCCACCTGCAGCCAGCGGGTGCGCTTCGTGCTGAACGCGAAGAAGCTTCCGTTCGAGGAGGTGAAACTCGACCTGCTCGCGGGCGACCAGCTCAAGCCCGGCTATCTGGCGCTCAACCCCAACGGCGTGGTGCCGACGCTGGTGCACGACGGCGCGGCGGTGATCGACTCCTCGGTGATCATGGAGTATCTCGACGAGGTCGCTCCCGAGCGCGAGAGCTTCACTCCGGAGGAGCCCGCGAAGCGCGCGGCGATGCGGGCGTTGATGCGCTTCATCGACGAGATGCCGGCGGCGGCGGTGCGCGTGCCGACCTTCAACCTCGCGTTCCTGCCGCGGTTCGCGGCGATGAGCGAGGAGGAGTTCGTCGCGTTCGCGGAGTCCAAGCCCCTGCGCAAGGAGTTCATGCTGAAGATGGGGCGCGAGGGGTTCTCCCAGAAAGACATGAACGAAGCGCTGGAACGGCTGGGAAGAACCCTGGTGCGCATGGAATCCGCGATCCGGTCGAGCGGCGGACCCTGGCTCCAGGGGGCGCGGCCCACGCTCGCCGACGTCGCGGTGATGCCCGCGATCGTGCGCATGGCCGACCTCGGTCTTGGCGGGATGTGGAAGGAGAAGCCCCTGATCGCCCGCTGGTTCGACGAGATCCGGGCGCACCCGGCGTTCAAGCCGACGTACTACTTCGGGTCGCTGCTCTCCGAGCGGTTCCCGCACCTCAAGAAGCTGGGGTAGATCGGGTCGGGGGCAGAGTACCGTGGGCGTTCGTCACGGGAACGGATGTTGACCGCCCATCTGCCCGGATCGATATGTCACCTGCTGCGGCGCAGCTTGCTTGAAGTTCGCCGCGAGCCCGGATAGCAGACAGGACACGGGCTCGGGCCGCGGAATTTGTGACCGCGGCTGCAGCTTTTCCACCCACCAGCCTTTGCCTTTGGCACGATGACTCCCTCTGTCTAGTGATGTCTGACGTTCGCGGCGACGCGCGCGCGGATGTCGCCAACTATCCGGTTTGCGCGATCAGCCATTCGATCGCCTCCTTTTCCAAGCCAAAAAAAAGGCGGACGTTTTTTCCCCTGTTGAGCGCGACCGTTTCGACGAATTCATGATCACCACGATGCGGATCGCTCAGAACGGCAAACACCATTCCCGATGGGATATCGCGTCCGAATTCAAAGAGCTCCAGTTTTAGTCCGGCGGCTTTTTGTTTGCGAACATCGACAAGCGCTCGACGAATTCCAGTTTCTTTTGAAAGCCGGAGAAAAGCTGCCTGCGCTTCCCTCCAATCGTTCACTGTCGCACGCTCGTCGAACTGAAAACGCAAGAAACGCCGTTGCTCGTCAATCGCTATCGCCCCGCGCATTGCGGTCCTCCATGGAGTGGATCCACAGTTCGCCGACCTTTCATGGCATCTAACGTTCGCGGCTACCGCGCCGACGAGGTGACCGGCGCGACTGCGAGCGACCCTTCAGGGGTGCCGGGTGTGCCGCGCTGTCAGAACGCATGCTCCCGCGAGACATCGGCTCCTCTACTTGAAGCAACAGGCTGAGCCTTTCGGCTTTCGCCACTTCTCGCCACGAACGAATTCGTCAGCGCACCTTCGAGCGCCCACAGCAGGTTGAGCGAGGCGTTGCCGCCGGCACGCTTGACCATAACATAGGCACGCACCGCGCCTAACTCGCGGAGCTGTTCCTCGATCTTGATTCCGGCGTGATGCATCATCGCCTCTGACTTTGGTCCAAGCTTCGCAAGCCTCGCGATCATGCGATCTGACGATAAATTATACGGACCTTGCAAGGTTGTCGTGGCGGTTGCCAGAACAAATCCGGCTCCGGGGAAAGCCAGACTCTCCTTGTCAGGGATTTCCTGACACGGCTAGGGGACGACGCGGACGAGGGCTCGCGGCTGCGCGCTACTTCTTGGGAGCTGGGTGGATGTTGTCCACCCAATGCACTTCCTCCGGCTTTTCGACCGCGGGGATGTCGAGGTTCACGACCACGGGCTCCTGGCCGCTGCGGCACAGGACGCACGACAGCGGCTCGGTGTCGCTCGCGTTGATTTCCTGGTGCGGGACGTAGGGCGGCACGTAGATGAAGTCGCCGGGCCCGGCCTCGGCGACGAACTCGAGCTTGTCGCCCCAGCGCATGCGCGCGCGGCCGCTCACGACGTAGATGACGCTCTCGACCGGTCCGTGGTGGTGGGCGCCGGTCTTGGCCTTGGGGTGGATCACCACGGTGCCCGCCCAGAGCTTTTCCGCGCCGGCCCGCGCGTGGGTGATCGCCGCCGCGCGGTTCATTCCCGGCGTCTGCGCGGTGTTGATGTCGAGCTCGTTCGCGTGCACGACGCGCACGCCCCGGTGCTTCCACTTGGAGTCGGCCATGGGAGCGATCCTACTTCTTCAGCACGGCCTGCGTCTGTATGGTCAGCGACAGCAGCTTCCCCGATTCGTCGGTGACCCGCGTCTGCCACACGGTGGTGCTCCTTCCCTTGTGCAGCGGCGTCGCCTCGGCGCGCACGGTGCCGCTCCTGCCCGCGGCGAAGAAGTTGGTCTTCGATTCGATGGTCGCGGTGGCCGCGCCCTCGGGCAGGTTGATGAGCGCGGCGGTGCCCCCGACGGTGTCGGCGAGCGCCATCAGGGTGCCGCCGTGCAGGTTGCCCTGTACGGTCCGCAGGTGGTCGCCGATCTCGAGCTCGGCGACCACGCGGTCCGGCCCGGTCTCGACGAAGCGCAGGCCGAGATGCTCGGCGAGCAGGCCTTTCCACATGTCGTTTACAGCCGATGGGCTCATCGTGGCGTTCCCGCTGGAATAGGTGATGCGGCATCAATGTATACGAAAGCCCGCCGCCGTTCATCCCGTGGGAGCGAGGCTGCGGCCATCCGGCCGCGGCGCGGCGCGGGGGCGACCCGTCGAAACAACGATCCATTCACGCTTCGGAAACCAGGAGGATGGCCATGTTCAGGAAGCTCGCAGTGCTGCTGCTCGGAATCGCCGCTCCGCTCGCCGCGTCGGCGGATGATTCCCTCGCGAAGTTCAAGGGCGGAATCGGCGTCATTCCCGTCTCGGCCGGCGCCGGGACGGCCGCGACCGCAGAGGTCGTGAACCGCAACATCGCCCGCGGCGTCCTGCCGCCCGGCCAGCCCTGGGTGATCTCGGACTTGAGCGCCGAGGTGAAGACCGACGGCAGCATCCGGGTCAGGGGCCGGGGGCTGCTGCTCGCCGGCGGGAACGGCGTGGGCGGCAACGGGGGCCAAAGCGTGTTCGCGACCCTGATCTGCGAGGCCGCGGCGCCGTTCGTCGAGCACAGCACCGCGCCCGCGGGCGTGCCGCTCGGGCCCGACGGGGATTTCAGGATCGACGACGTGCTCGACCCGCTCCCGCCGATTCCCTGCGCGAGCCCGGCGCTCTTCATCCGCAGCACCGCCAACCGGGGCTGGTTCGCCGCCGGGATCCCGGACCTGTCGGACTAGCACCGCAAGCCTGGGCCCGCGCGCGCCGCCGGCGCGCGGGCTGTTGTATGCTCTCCCGATCGATTTCGAATCGGCGAGTCCGGGAGGAGCGAGCATGAGGCGGCTGCGGCGGTTTCTCGTTTTCACGGTGGCGGCGCTTTGCGCCGGGGGGGCTTTCGCCCAGTATCCGTCGAAGCCCGTGCGCCTGATCGTGGGATTCCCCGCGGGCGGCCCCTCCGACATCTTCGGGCGCAGCTTCGCGCAGGCGCTCTCGAGCGGCCTCGGCCAGCCGGTCGTGGTCGAGAACAAGAGCGGCGTCGGCGGGGTGCTCGGCATCGACGTGGTCGCCAAGTCCTCGCCGGACGGCTACACGCTCGGCTTCAACAACCAGGGATCGGTGGCGATGGCGCCCTACGCGCTCACGCGGATGCCCTTCAACCCGAACAAGGACCTCGCGTACATCACCACGGTGGTCAAGGTTCCCGAGGTGATCGTGGTGAATCCCTCGCTGCCGGTGAACAGCCTCGCCGAGCTGATCGCCTACGCCAAGGCGAACCCCGGGAAGATCGCCTTCGGCTCGGCCGGCGCGGGCGGCATCACCCACCTCGCCTGCGAGTTGCTGAAATCCGAGGCGCACATCGACGTGCTGCACGTGCCTTACAAGGGCGCGGCTCCCGCGGTGAGCGACCTGCTCGGCGGCCAGGTGCAGATGGGGATCTTCGACGTGCCGGTGGTGCTGCCGCACATCAGGTCGGGCAAGTTCAAGGCGCTGGCGGTGACCAGCGCGAAGCGCGCGCCTTCGCTGCCGGAGGTGCCGACCACCGGGGAAGCGGGCTACCCCCGGGTGATCTCGGACAACTGGTACGGGCTGGTCGCGCCCGCGGCGACGCCGCCCGCGGTGCTCAAGCGCATCCACGACGCCTCCATCGCCGCGCTGCATTCGCCGGCGCTGATCGAGCAGTTCGCCAAGGTGAGCGGCGTCCCGGCGCCCGCGACGCAGGAGGAGTACCTCAAGTTCCTGGGCGAGGAGCAGGCGCGCTGGGGCACGATCATCAAGGCGATCGGCTTCAAGGAGGACATCTAGGCGCAGATGGCGGAGCCCAGGCCGTCGTACCTCGCTTCGCCGAGCAAGCCGAAGCTGAAGCTCCCCGCGGGCGCGTGCGACACGCACGTGCACGTGTTCGGCCCGGGCAAGGTGTTTCCCTACGCGAAGGGCGCGCCGTTCACGCCCGCCGACGCGCCCAAGGAGAAGTTATTCTCGTTGCACGCAATGCTCGGCATCGAGCATTGCGTGATCGTCCAGTCCACCTGCCACGGCTACGACAACCGCGTGGTCGCCGACGCGATCGCCGCGAAGAACGGGGACTACTGCGGCGTCGCGCTGCTGCCGCCGGAGGCCGGCGACGCGGAGCTAAAGCGCCTCGATTCGCAGGGCTTCTGCGGCGTGCGCTTCAACTTCATGAGCCACCTGGGCAAGGGGCCTTCGATCGACGACGCGATCGCGCTCACGCCGCGCCTGGCGAAGCTCGGATGGCACCTGCAGGTGCATTTCGAGGCGGCGCTGATCGACGAGCTCGCGCCCAGGCTCAGGCGCTCGGCGGTGCCGGTGGTGATCGATCACATGGGGCGCGTGGACGCTTCGCTCGGCGCCGGCCAGGGCGCGTTCCGCAGCCTGCTCGGGCTCATGCGCGATCCGCGCTTCCGCGTCAAGGTGAGCGGCTCGGAGCGAATCTCGCGCCAGGCCCCGCCCTGGCGCGATGCTCGCCCCTTCGCGAGGGCGCTCGTCTCCGAGTTCGGCGACCGCTGCTTCTGGGGAAGCGACTGGCCGCATCCCAACCTCGCCGCGATCCCCGACGACGGCGCGCTGGTCGACCTCCTGTCGGAGATCGCGCCCTCCGAGCGGGAGCGCAAGGCGCTGCTGGTCGACAATCCGGCAAATTTCTACAGGTTTCGGAAATGAGCGGCCGATGACGCGGCGCCTCGAGGGCAAGGTTGCGATCGTCTCCGGCGCGGGCTCGGTGGGCCCGGGCTGGGGGAACGGGCGCGCGACCGCGGTGCGCTTCGCCGAGGAAGGCGCGAGGATCTTCGCGGTCGACCGCGACGCGGAGCGGCTGCGCGAGACGGTGGACGGGGTGAAGCAGGCGGGCGGCGAGATCAAGACCCATCTCTGCGACGTGACGAAGGGGAGCGAGGTCGCGGCGATGGTCGCGGCGTGCGTGAAGGCCTACGGCCGGGTCGACGTTCTCGTGAACAACGTCGGTGGCTCGGCGGCGGGCGGACCCGCCGAGATGTCCGAGGAGACCTGGAACGCGCAGATCGATTTCAATCTCACCAGCGTGTTCCTCGGCTGCAAGCACGTGATCCCGGTGATGGAGAAGCAGGGCGGCGGCGCGATCGTCAACATCGCCTCGACCTCCGGCATCCGCTTCACCGGCAACCCGCAGGTCGGCTACGCCGCGACCAAGGCGGGCGTGATCCAGCTCTCGCGCGTCGTCGCGGTGCAGTACGCGCCCAAGGGCATCCGCGTGAACACCGTCGTCCCCGGCCAGCTCCACACGCCCATGGTCGAGGCGCGCCTCGCGCGCCAGCGCGCGGGCGGGGACGTGACCGAATTGCTCAAGCAGCGCCAGAAGCGGATTCCCCTCCCGGTCGAAGGCGACGGCCGCGACACGGCGAACGCGGTGCTGTTCCTCGCCTCCGACGAGGCGCGCTTCGTCACCGGGACCGAGATCGTCGTCGACGGCGGGATGAGCGTGCGCTGCGACTGAGCGCGTTCCGCGCGACTCGACCGGGCGCTATTGGTATCCCGCGAGGTGCGGCAGCGCGAGCACCAGCGAGGGCACGAAGATCAGCAGGAAGAGCACCGCGACCAGCGCCGCCATGAACGGCAGCAGCTCGCGCACGATGTCCTTCACCGGAGCTCCCGACAGCCCCGAGAGCACGAACAGCAGCACCCCGTAGGGCGGGGTCAGGAGGCCGATCATCATGTTCACCACGATCACCACGCCGAAATGCACCAGGTCGACGCCGAGCGCCCTGGCCGCGGGCAGGAGCAGCGGCACGAGCACCAGGAGCAGCGTCGTCGTGTCGAGCAGGCAGCCGAGCACGAGGAACACCAGGTTCGCGACGACGATGAAGCCCAGCGGTCCCATGTGGAGCGAGGCGAACCATGCGGCGACGCGCTCCGGGACCTGCTCGGTCGC
>DATEGT010000227.1:0-2548 GCA_035280025.1 Burkholderiales bacterium | reverse complement strand
ACGCTGACGGTCTGCCTGCGGGCCGGGCCCTTGAAGCCGAACTGGATCTTGCCGCTCACTTTCGCGTAGAGCGTGTGATCCTTGCCGATGCCGACGTTGTCGCCGGGATGAACGCGGGTGCCGCGCTGGCGGACGATGATGCTGCCTGCGGCGACGAGCTGCCCGCCGTAGCGCTTGACGCCCAAGCGCTTGGATTGCGAGTCGCGCCCGTTCCGGGAGCTGCCCCCTGCTTTCTTGTGTGCCATGGTGTGCCTTTCCGGGCCGCCGCTCTACGGCTGAGCAATGCCGGTCACTTCGATCTCGGTGTATTCCTGCCGATGGCCGCGAAGACGCTTCGAATTCTTGCGCCGGCGCATCTTGAATATCATGACCTTGTCGGCGAGGCCGTGAGCCAGCACCTTGGCCTTCACGGAAGCGCCCTTGACGACCGGTGTTCCCACCTTGAGCGCCTCGCCTTCCCCGACGAGGAGCACCTCGTCGAGCACCAGCTCGCTACCGACCTCCGCGGCCAGCTTTTCGATCCTGAGTTTCTCGCCGGTGGAGACGCGGTACTGCTTGCCCCCGGTTCTTATGACCGCGTACATGCTGATCTCCGAAGAAGCCTTGCTGGAAAAACGCGCGATTATACATGCGTTTAGCCGGTGCGGTCAAAGAAATTGTGCTATTCTCCCCGACCCGCCGCCAGGCCACTCCCGCCTTATCCCATTGCAGCCCGAACTGCTCCGCAATCTGATCGCCGCCGACATGCAGGCGGTGGACGCCATGATCCGGCGCCGGCTGGATTCGGACGTGGTCCTCATCCGGCAGATCGCCGAGTACATCATCGCCGGGGGCGGAAAGCGGCTGCGTCCCGCGCTGGTCTTTCTCGCCGCCGGGGCGACCGGGTATCGGGGCGAGCGCCACGTGGAGCTCGCCGCCGTCGTCGAATTCATCCACACCGCGACCCTGCTTCACGACGACGTCGTCGATGAATCCGAGCTGCGGCGCGGGCGCAAGACCGCCAACGCCGAGTTCGGCAACGCCGCGAGCGTGCTCGTGGGGGATTTCCTCTACTCGCGGGCCTTCCAAATCATGGTGGGCGTGGGCAGCATGCGCGTGATGGAGGTCCTGGCCGACGCCACCAACGCCATCGCCGAAGGCGAGGTCCTGCAGCTTCTCAACGCCCACAACTCCGACATCGGCGAGGCGGCATACCTCGAGGTGATCCGGCGCAAGACCGCGAAGCTCTTCGAGGCCGCGGCGCAGCTGGGCGCGATACTCGGCGGCGCGAGTCCCGAGGTGGAGGCCGGCCTGGCGCGCTACGGCATGCACCTGGGGACCGCTTTTCAGCTGATCGACGACGTGCTCGACTACTCGGGCGACGCGGCGCACACGGGGAAGAATCTCGGAGACGATCTCAAGGAGGGCAAACCTACCCTTCCGCTGATCCACGTAATGCAACGCGGGTCGCCCGGGCAGGCCGCCCTGGTGCGCTCGGCGATCGAGCGCGGCGGCGCGGAATTCAGCTCCGTCCTGGACGCCATCCACGTGACCGGCGCCCTCGAATACGTACGAGCCAAGGCGGAGAACGAAGCGCGCATCGCGAGCGCCGCGATCGAAGGGCTGCCGAGTTCAAGCTATCGCGATTCTTTGCTAGAATTGGCGACCTTCGCGGTCGAGCGCGACTACTGAAATTCCCGGGTCGCCTCTTCCTCCGCGGTTCCGGTCCGGTTCGGGGTGTAGCTCAGCCTGGTAGAGTACTGCGTTCGGGACGCAGGAGTCGCTGGTTCGAATCCAGTCACCCCGACCATTCTCCTAGAAAGCGTACTGCCCGGCGATCCGCCTGAGCGAGCCGTCCTTGGTCGCGCGCTCGAATGCCTGGCTCAGGGCGCGCACCGTCTGCGGCGACGTGTTCCGGCCGCAGGCGAGATAGAGGGGCACCCTGCGGAGGTTCAGGACCAGCTTGAGGTTCTTCACGTTCGCGCGTGCCGCGGTCCGTCGCGCGCCGTACGCGCTCGTCGCCCACAGATCGAGGCGGTCGGGATCGTCCCGGGCGAGACCGAGACGCGGCGGGATGAGGCCGTCCTCGCCGACCTCGCGCAGATCGGTCACGCCCTTGCTCATCAGAAACTCGATCTTCGCGTCCTTCGCGACCACGCCGACGCGGTACTTGCGCGCGTCCTCGACGACTTTCACGCTTCCCGCGAAGTCGCTCTTCGCGAGCAGCACCCACTGGTTCGTGGCGATCGGTCCGATCCAGGTGAACAGGCGCTCGCGATTCTCCAGGCGCGCGGTCGAGTAGATGCAGGTCTCCTTGTCGCGTTGCGCCGCGATGTATGCCTGCTCCCAAGGCATGGATTTGATCTCCAGCGGAATGGCGCTGCGCTTGCCGAGTTCGGCCACGATCTCGGTCGACATGCCCACGACCTTTCCCTGCTCGGTGTAGTTGAACGGCGGGTTTTCCTCGGTTACCAGGGTCAGCGCGCGGGCCGCAGGCGTTCCAAGGCACAGACAGAGAAGTGCGAGCGTCGCAAAGCGTGGAATCATGGCGGCTCCCGGTTGTCGAAGG
>DATEGT010000226.1:0-3116 GCA_035280025.1 Burkholderiales bacterium | reverse complement strand
CGCCGAGGATCAGCGCCTCTATCCCCTGCTCGGCCTTCATCCGCCGCGCGATCGCGATGTAGCGCTCGCGCGTCTCGGCGCGCACGACGCCGTTGACGAGCTCGTTCAGGTAGGTGTCGTGAATGAACTCCTGGTCGCCCGGCCCGGGGATCGCGACCTCGATGCCCTCGCGCGCGAACGCCTTCTGGTAGAACCCGCCCTGCATGGTGAAGCGCGTTCCGAAGAGGCCGACGCGCTTCAGCCCGCGGTCCGCCGCCGCGCGGCAGGCCGTCTCGACGATGCTGATCAGCGGGATGGGCGAGGCCGCCTCGATCTCCTCGAACGCGATGTGCGGCGTGTTGGAGGAGAGCAGCCCGAGGCTCGCGCCCGCCCGCGCGAGGCGGTGGATCTCCTCCAGCACGTACGCCGCCAGGCCCCGGAGATCGCCCGCGCCCACGAGCTTCAGCGTCCGCGCGAGGTCGATGCTGTTGATGAGCAGCGGCGGGTAGCCGCCGTCGGGCCGGTGCTCCCGGTAGATCGACACGAACAGGCGGTAGTAGTCGATCGTCGATTCGGGGCCGATCCCTCCGATGATGCCGATGAGCTTGGGTTTCACCGCTCGAAGATGAAGAGCAGATACGCGAAGAACACGAGCAGGTGCACCGCGCCGAGCAGCACGTTGGTACGCTGCGCAGCGAAGGTGAGCATGCTCAGCGCCAGGGTGAGGAGCAGCAGCCCGGAGTCGATCGCGTCGAGCCCCAGGGTGATCGTCTGCCCCGTGATGAAGCCGATCGCGAGCACCGCCGGGATCGTCAGGCCGATGCTCGCGAGCACCGAGCCGAGGAGCAGATTCACCGAGCGCTGAAGCTCGTTCGCGAGGGCCGCGCGTACGGCGCTCAGCGATTCGGGCGAGAGGATCAGCGCCGAAACGAGCAGGCCGGCGAGCGCGGCCGGCGCGTGCAGCACGTGGATCGCATGGTTGATCGGCACCGCGATCTGCTTGGACAGGAGCACGAACGGCAGCACGTAGACGACCAGCATCGCCGAGTGGAACCGGACGGAGCCGGCCTGGCGGGATGCGGCTTCGGCTTTCTTCCCGCCCGCGCTTCTCTTGGGTGCGACGAAGTAGTCCGGGTGGCGGGACGTCTGAATGCCCAAGAACACGCCGTACAGCACCAGCGACATGAGGATCAGGAAGACCGACTGCAGGGGCGAGAGGGTCGGGCCCGGCGAGGACTTGGTGAAGCTCGGCAGGACCAGCCCGAGCACGGCGAGAGGCAGGATCACGGCGAGAAAGGCGTTCGCACCCTGCAGGTTGTACTCCTGCTCGCGGTAGCGCAGGCCTCCGACGACGAGAGAGAGCCCCATCATGCCGTTCAGCACGATCATCACCACCGCCATCATGGCGTCGCGGGCGAGCGCGGAGTTGCCCTTGCCCGCGTACATGATGGCGGCGATCATGGCCACCTCGATGCCCGTGATGACCAGGGTGAGGATCAGAGTGCCGTAGGGCTCGCCGAGCTTCACGGCGAGCGCCTCAGCGTGGTGCACCACCGCGAATGCCGACATGAACATCACGACGAGCAGCCAAAGCGATACGAAGGCGAACCAGCCCGGCCCCGAAAGATCGGCGAGCCAGCCCGCCCCGAAAACGAGGAACAATCCGGCGGTGACGAGGACCGCGGCGAGCGGCCATTCGGCCTTGAGGAACGGCAGGAGCTTCATCAAGCAGGCTCGTCTTCCACGAGGTGGGCGATCGAGTTGGCATAGTAGCGCAGCAGCGGAAGCTCGTTCTCCCGGGCGACGAAGACCCCCTCCCTCTCGTCGACGAGGTGCCGCACGAGCAGCATGCGCAGCCCGACGTCGAGCGCGTAGTCGAGGTCGCGCCGCGGCACGTACACCCGCGCGTCCGAGCGCTCGAGCCGCTCGACGATGCGCTCGACCTCGGTCTTGAGCTCGATCGCGGCGAGCGCGCGCCCGGGGTTGCGCACGAACACCGTCGCCATCAGCGGCACCGGCACCACCGGAACGATGCGCGCGACCGCGCGCATCAGGTGCCTGCCGAGCGCCGCCGTCTCGCGCCTGCGCTCCTCGCCCGAGAGCCTGTGGAAATCCACGCCGCGGGCCTTGCAGTAGGCGCGCATCGAGACCGGGGAGCCGAAGTTCACGCAGGCGTAGCCGAAGCGGTGCCACTCGCTCCTCCACATCAGCCTCAGGTTGCGCAGCGCGAATGCGAAAGTGTTCCACAGCGCCCGGGCGCGGCCGACGCGCCGCGCTTCCGCGTCGAGCGTCCGCAGGAGGCTGCGGTCCTCGAGCACGCGGTCGTAATTGATGCCCAGCGGCACGAACACCAGGTCGTGCTCGCCGTCCGGCCTGAAGCCGCGCATCATGTAATCGATCACGCCCAGGCGCGGCTCGCGGATGCGTCCGTCGCGCGTCAGGCCTCCCTCCGGGAACAGCGCCTGCGGCACCCCGGCCTCGGTCGCCATCGCGATGTAGCGCTCGAGCACGCGCCGGTAGAGCTCGTCCTTGGAATTGCGGCGCACGAAGTACGCGCCCATGGCGCGGACCAGCGCCGACAGCGGCCAGATGCGCGCCCATTCGCCCACCGCGTAGGAAAGCGCAGCCTGGTCGGCGGCGAGGTAGGCGGCGAGGATGTAGTCCATGTTCGAGCGGTGGTTCATCACGAACACGACAGTGGCGTCGGGCGCTATGCCGGCGATGCCCTCCGAGTCGAGATAGCCGAGGCGCACGCGGTAGAGCGAGCGCGCGATCCAGCGGCCGAGCAGGTAGCCGACGCGGAAGTAGAAATAGGCGTTGAACGCCGGGACGATCTCGCGCGCGTAGCGCTCGACGCGGCGCAGCGCGGCCGGAACCGAGGTCCGGCTCTCCCTCGCGAAATTCTCGGCGGCGACCTGCACCCGGGGATCGGTCAGCAGCCGGTGGATGAGCGCCTGGCGCTTGGTCCGCTGGAAGGGCCGGATCCCGATTCGCAGGCGCTCGCCCAGCTCGTCGATCACCTGGTTCGCCGGGTGGGCGACCAGGAAGCGCAGCGCCGGCGCGAGCACGTGCTCGTACAGCGCCCAGACGGCGAGCGCTCCCCCCAGCACCAGCAGCCAGGCGGGAACCGCGACGCC
>DATEGT010000225.1:0-3126 GCA_035280025.1 Burkholderiales bacterium | reverse complement strand
GCGATCCAGGCGTCGATGCCCCCGTGCAAGGGCCGCACGCGCGTGTAACCCAAGTCCATGAGCCTCTTGGCGACGTAGGCCGCGGACGCTTCGTTGGGACAGCTGCAATAGAAGACGACCTCGCGCTCGATCGGCAGCCGGTCCAGGCTCTTCTCCACCTCTGCCAGGTCCATCGCCAGCGCGCCGGGAACGAAGCGCGGGTCGCCGCTCCGCGCCGACGGGGAGCGCACATCCACGACCACCGGCTTCTTTCCGCTCTCGATCAGCTTGTTCAGCTCGCCGGCGGTGATGCGCGCTACGCGGAGTATCTCGTGAAGGCGCCTGCGCTCCCACCATTTGAACGCGACATAGCACGACAGGAGCACCGCTACCGTCGCGAACGCCCAGCTTCCCAGGCCTTCCATCCGCGAGAGCAGCCCGTCGATCTGCGCATGGAACAATATTCCCGCCCCGATCGACGCGCCGGCCCAGATGGCCACGCCGGCGCTGTTCAGCGCGAGGAAGGTCGGCCACGGCAGCCGGGTCGCGCCGGCCAGCGGCGGAGCGATGGCGGAAAGACCTGGAATGAACTTGGCGAGCACCAGGGCCGATCCGCCCCAGCGCTCGAAATGGGTCTCGGTCTGGCGCACGCAGGAATCGGGCGAGAGCGAGATGCGGCACAGCAGCCGCATCACGCGCCTGCCGTAGACGCGCCCCGCGGCATACCAGGCGAGGTCCCCGAGGGTGCACGCGGCGAAGGCGGCCGCGAAGATCGCCCAGGCAGAGAGGCTTCCGTCCGCCGCCAGGGCGCCCGCGACGACGAGCGTCGGGACCGCAGGAACCGGCAGGCCGATCTGCTCGATCAGGACGTTGCCGAAGACCAGCAGCAAGCCGTACTGCGCGATGAGGCGCGTGATCTCCCGCACAACGACTACAGGGGCTTGCCGGCGAGTCTTGCGATTTCCCCGACGACGCCGCGACGGAACGTCAGCACGCAGATCACGAAGATCACGCCCTGAGTCACCGTAACCCAGGAGCCGAGCTGCGCGAGGTAGTTCTCCATGGCGACGATGATCAGCGCGCCGACGACGGGTCCGAACACCGTTCCGAGGCCGCCGAGGAGCGTCATCAGGACGACTTCCCCGGACATGGTCCAGTGGACGTCGGTCAGCGACGCGAGCTCGAACACCAGCGCCTTGGTCGCGCCTGCGAGTCCCGCGAGGGCCGCCGACAGCACGTACGCGAGCAGCTTGTAGCGGTTGACGTCGTAGCCGAGCGACAGGGCGCGCGACTCGTTCTCGCGGATCGCCTTGAGCACTTGCCCGAACGGCGAATGCACCGTGCGGTAGATCAGGAGGAAGCCTGCGACGAATACCGTGAGCACGAGCGCGTACATCGCCCACTGGTTGGAGAGATCGACCAGCCCGAAGAGCCTGCCGCGCGGAACGGCCTGAATGCCGTCTTCGCCTCCGGTAAACGGCGCCTGGAGGTAGAAGAAGTACACCATCTGGGCGAGGGCGAGGGTGATCATCGCGAAGTAGATGCCCTGGCGCCGGATGGCGAGCAGGCCGGTCACCAGCCCGAGCAGCGCGGCGCACCCGGTCCCGAACAGGATCGCGAGCTCCGGCGAAAATCCCCAGACCTTCGCGGCGTGAGCCGAGGCATAGCCCGCGCTGCCGAGGAACATCGCATGCCCGAAGGACACGAGCCCCCCGTAGCCGATCAGCAGGTTGAACGCGCAGGCGAACAGCGCGAAGCACATCACCTTCATGAGAAAGATCGGGTAGGCGACCAGGGGCGCCAGCAGGAAGAACGCGAGCATCGCGAGGAACGCTATCCGCTGGTGCGCGAGGCCGTTCGCCCGCGCCGCGCCGACCAGCTCCGGAACTGCGGCCATGGTCAGTCGCGCCTCATCGCTGCGTGCCGAAGAGCCCGGCGGGCTTGATCATGAGCACGATCGCCATGATGATGAAGATCACCGTGGTCGAGGCCTCGGGATAGAACACCTTGGTCAGGCCCTCGATCAATCCCAGGGCGAAGCCGGTCACGATCGACCCGAGGATCGAGCCCATGCCGCCGATCACCACGACCGCGAACACCACGATGATGAGGTCCGCTCCCATCAGCGGGTTCACCTGGTAGATCGGCCCCGCCATCACGCCGGCGAAGGCCGCGAGCGCCACGCCGAAGCCGTAGGTGAGGGTGATCATGCGCGGCACGTTGACTCCGAAAGCCTGCACCAGCTGCGGGTTCTCGGTGGCCGCGCGCAGATACGAGCCGAGCTTCGTCTTCTCGATCACGAACCAGGTCGCCAGGCAGGTGACGAGCGAGGCGACGATCACCCAGGCGCGGTAGTTCGGCAGGAACATGAAACCGAGGTTGCGGCCTCCCGCCAGCTCGCTCGGCATGGTGTACGGGATCCCGGAGGTGCCGTATTGCTGGCGGAACAGCCCCTGGATGATGAGCGCGAGGCCGAAAGTCAGGAGCAATCCGTAGAGGTGATCGAGCTTGTAGAGCCTCGCGAGCATCAGGCGCTCGATGACGATCCCCAGGGCCCCGACCACCAGCGGCACGATCGCCAGGGCCCACCAGTAGCCGACGCCCAGCCACGCGAGGAGAAAATACGCGCAGAACGCCCCCATCATGTACTGCGCGCCGTGCGTGAAATTGATGATGTTCAGCAGGCCGAAGATCACCGCGAGGCCGAGCGAGAGCAGCGCATAGAACGAGCCGTTGATCAGCCCGATCAGCAGCTGCCCGAAAAGGGCCTGCGTGGGGATGCCGAAGATTTCCATGAGGCGGGCGCGAGTCGAGCGGCGGGCCGGTCTTGCGCTCGAGCTCGCGCGGATATTGCGGCGGCTAGGTCGTCCGCAATATCTTCATTTCACCAGGGAGCACCCGCCGTCGTTCAGCGGCCGGAACGCCTGATCGGCCGGTATGGTCGCGCGGATCTTGTAGTAGTCGTAGGGTCCCTTCGATTCCGAGGGCTTCTTCACCTCGACCAGATACGCGGGATGGATCTTGCGGCCGTCGATGCGGATGTGGCCCTTGCCGAACAGGGGATCGTCGGTCGGCATCTCCTTCATCTTCGCGACCGTCTTGGTGCCGTCGTCGGTCTTGCCCGCCGCGACGGCCTTCAGGTAGTGC
>DATEGT010000224.1:0-4247 GCA_035280025.1 Burkholderiales bacterium | reverse complement strand
GTTGAAGCCGCGGATGGTCTCCTTCAGCGGCACGTACTTGCCCGGCGATCCGGTGAACACTTCCGCGACGTGGAACGGCTGCGACAGGAAGCGCTGGATCTTGCGCGCGCGGGCCACGGCCAACTTGTCTTCCGGCGACAGTTCGTCCATGCCCAGAATCGCGATGATGTCACGCAGCTCCTTGTAGCGCTGCAGCACCGCCTGCACCGAGCGCGTGGTGGTGTAGTGCTCCTCGCCGATCGTGTTCGGGTCGACCTGGCGCGAGGTCGAGTCGAGCGGGTCGACCGCGGGATAGATGCCCAGCGCCGCGATGTCGCGCGACAGCACGACGGTGGCGTCGAGGTGGGCGAAGGTGGTCGCGGGCGAGGGGTCGGTCAGGTCGTCCGCGGGCACGTACACCGCCTGGATCGAGGTGATCGAGCCGGTCTTGGTCGAGGTGATGCGCTCCTGCAGCTTGCCCATCTCCTCGGCGAGCGTCGGCTGGTAGCCCACCGCGGAGGGCATGCGTCCGAGCAACGCCGAGACTTCGGTGCCCGCGAGCGTGAAGCGGTAGATGTTGTCGACGAAGAGCAGGATGTCGCGGCCCTCGTCGCGGAAGGCCTCGGCCATCGTGAGGCCGGTGAGACCGACGCGCAGGCGGTTCCCCGGCGGCTCGTTCATCTGGCCGAACACCATCGCGACCTTGGACTCGGAGATGTTCTTGGTGTTGATGACCTCGGCCTCGATCATCTCGTGATAGAAGTCGTTGCCCTCGCGCGTTCTCTCGCCAACGCCCGCGAACACCGACTGCCCGCCGTGCTTCGTGGCGATGTTGTTGATGAGCTCGAGCATGGTCACCGTCTTGCCCACGCCCGCGCCGCCGAACAGGCCGATCTTGCCGCCCTTCGCGAACGGGCAGATGAGGTCGATGACCTTGATGCCGGTCTCGAGCAGCTCGACCGAAGGCGCGAGCTCGTCGAACCGCGGCGCCGCCTGGTGGATCGAGCGGCGCGCCTCGGTCTGGATCGGGCCGGCCTCGTCGATCGGGCGGCCGAGGACGTCCATGATGCGGCCGAGCGTGCCCTTGCCCACCGGAACGGAGATCGGCGCCCCGGTGCCCCTCACCTGCATGCCCCGGCGCAGGCCGTCGGAGGAGCCCAGGGCGATGCAGCGCACGACGCCGTCGCCGAGCTGCTGCTCGACCTCGAAGGTGAGGCCTTTCTCGGCGAAGGTCTTGCCGGGCGAGTCCTCGAGGACGAGCGCGTCGTAGACCTTGGGAAGCGCGTCGCGCGGAAATTCGATGTCGATCACCGCGCCGACGCACTGGACGATGGTTCCTTGAGCCTGGGCTTGTGCCATTTTCCGTTCCCGAAATGAGTTCCTTATACCGCCGCCGCTCCGCCGACGATCTCGGAGATTTCCTTGGTAATGCCCGCCTGGCGGTTCTTGTTGTAGATGAGCGTGAGCTCGTCGATCAGCGTCGCCGCGTTGTCGGAGGCGGCTTTCATGGCCACCATGCGCGCGCTCTGCTCGGAGGCCATGTTCTCGGCCACCGCCTGGTAGATGATCGCCTCGATGTAGCGCCTGAGCACCTCGTCGAGCACGACCTTCGCCTCGGGCTCGTAGAGATAGTCCCAGTGGCTGGCGGGGGAGCCGAGGCGCTCGCCCGACAGCGGCAGGAGCTGCTCCACGACCGGCTCCTGCTTCATGGTGTTGACGAACTTCGTGTAGAAGAGCGCCAGGCGGTCGAAGCGGTCGGCGATGTAGCCGTCGGTCATCACCTTCACCGCGCCGATCAGCCGGTCGAGCTGCGGCCGGTCGCCGAGCTGCGTCACGTGCGACGCCACGTTCGCGCCCAGGCGCTGCATGAAGCCGAAGCCCTTGCCGCCGATCGCGCACACCTCGATCTTCTCGCCCTGCGCCTCCCATTCCCTGTACCGGGAGAGCGCGAGTCGCAGCAGGTTGGTGTTGAGCGCGCCGCACAGGCCCTTGTCGGTCGTGACCACGATCATGCCGACGCCCTTCACCGTGTCGCGCTCGACGAGGAACGGGTGCCTGTACTCCGGGTTGGCGTGGCTGATGTGCGCGGCGACGTTGCGGATCTTCTCGCCGTACGGGCGGGAGTGGCGCATGCGGTCCTGCGCCTTGCGCATCTTGGAGGCGGCGACCATCTCCATCGCCTTGGTGATCTTCCGGGTGTTCTGCACACTCCGGATCTTCACCCTGATTTCCTTCGTTCCTGGCATCTCGTCGAACAGGGGAACCCAGGTTCCCCCGTTTCCCTTTCCTTAGTAACTGCCGGTCTTCTTCCAGTCCTCGATCGCGGCCTTGAGCGCCTTCTCCTCGTCGGCCGGGAGGTCCTTGCGGTCTTCCATGTTCTTCACGACCGCGGCGTACCTGCTCTTCAGCGTGTCGCGCATCGACTTGTCGGCGGCGAGCGCCTTCTTCACGTCGATGTCGTCGAAGTAGCCGTTGTTGACCGCGAACAGCGTCAGCGCCATCTCCCAGACCTGCAGCGGCTGGTACTGCGGCTGCTTCATGAGCTCGGTGACCATGCGGCCGCGCTCCAGCTGTTTGCGGGTGGCCTCGTCGAGGTCGGAGGCGAACTGCGCGAAGGCGGCGAGCTCGCGGTACTGCGCGAGCGCGAGGCGCACCCCGCCGCCCGTGTCCTTGCGCTTCATGATCTTGGTCTGAGCGGCACCCCCTACGCGGGACACCGAGATGCCCGCGTTGATCGCGGGCCGGATGCCGGCGTTGAAGAGATCGGTCTCGAGGAAGATCTGCCCGTCGGTGATCGAGATCACGTTGGTCGGCACGAACGCGGTGACGTCGCCCGCCTGGGTCTCGATGATCGGCAGCGCGGTGAGCGAGCCGGTCCTGCCCTTGACCTGCCCTTTCGTGAATTTCTCGACGTACTCCTCGTTCACGCGCGCGCCGCGCTCGAGCAGCCGCGAGTGCAGGTAGAACACGTCGCCCGGGTAGGCTTCGCGGCCCGGGGGACGGCGGAGAAGCAGCGAGATCTGCCGGTACGCCCACGCCTGCTTGGTCAGGTCGTCGTAGATGATGAGCGCGTCCTGGCCGCGGTCGCGGAAGTACTCGCCCATGGTGCAGCCGGAGTAGGGCGCGATGTACTGCATAGCCGCCGACTCGGAAGCCGACGCGACGACGATGATGGTGTAGGCCATCGCGCCGTGCTCCTCGAGCTTGCGCACGACGTTGGAGATGGTCGAGGCCTTCTGGCCGATCGCGACGTACACGCAGAAGAGGTCCTTGCCCTTCTGGTTGATGATCGTATCCACCGCGACCGCGGTCTTGCCGGTCTGGCGGTCGCCGATGATCAGCTCGCGCTGGCCGCGCCCGACCGGCACCATGGCGTCGATCGCCTTCAGGCCGGTCTGCACGGGCTGCGAGACCGATTGCCGGGCAATCACGCCGGGTGCCACTTTCTCGATGACGTCGGTCATCTTGGCGTTGATCGGTCCCTTGCCGTCGATCGGCTGGCCGAGCGAATTGACCACGCGCCCGAGCAGGTCGGGACCCACGGGAACCGAAAGGATCCGGCCCGTGCACTTCACGGTGTCTCCTTCGGTAATGTGCTCGTACTCGCCCAGGATCACCGCGCCCACCGAGTCGCGCTCGAGGTTGAGCGCGAGGCCGAAGGTGTTCTTCGGAAATTCCAGCATTTCGCCCTGCATCACGTCCGAGAGACCGTGGACGCGACAGATGCCGTCGGTCACCGACACGACCGTGCCCTGCGTGCGCATCTGCGCGCCGGCATCCAGGTTCTGGATGCGGCTCTTGATCAGTTCCGAGATTTCGGAGGGGTTGAGTTGCATGACTGCTCCTTAAGCGTCCCGCGTCTATGCCTTGAGTGCGTTCTCGAGCGCGACGAGTTGCGCGCGCGCGGATCCATCGATGACCTTGTCGCCGAGCACGACCTTGACGCCGCCGATCAGCGCCTTGTCCACACTGACGCGCGCCTTCACTTTTCGCCCGGTGTGCTTCTCCAGCCGGGCCACGAGGTCGGCGATCTGGCCCTGATCCATCTCGAAGGCCGTCGCGACCTCGGCCTCCACCACGCCCTCGCGTTCATCCTTCAGCGAGTCGAACTGCGCGCGGATCTCGCCGAGCACGTCAAGGCGCCCGTTGTCGGCCAGCACGCGCACGAAGTTCTCGCCGTCCGCCGGCAGCTTTCCGGCCAGGATGGAGATGAACAGCCCGGCCACCTTGGCGGAAGAGAGATTCGGGTCGTTCGCCGCCGCGCGCAT
>DATEGT010000223.1:0-20264 GCA_035280025.1 Burkholderiales bacterium | reverse complement strand
CAAGCCTTCCAGCGATCCGCTCAAGCTCGATCCGGTGGCGCACGTGAACAACGGCTGCGTCGGCTGCGGGCTGTGCGGCGAGGTGGCGCACGCGGCGGTGCTTTGCCCCTCGTTCTTCCGCGCCGAAATCGTCCAGAACCCGAACGCCTGGGATCGCTGGGTCGAACGGGCTCGTTCCGCAGTCATAGGCTGGCTCCAGCCGGTGTAGCTCCGGGAAAACGACTCTGTCGGAAACGTTCTCGTACCTCCGGCGCATCAAGTTCGCCGATTGCGACCCGGCGGGCATCGTCTACTTCCCGCGCTTTCTCGAGATGGCGAACGACCTGGTCGAGGACTGGTTCGACGCGAGACTGATACCCTTCAAGGAATTCCACTTCGGCCGCGGCTGGGGCGTGCCGCTGGTGAACACGAAGGTCGATTTCCTCAAAGCTTGCAGGCTGGGGGAAACCCTTCATCTGGAGCTGGGCGTGGAGTCGCTCGGCCGCAGCTCGGCAGTCCTCGCGATCCGCGGAAGCACGAAACGCGAAGAGAGATTGCGCCTGCGCCACAAGGTGGCGATCGTCTCGCTCGAAACCCGGCGCGCGATCGCGATCCCCGCGGAGTTGCGCGAGCGCATGGAGGGCTTCGTCTCGGCGCCGTCCGCGCAGTCGCCCGAGCCCGCGACTCACGACGGGCGCGCTCCCGGCAACGCGTTCCGCTCACGGCATCTGATACGGTTCTCACACTGCGATCCGGCGGGCATCGTTTTCTATCCCCGCTTCTTCGACCTGTTCAGCAGCGCGCTCGAGGACTGGTTCCAGACCGGCATCGACTCCCCGTTCGGCGGCGATTTCATGGTCGGGCGGAACCTGCGCGTTCCCAGCCTCTCGATCACGGCCGAGTTCGTTCGCCCCTGCCGCCTCGGCGATTTCCTGGACATCGACCTGTGGGTCACCCGTCTCGGCCGCAGCTCGTTCGAGCTCGCGCTTGGCGGAACCGTCGCCGGCGAGCCGCGGCTGCGTGCGGCGTGGACCATGTGCATGATCGATTTCGCGACTTTCAAGTCCGCGCCTATCCCCGGCGATCTGCGGCAGCGCATGCAGTCTTTCGCGATGTAGAATCCAAGTCGCCATGAACGACCGCCCGCTGGTTCTGAACGAAGGGGCTAGTTTCCGCGTCAACCGGGCGACGCTGGTCGATCCGGAGATCCTCGAGCTCGAACGTCGGCGCGTTTTCGACGTGTGCTGGATCTACGTCGGACACGAGTCGGAGCTCCGCTCTCCCGGGGATTTCAGAACGCGCGCGGTCTGCGGGAGACCGGTGATTTTCTGCCGCGACGCGGGCAACGCGGTGCGCGTGTTCCTCAACACCTGCCGCCACCGCGGGGCCATGGTTTGCCGCGAGGCCGAGGGCAACGCGAAGCTCTACACCTGCTTCTACCACGGCTGGAGCTACGACCGCGACGGCAGGCTCGACGGCGTGCCCGGAGAGAAGGACTACCCCCCGGGCTTCAGGAAATCCGACTACGGTCTCGTCGAGCCCCCGCGGGTCGAGAGCTATCGCGGCTTCGTGTTCCTCAACTTCGATCCTCGGGCGGCGACGCTGGCCGAGTACCTGGCCGGCGCGAAGGAGTACATCGATCTGGTGATTGATCAGTCACCCTCGGGACAGATGGAGGTGATCCAGGGAACACAGGACTACGACATCCGCGCCAACTGGAAGCTGCTGGTCGAAAACAGCTTCGACGACTATCACCTGCTCACCACGCACTCGACCTGGCTCGATTACCTGAAGAACGCCGGAGTGAGGATGCAGCGGCCAGATCGGGATCATCTGCTGCCTTCGCACGGCGTTGGCAAAGCGCTCGGCAACGGCCACGCGACCACCGACAACGTGAATTTCCGCGGCAGACCCGTGGCGAAGTGGATCCCGGTGTACGGGGAGGCGGCGAAGCCGGAGATCGAACGGTCGCGTTCCGAGCTGGTCGCCCGCCTGGGCGAGGCGCGCGCGGCCCGTGTCGCCGACACCAACCGGAACCTGATCGTCTTTCCCAACCTGCTCCTCGCCGACGGCTCTTCGGTCACGATACGCACGTTCTATCCCCTGGCACCCGACCGCATGCGCGTGCGCGCCTGGGCACTGGGACCTAAGGAAGAGACGCCCTCGGCCCGTTCGATCCGCCTCGACGCCTTCCTCACGTTCTACGGGCCTGGAGGCCTTGCCACGCCCGACGACGTCGAGGCGCTGGAGATGGTGCAGGCGGGCATCGCCGCAACGCTTCGCGAAGTTCCATGGTCGATCATGTCGCGCGGCATGGCCAAGACGGGCGACCAGCTCAATTCCGACGAGCTGCACCTGCGCGCGTTCTGGCTGCAGTGGGAGAAGCTGATGGGAGCGGAGCGCGATTGAAGACGACGGACCGGATCGCAATAGCGAGTGTCACGCGCGCGAAGGTCGAAGAGCTCCTGTTTCACGAAGCCGCCCTCCTCGACGCGTGGCGGCTGGACGACTGGCTCGACTTGCTGACTGCGGATGCGCGCTACGAGGTACCCTCGAACGACCGCCCCGACGCCGACCCGGCGGACACGCTCTTCACCATCGCCGACGACATCGGCCGCATACGCGGCCGTGTGACGCGCCTCAAGGACAAGAACGCGCACGCCGAATTCCCCCGCTCGCGCACGCGGCGCATGATCAGCAACGTGCGCATCGCAGGCAGGAACCGCCGGGAGCTCAGCGTCGAGGCGAATTTCGTCGTGTACCGGTTCCGGCGCAACGAGAGCGTGCGCGAGTACGTGGGCCGCTACCGGTACGTCCTGCGCGCGGAGCGCGGCCGCCTTAAGATCGCGCGGCGCCGCGCCGTGCTCGACGCGATGGAGCTCGGCTCGTTGGGCCTCGTGAGCTTCATTCTCTGACGCAAGCGCTCGCCCTGGCTCACGCCGGCCCGACCCGCAGACTCCCATCGTCGGTCAGCTCGAATCGCCCGTCGCGCACGGCGCGCAGCCAGCGCGCGGTCCGAATGAGGCCGCCAAAGCAGAAGAAGTGAACGCCCGCGAGAGGAGGCTCTGCGCGACGCGCAAGCTCCCTCAACGTCGCTTCGGGCCCCGCTTCGACCATGAGGCGGCTGATTGCCCGGGGACGCGCCTGCAACGCCCGCACCGAATTCCCGATTCCGCACAGCGCGGCAAAACGCAACAGGCGGGGCAGGCTCGCCGGTCCGGCGAGCCCGGCGCGCACCGGCAGCCCATGGCCCCTGGCCTGCCCCGCCCAAGAAAGTATCGCGTCGGCCTCGAAACAGAACTGCGTTACGATCGCAAGCTCGATACCGGCGCGCCGCGCGAGGTCTTTCTTCGCCGCGAGGGCGGCATCGAGGGCGTCGGGAGCGATCCTGGGATGTCCTTCCGGATAGCCCGCCACGCCGATATGCACGATGCCGTGCCGCTGGAACAATCCCGTTTCGAGCAGGGCGAGGCTGGAGTCGAACCCTCCGCTCGCCAGCTCGCTGTCCCCGCCGACGACGAGGGCGCTGTTCACGCCGGCTTCGCCCGCCGCGCGCGCGAGGTAGTCGTCGAGCGCCTCGCGACCGGCGATGCGCCTAGCCGCCACGTGCGGCACCGGGCGAAAGCCGGCGCGGGCAACCCGCGCGGCTAGCGCCACCGTCCCGTGGTAGGTCTGCCCGGGCGGAAAGCTGATGTAGATCGGAGTGCCGGGCTCGAGCAGCCCCGCGCAAGCGTCGATCTCGGCAGGGTCGCGCGAGGAGAGTTCGAGCGATGCGCCCGACAGGAAAGCGGAGATCCCGGCGCGCTCCGCCTCGAAAACCGGGCCGGCTGTGGACATCGCGGCGCGCTCCGCCGTCGGCACTTCAGTCGCGCTTGCGCGAGATCACGAAGGACTCGTCGAGGAACCACAGGCCCGAGTGGCGTTGCAGGATATCGCGCGTCGCCTCGAGGTAGCCGCGATCGCCCATCACCTCGGCGAGCCGCTGGTCCTCTATTTGCGCCACGTAAACGGCGGCGTTCCATGCGGCAAGCAGCGTCGAGGTGCCTATCGCCTCGCTGATCTCCTCGGGCAAAGTGTGCATCTCGTAGCGGAAGATCGAGCGGTTGTCGGCGTATGCGTTGAAATTGAGATCCCTGCCGTCCGCGCCGAGTTCGGTGCGGGTCGCCTTCAGGAGATGATGGCGGTCGGTTTGAAAGGGATTCTCCCCGGGCCAGACGCGTTGCACGATCTCCAAGCCCGGGTCGCGGCCGTGCGAATGGATCGCGATCATGCGCCCTCCCGGCGCAAGGCCGCGGGCGAGGGGCGCGAGAACCTTCGAGGCCTTGAATTCTGCGGTGGCGCGCGCACGGTACGGCTGCGAAGCGATCACCAGATCGTAATCGGCGCGGGCGACGCCGCGCTCCGGCAGCACCCGGTCGAGCAGGAATTTGTGGTCCTGGCGATAGAGCACCAGAACGACCGGCTTGGCGTAGGCGGGGTTGCCGCTCGTCTTGCTCACCGAGGCGCGCCAGTGCTCGCTCAGGAAGGGTTGCAGCTCGGTGATCTGCTGCTCGAACTCGCTCGACGTGGACCCGGTCAGGGCGACTTCTTTCCATACAAGGCTGGTGGCTGCGGTAACCGACTTCGGGGCGAGCCAAGGCGCTTCGGAGTAGTAGAGGTTGGTCATCACCAGCACGGTCGCCGGGTGCTCGAAAAAGCGGTCGGGCATGCGATCGAGGGCCAGCCGGACGTCCTCCAGGCTGATCTCCTTGCCGACGATGTGGAAGGGCATGGTCGGATAGCGCTGATGCATCGCGCGCATGACGCGGGCGAGCACCGTACCATCCCCCACGCCGGCGTCGAACACCCTGAGCGCGGGCGGGCGGGGATGGATATTCGCGAGCTCCATGCCGACGCGCTGCGCCACAACCCATTTCTCGCTGCAGGTACTGACGAACAGCAGGTACTTCTGGCGGTTGTCGTAGAAGCGGAAGTTGTTCTTGGACTCCCCGGCGTGTCCGTGATGCGCCGGGGGGCCGAGTCGGGGAATCGGACTTGTCGCAGGCGTCGAAGCGCCGTTCAGACTGCCCGCCGAGGAGCGCAGGCGCACAAGGCCACGGGTTTCCAGCGTCGCGTGATCTGTCATGAAGGTACGCACGCGCTCGACCGTTTCCATGGTGACGCGGCCGCCGATCCGCAGGCGACTCACGAGCTTTCCATCGTTTACTGCGCGCCGGCCGAACGTGGACTCGGCCATGCCCACCCGCCGACAATAGTCGGAGATCTCGTTGAGCAGTTGCTCCGCCGTCACGTCGTCCCTCCTCCTGGTAGCGGATCTGCGACCGGGCTATTACAGGCGCGTCCCGACCATGGGTCAACCACAATTGAGCCCACTCCGAAAGTGGGCATTGTAATGGGCAGTTGCCCGTGATTATGTGAGTGCACGCTCACGACACCCCTCTTTTGACAATATTACATGTATATCAAAAACATAAATATGTGTCCTAGGGCGTGGTACGTTTTCCAAGTCCGACTGGCGTACGATCCATGGAGTGATGTTCGACGCCGGCACCCGACATTGGTACCCTGAAGTGGGCTATTGCCCATAGTAGCAAGGTTGCTGGAGCCTGCGCCTTTGGCGGACAATCGCCTCTATCATTCAGCTCGGCTTTCCGGGAGAAACTCCGATGTCCGCGGTATTGCAGTCCGGCGTCGCTGCCGACCGAAAGACTTTTTACGACAGGATCGGCAAGGCCAACGTCACTCCCCTGTGGGAGGTGCTGCACGGCATCATCACCGCAACCCCGGCTACACCCTGCAAGCCCTATCTCTGGAAATGGGAGCAGATGTGGCCGTGGATACAGGAGGCGGGGAGGCTGATTACGGCCAAGGAAGCCGAGCGGCGCGTGCTGGTGCTCGAGAACCCCGGGCTTCGCGGCCGGTCGAGCATTACTCACAGCCTCTACGCCGGTCTCCAGTTGATCCTGCCCGGCGAGGTCGCCCCGGCGCACCGCCACTCGCAGTCGGCGCTGCGCTTCATTCTGCTCGGAAAGGGTGCCTACACGGCGGTCGACGGAGAGAAAGTCACGATGAGCGTGGGCGATTTCGTTATCACGCCATCGTGGACCTTCCACGACCACGGAAATCCGTCCGATGATCCGATGGTTTGGCTGGACGGGCTCGACGTGCCCCTGGTGGAACTGCTCGATGCCCAGTTCATGGAGAAGGGGTCGCAGGAAACCCAGCACACCCACCTCACCGAAGGGGACAACCTGGCCCAGTTCGGCAACACCATGAAGCCCGTCGAGTACAAGGCGAAGAGCCGTACCTCGCCGCTATTCTGGTACCCCTACGAACGCACCCGCGAGGCGCTGCAGACGCTGCAGCGCGGGCGTGCACCGCACGCTTCCTGGGGCCACAAGCTCCAATATACGAATCCAGTGACGGGGAGCTCCGCGATGCCGACGATAGGGACGTTCATGCAACTGCTGCCCAAGGGCTTCCGGGGAAAGGACTACCGATCGACCGACTCGACCGTGTACGCCGCCGTGGAGGGCGGCGGCCGGTGTCGCATCGGCGGCGAGACACTCGCTTTCGGCCCCAGAGATGTCTTCGTCTGCCCGTCGTGGCTGCCCTATCGGTTGGAAGCCGACGAGGAAACGGTGCTGTTCAGCTTCTCCGACCGGCCTGTCCAGCAGGCCCTCGATCTCTGGCGAGAGGCTCCGTAGCGCCCGTTCCGAGAAAAAGGCCGCCTGCGGGCGGTCTTTTTATTGGGCTACGCATGAACGCCGAAAGAACCGACTACGACCTGCTCTACAACCCGCGGCTGACCGTCACCGGCTTCGAGGAAGTGTTCGGGCGCTGGGAGAGGGATTCGGAGCGTGCCCGCGCACGCCTCGACTGCTACCTCGACGTGCCCTACGGCGCGTCCGACGCCGAGACTCTCGACCTGTTTCGCGCCAAGGGCAGGAGCCGCGGTCTGCTGATGTTCATCCACGGAGGCTACTGGCGCTCCCTCGACAAGAAGCGTTTTTCCTTCGTCGCCTCCGCGCTGGTCGAGGCGGGCGTGACAGTCGCGGTGGTGAACTACGCCCTGTGCCCGTCCGTAACGGTCGCGGACATCGTGATTCAGATGGTCCAGGCTTGCGCATGGCTGTACCGGAATGGCGCGAATTTCGGCGCTCCCGCCGGAAAGCTGGGCGTGTACGGACATTCGGCCGGCGGGCATCTCGCCGCGATGATGCTTGCCTGCCAGTGGCCGAAGTACTCACCCGATCTCCCGAGCAAGGTGGTGTCGGGTGCGGTATCCATCAGCGGTCTGTACGATCTCATCGAGATTGCCAAAGTGCCTTCGATCAACGGTGACGTTCGCCTCACCGAGAAGGCGGCCATCAGGGTCAGCCCGGCGTTTCTCCCGCCCGCGACCGATGCGCCGCTCATCACGGTGGTGGGTGCGGACGAGAACGAGGGTTTTCATATTCAGAACCGCATCATCGCGAAGAAATGGCCGAGGGTGCACAAGGCTGACCTCTCCTGTGCCGGGAAGAATCACTTCACGGTCCTCGACGGTCTCGTCGATCCGGAAAGCCGCCTGTTCAAGGCGATCCTCGGGCTGACCGAGCTCTAGCCGCCGGTCCGCGAGGGACGTGGATCCGAAAGACCTCCTTATCCGCAGTTTTCACGCGGCCGTCGCGGCGGCCGACCCGCTCAAGATATTGCCTGACCACCTGGCGACGCCGCCCTCGGGGCGAACCCTGGTGATCGGCGCAGGCAAAGCGGGAGCTTCCATGGCGCTCGCCGTGGAGCGGCACTGGCCCCCAGAGGCGCCTCTCGACGGCGTGGTGATCACGAGGCGCGGGCACGGCCTGCCGACAAAGCGCATCAAGGTCATCGAGGCCGGCCATCCGGTCCCCGACGAAGCCGGTGAGTCCGGGGCTCGGGAGATCATGGACCGGGTGCGGAGCCTGGGACCGGACGATCTCCTGCTCGCGCTCATCTCTGGAGGCGGATCGGCTCTGCTGAGCCTTCCCGCCCAAGGCGTGGGTATGGACGCCCTCAAGGCGACGACCTCGGAATTGCTGAGGAGCGGCGCGCGCATCGAGGAGATCAATACCGTGCGGAAGCACCTTTCCGCAATCCAGGGCGGCAGGCTCGCGGCCGCGTGCAAGGGGCGCATTCTCGCGCTCATCATCTCGGACGTTACGGGGGACGATCCCACGCACATCGCCTCCGGCCCTTGCGCGCCCGACCCGACGACGTACGCGGACGCGCTCTCCGTTCTCGAGCGCTACGATGTCCGTGCCGCCCCCGGGGTGCTCCGACATCTCCAGCGAGGCGCACAAGGCGAGGTCGCGGAAACACCCAAGCCGGGAGACGCCGTTTTCGCGCGCGTGGAGAATCGCGTCGTGGCGACGGCGCGGCTGGCCTTGAGTGCCGCCGAGGATCTTTTTCGGGCGAATGGTATCCGGACGAGCAACCTCGGCGACGGGATCACGGGCGAAGCCCGCGACGTGGCGAACATTCAGGCGGCGCTCGCGCGCGGAATCATCCAGCGCGGCGACCCGCGGCCGGTAGCCGTCGTTTCCGGGGGCGAGTGCACCGTCACCGTCCGGGGAAGCGGCCGCGGAGGCCGATGCACGGAGTTCCTCCTGTCCCTGGGGATCGCGCTCGAGGGCCTGCCGGGCGTCCACGCGATCGCCTGCGACACCGATGGGATCGACGGTTCGGAAGACAACGCCGGCGCCGTGCTCCTTCCCGATGCGCTTCCTCGCGGCGCGAGGCGCGGGGCGGACGCCCAGAAGCTCCTGGCCGACAACGACGCCTACGGTTTCTTCGCTGCGCTCGGCGATCTCGTCGTGACCGGGCCCACGCGCACCAACGTCAACGATTACCGAGCGATACTTCTCACGTAAAAAAGGCCGGAGCGAGTCCGGCCTTCTTCCGGTATCCGCAGGAGAGCTAGGCCTTCCCGGCCTTCTCCGCGGGCTGCTCCGCAGGCTCGGGGCGGTCGAGCAGTTCGACCATGGCCATCGGCGCGTTGTCTCCCTTCCTGAATCCGTGCTTCAGGATGCGGAGATAACCTCCGCTCCGCTTCGCGTATCGCGGGCCGAGCTCCGCGAACAGCTTGGTGACCATGCCACGATCACGCAAGCGGTTGAAGGCGAGCCGTCTATTGGCGAGCGTCGGGTGCTTGCCGAGAGTCAGGATCGGCTCGACAACCCGGCGCAGCTCCTTCGCCTTGGGCAGGGTCGTCTGAATCACCTCATGCCGCAGCAGCGACACGGTCATATTGCGCAGCATGGCCAGGCGATGGCTGCTCGTGCGATTTAGCTTCCTCAGTCCGTGACGGTGGCGCATTGTCGTTCCGTTCGTCGTTTCCTTGGCCGGAGCTTCAGCTGCTCCGCGCGGTTTCCAGACCTGCGGGAGGCCAGTTTTCCAGCTTCATCCCGAGGGTCAGTCCCCGCGAGGCGAGCACTTCCTTGATCTCGTTGAGGGACTTGCGCCCGAGATTGGGTGTCTTGAGGAGCTCCGTTTCGGTGCGCTGGATCAGATCGCCGATGTAGTAGATGTTCTCCGCCTTGAGGCAGTTCGCCGAACGGACGGTGAGCTCGAGATCGTCGACGGGGCGGAGCAGGATCGGGTCGACCTGCGGAGCCTTCTTCTCCTCGACAGTCGGAGCGGTGCCTTCGAGCGCGGCGAACACCGACAGCTGGTCCACAAGAATCCTCGCCGCGTAGCGGATGGCTTCTTCGGGTTCGATCACGCCGTTCGTCTCAATATCGATGATCAGCTTGTCGAGGTCGGTGCGCTGCTCGACGCGGGCGGACTCGACCGAATACGAGACACGTTTCACCGGCGAGAACGAAGCGTCGAGGATGATCTTGCCAATACCCTTCGATTCCTCGGGTACCACGCGCAGATTGCCGGGAAGATAGCCGCGGCCAGCTTCGACCTTGATCTGCATCTCCAGCTTTCCCCCCGGCGAGAGATGCGCGATCACGTGCTCGGGATTGATGATCTCGACATCGTGCGTCACCTCGATGTCCCCCGCGGTCACCGGACCTTCGCCTTTCTTCTTCAGACTGAGCAGCGCGTCCTCGCGGTTGTGTAGCTTGAGGACCACGCCCTTCAGATTGAGCAAGATGTCGACCACGTCCTCCTGGACGCCCTCGATCGTCGAATACTCGTGGAGCACGCCGGCGATCTGCACTTCGGTCGCCGCGTAGCCCGGCATCGACGACAGCAGCACCCGCCGCAGGGCGTTGCCGAGGGTATGGCCGTACCCGCGCTCGAACGGCTCCATCACGACTTTGGCGTGGTTCGGGGCGATGCCCTGGACGTCGATGATGCGCGGCTTCAGAAATCCACTGGTTTGCATGTAGGACCCTCAATACATTTTCGCTGCGCACGCGTCGCGTGCGGCGCTACAACGTTGCTTCGAACGCTACTTCGAATACAGCTCGACGACCAGGCTTTCGTTGATCGTGGAAGGCAGCTCCGAGCGCACCGGGAACGCCTTGAGCTTCCCCTTCATTTCCTTTACGTTGACTTCGATCCATTCAGGGAAGCCGCGCGTCTCGGCCGCGGTGAGCGAGCCCTTCACGCGAAGCTGTTCCCTGGCCGCGCCCGCGATCTCGACGGTGTCGCCGGGACGCACCTGGAAGGAAGGCATATTGACCCGCTTGCCGTTCACGAGCACGCCGTTGTGCCGCACTATCTGGCGCGCCTCGGTGCGGCTCGAGCCGAACCCCATCCGGTACGAGACCGAATCCAGACGCGACTCCAGCAACTGCAGGAGACGCTCGCCGGTCACGCCCTTGCTGCGCGATGCCTCGGCGTAAGTCTTGCGGAATTGGCGCTCGAGCAATCCGTAGATGCGGCGCAGCTTCTGCTTTTCTCGGAGCTGCTTACCGAAGTCCGACATGCGGCCGCCGCTCTTCTGCCCGTGCTGGCCGGGCGCGTAACTGCGGCGCTCGATGGCGCACTTGTCGGTGAAGCACTTCTCGCCCTTGAGGAACAGCTTCTCCCCCTCGCGGCGGCACTGCCGGCATTTGGCGTCAAGATCTCGGGCCATGCTTATCCTCTATATGCGCCGTCTTTTGGGCGGCCGGCAGCCGTTGTGGGGGACGGGCGTAACGTCGGCAATGCTGCCGATCTTGAGGCCCAGAGCGTTCAGGGCGCGCACCGCCGACTCTCGGCCAGGTCCGGGACCTTTGATGCGCACCTCGAGGTTCTTGACGCCGCACTCCTGCGCCGCGCGGCCAGCCTGTTCCGCCGCCACTTGGGCGGCAAAAGGCGTCGACTTCCGGGAGCCCTTGAAGCCCGCGGCGCCCGAAGTCGCCCACGCCAGGGCGTTGCCCTGGCGGTCGGTGATCGTCACGATGGTGTTGTTGAACGAAGCGTGGATGTGGGCGATGCCCTCGGCCACGTTTTTCTTTACCTTCTTGCGGACGCGGGCCGCGGCGGTTGGTGCGACGGGAGGCTTGGCCATATGGGTCCAGTCAGCCGGCCTTGGCCGGGGCGGAAATGATCTTCACCGCTGCCTTGCGCGGGCCCTTGCGCGTGCGCGCATTGGTCCGGGTGCGCTGGCCGCGCACCGGGAGTCCTTTGCGGTGCCGGGTGCCCCGGTAGCAGCCGAGGTCCATCAGACGTTTGATGTTCATCGATACTTCGCGGCGCAGGTCACCCTCCACCGTAAACCGCGCGACCTGCTCGCGCAGTCGTTCCATATCCGATTCTGACAAGTCCTTGATTTTTGCGCCCTTATTGACCTTCGCCGCCCCGCAAATCGCCTGCGCGCGGGAGCGACCGATGCCGAAGATAGCCTGAAGGGCAATCTCGGCATGCTGATGATTCGGGATGTTGACTCCCGCGATTCGGGCCATACGTCTGCGCTTTCCTGGGCTGGTGGCTGTGAGCGAAACCGGAAATTATAGCGTGAAATTCGGCAGATAACTACGTTTCGCCTATCCCTGCCGCTGCTTGTGCCGCGGGTCCTTGCAGATGACGCGCACGACACCCTTGCGCCGCACGATCTTGCAGTTGCGGCATATCTTCTTCACCGAGGCGAGCACCTTCATGGCCGAAGTCCTTTCGTTCGTTTCACTTGGCGCGGAATACGATTCGCCCGCGCGTCAGGTCGTATGGCGTCAACTCGACCGTGACCTTGTCTCCGGGAAGGATGCGGATGTAGTGCATGCGCATCTTGCCCGAGATGTGTCCCAGAATCACGTGTCCATTCTCCAGCTTGACCCGGAAAGTCGCGTTGGGGAGCGTTTCCATGATCTCCCCCTGCATCTGGATCACGTCTTCCTTGGCCATTGTTCTCCGCTATCCCGCCCCGTCCTCACCGTGTCGGGAGACCCGCCCCTTTGAAATTGGCCTTCTTGAGGAGGCTCTCGTACTGGTGCGTCATGATGTAGGCCTGGACCTGTGCCATGAAGTCCATGGTCACGACCACGATGATCAGCAGCGACGTTCCGCCGAAATAGAACGGTACGTTGAATTTGAGGATCAGGAACTCGGGCAGCAGGCAGACGATGGTCACGTAGATGGCGCCCGCGAGCGTCAATCTCAACAGGATTTTTTCCAGGTACTTGGCCGTCTGCTCGCCGGGGCGGATGCCCGGAACGAACGCGCCCGATTTCTTCAGGTTGTCCGCGGTCTCCTTGGGGTTGTATTGGAGCGCGGTATAGAAGAAGCAGAAGAACACGATCGCGCTCGCGTACAGCATGACGTAGACCGGCTGGCCGGGCGTGAGCGTAGCGGCGAGGTCCCGGATCATCAGGCTGAATGCGGACCCAACCTGCCCTTTGGTCAGGAGATCCCAGGCGTTCGTTCCCCCGCCCCCCGCCCCGCTGGTAAACCAACCCGCCAGCGTCGCCGGAAAAAGGATGATCGACGACGCGAAAATCGGGGGAATGACCCCGGACATGTTGAGCTTGAACGGCAGGTGCGAAGCCTGCCCGCCGTAGACCTTGTTGCCGATCTGGCGCTTGGCATAGTTGACCAGGATCTTTCTCTGGCCTCGCTCGACGAAGCACACGCCCCAGGTGACCGCCATGACCGCGACGACGATGAAAATGGCGGTAAGCGGATGCATCGCGCCGGTGCGGACGAGCTCGAGAAGCCCGGCGACGGCGTTCGGCAGGCCCGCGGCGATGCCCGCGAAAATGATGATGGATATGCCGTTGCCCAGGCCGCGCTCGGTTACCTGCTCGCCCAGCCACATCAGGAACATGGTGCCGGTCACCAGGGTCACCACGGCGGTGAAGCGGAACAGCAGTCCCGGATCGATAACCAGGCCCTGCTGCGACTCGAGCGCAATCGAAATCCCGGTCGCCTGGAACATCGCGAGGAATACGGTACCGTAGCGCGTGTACTGGGTGATCTTGCGTTGACCCGACTGGCCCTCTTTCTTCAGCTGCTCGAGCTGCGGCGACACCGCCGTCATCAGCTGCATGATGATCGATGCCGAGATGTACGGCATGATGCCGAGGGCGAAAATGGTGAAGCGCGAAAGGGCTCCGCCCGAGAACATGTTGAACAAGCCGAGTATTCCGCCCTGCTGCGACTGGAACAGTTCGGCGAGCTTGATCGGGTCGATGCCCGGAACGGGGATGTGCGCGCCGATGCGGAAAACGACGAGCGCGAGCAGCAGGAATATCAGCCGCTTCTTGAGGTCGCCGTATTTGCCCGTCTTCCCGAGCTGGGGATTCGGTGCCGCCATTTACGTCTTGCCGCCCTTCTTGCCCTCCGGCGCGGGCTTGGTTCCCTCGCGCTTGGACTTGGCTTCCCTGGCCTCTCCGGCCTGCTCCTTCGCTTCCTTCTTTTCCTTTGGTTTCGCATCCGCCAGGGCCTGCGGTGGCACCGCCTTGGGCTCGCGCTTCGGCTTGGGCTGGGGAAGCGGCGCGTCGGTGCTGCCGCCGGCGGCCTCGATCGCCTTGCGCGCACCCTTGCTGACCGCGATGCCGACGAGCGCTATCTTGTGCGTGAGCTTGCCGGACACGATGACCTTGGCGGCCAGCGCAGCTTCCGGAACGACGCCCGCCTCCTTCAGCACGGCCAAGTCGATCTTCTCCGACTTGACGCGCTCCAGATCCGAGAGGAGCACCTCGGCCCGGTCGTCGCGGGTCAGGGACTTGAAGCCCCGCTTGGGAAGCCGGCGCTGCAGGGGCATCTGGCCGCCCTCGAAGCCCACCTTGTGAAAGCCGCCCGAGCGCGCCCTCTGGCCCTTGTGGCCGCGGCCTCCGGTCTTGCCCGTCCCCGAGCCGATGCCGCGGGCGACGCGCTTGCGCGCGTGCTTGGAGCCGGCGGCGGGCTTAAGCGTGTTCAGCTCCATCTAGCTCTCCAGCCTCACGAGGTAGTTGACGCGGTTGATCATTCCCCGCACCTGCGGCGTGTCCTCGAGCTCGACCGTCTGGTGCATGCGCCTCAGACCCAGACCGCGCACGGTAGCTCGGTGCTCGGCCTTGCGGTTGATCGGGCTCTTCACGAGGGTGATGCGGATTTTTTTCTTTTCGGCCATGTTCCGTGCCCTCAGGCGGTGATCTCTTCGATCGACTTGCCGCGCTTGGCCGCGATCTGAGCCGGCGTGTTCATGCGCTTGAGGCCGTCGAGCGTCGCGCGCACCACGTTGTAGGGGTTGGTGGAGCCGATGCACTTCGCGAGCACGTTGGTAACGCCCATTACTTCGAACACCGCCCGCATGGGACCGCCCGCGATGATCCCGGTTCCTTCCGAGGCAGGCTGCATGATCACCTTGGACGAGCCGTGCCTGCCGATCACGGCGTGCTGGAGCGTCCCGTTCTTGAGCGACACCCGGAACATCTTGCCGCGCGCCTCCTCGAGGGCCTTCTGCACGGCGACCGGCACCTCGCGGGCCTTGCCTTTGCCCATGCCGATCGCGCCGTCGCCGTCGCCGACGACGGTGAGCGCGGCAAAGCCGAGTATCCGGCCGCCCTTGACGACCTTGGTGACCCGGTTCACGGAGACCATCTTCTCCTTCAGGCCGTCCATGCGCTGCTCGCCGCCCTGCATTCTCGGTTGCATTCTCGCCATTTTCTGTCCTCTAGAACTTGAGCCCGGCTTCCCGCGCGGCCTCGGCCAGCGCCTTGACCCGGCCGTGGTACCGGTATCCGGAGCGGTCGAACGCGACGGCCTGGATGCCCAAGCCCTTCGCCTTCTCGGCGATCCGCCTGCCGATCGCCGCGGCCGCGTCCTTGTTGCCGCCCTTGGCCACCTTCGCGCGGACTTCCTTCTCGAGGGTCGACGCCGAGGTCAACACCTTCCCGTCCGCCGCGCACAGCTGGGCGTAGATATGGGCGTTGGTACGGTGCACCGCCAAGCGCACCGCAGCCAGCTGGTGGATCTTGCGGCGCGCCTGCGAAGCGCGCCTGAGCCTCGCTGCTTTCTTGTCGATCATGGTTGGTCTATTTCTTCTTCGTTTCCTTCAGGATCACCTGCTCGTCCGAGTAGCGCACGCCCTTGCCCTTGTAAGGCTCGGGCGAGCGGTAGGCGCGCACTTCGGCCGCCACCTGCCCGACGAGCTGCTTGTCCAGCCCCTTGATCACGATCTCGGTCTGAGAGGGCGTCTCGACCTTCACGCCCTTGGGCATCGCGTGCACCACGGGGTGCGAGAAGCCCAGCGCGAGATTCAGCTTGTCGCCCTGGGCCTGGGCGCGGTAGCCGACCCCGACGAGCGTCAGGCGGCGCTCGAAGCCCTTGGTCACGCCGAGCACCATGTTCGCGGTCAGTGCGCGAAGGGTCCCCGACATGGCGTTCGCCTCGTCCGAATCGTCCACCGCCTTGAACGTCAGTTTGTCGCCGTCCTTCTCGACCTTCACGTTGCCGCTCAGGGCCTGCGACAGGGTGCCCAGCGGTCCCTTGATGGAGAGCGCCTCGGCCGCGAGCGTCGCCTCGACCCCCTTGGGCAGCGTAACCGGATACTTTGCGATGCGTGACATGGCGGCCCCGGTCACGCGACGATGCAGATCACTTCGCCGCCCACTCCGGTGGCGCGAGCTTTGCGGTCGGTCATGACACCCTTGGAGGTCGAGACGATCGCGACGCCGAGCCCGTTCATGATCCGGGGCAGGTCATCGCGCCCCTTGTAGACTCGCAGGCCCGGCGTGGAAACGCGCTCGATCTTCTCGATCACGGGTTGCCCGGCGTAGTACTTCAGCCCGATCTCGAGCTCCGGCTTGCCTTCCTTCTCGCGGACCGTGAATCCGTCGATGTAGCCCTCGTCCTTCAGAACCTGCGCGATCGACACCTTGACCTTGGAAGAAGGAACGCCGACCGCGGTCTTTCCGACCGCCTGGGCGTTGCGGATCCGGGTCAGCATGTCGGCGATGGGATCGGTCATGCTCATGCGTTCAACCTCCTACCAGCTTGCCTTGATCAGGCCCGGAATCTCGCCGCGCAGCGCGATTTCGCGCAGCTTGTTGCGCGCCAGCCCGAACTTGCGGAACACTCCGCGCGGCCGGCCCGTCAGCCTGCATCGGTTGCGAAGGCGAACGGGCGAGGCGTTCCTCGGCAGCTGCTGAAGCTTCTCGCGCGCCTCCTGGCGGTCCTCGTCGGAGCGTTTCACGTCGTTGATGGTCGCTAGCAGCGCCGCGCGGCGCGCGGCGAATTTGGCCACCGTCTTGCGGCGCTTCTGTTCGCGGTTGATGACAGCGAGTTTTGCCATGGGATTCCTTCAGGTCTTGAACGGGAAGCGGAACGCGGCGAGCAGCGCCCGCGCCTCGTCGTCCGTCTTGGCGGTCGTGGTGATGGCGATGTCGAGCCCTCTGAGGGCATCGATCTTGTCGTACTCGATTTCCGGAAAAATGATCTGCTCTTTGATCCCGAGACTGTAGTTCCCGCGGCCGTCGAAGGCGCGGCTCGAGATTCCGCGAAAGTCGCGGATTCTCGGGATGGCGACCGTGACGAGGCGGTCCAGAAATTCGTACATGCGTCTGCCGCGCAAGGTCACCATGCAACCGACGGGGAAATCTTTGCGCACCTTGAAAGTCGCGATCGACTTCTTGGCTTTGGTGACGACCGGCCTCTGCCCAGCGATCTTGGTCAGGTCCGCGACGGCGTTGTCCAGGATCTTCTTGTCCTGGGTCGTCTCGCCCACGCCCATGTTGAGCGTGATCTTCTTGATGCGCGGCACCTGCATCGTGGTCTTGTACCCGAACTTCTTCATCAGCTCGGGAACGACGTCCTTGCGGTAGTGCTCCTGCAGCCGGGCCATATCAGGCATCCACCATTTCGCCGTTCGACTTGAACACCCGGACCTTGCGCCCATCCTGCAGCAGCTTGAACCCAATGCGGTCGGCCTTCTTGGTCTGGGGGTTGAACAGGGCCACGTTCGAGATGTCGATGGGCATATCCTTGTCGACGATGCCCCCGGTCTGGTTCTTCATCGGGTTGGGCCGCTGATGCTTCTTGACCCGGTTTACGCCTTCGACGACCAGGTGCCGCTCGTCGACGATGCGCAGCACCGTGCCGCGCTTTCCCTTGTCCTTGCCGGCGGTGACTATGACGTCGTCGCCTTTTCTGATTTTTTCCATGGTCAGAGTACTTCCGGCGCGAGTGAAACGATCTTCATGAAACGCTCGGTGCGCAGCTCGCGCGTCACCGGCCCGAATATCCGCGTCCCGATCGGCTCCATCTTGGCGGTGAGCAACACCGCCGCGTTGCTGTCGAAGCGGATGCGGCTGCCGTCCGCGCGCCGGACGCCCTGGGCGGTGCGCACCACGACCGCGTGGTAGATCTCGCCCTTCTTCACGCGGCCGCGCGGCGCGGCGTCCTTGACGCTCACGCGGATCACGTCGCCGATGTTGGCGTAGCGGCGCTTCGAACCGCCGAGCACCTTGATACACATCACGGCACGCGCGCCGGTGTTGTCGGCGACGTCGAGCACCGTCTGCATCTGAATCATTTTTGCATCTCCAACTTGTCCGCCCGATCACTAGCGGGCAGGTAGTTTTGGATCCCGTCCGGGAACGAAAAGAGCGGCGGATTCTACGCTAAATCAAGAGGATTGCCAAGCTATGCCGCGCGGGCCTTCTCCAGCAGCTTGGCGATCCGCCAGGACTTGGTCCGCGACAGCGGACGGCATTCCTCGATCAGCACCAGGTCCCCTTCGCCGCACTCGTTCTTCTCGTCGTGGGCGTGGTATTTCTTCGAGCGGGTCACGATCTTGCCGTACATCGGATGCGTTACGCGACGCTCGACCAGCACCGTGACGGTCTTGTCCATCTTGTCGCTGACGACTCGGCCGGTCAGCGTTCGGGTTGTCTTGCCCTCGGTCATTTTGCCTTCGCCTTTTCCCTCAGGATGGTGCGGGCGCGCGCGATATCCCGCCGCACCTTCTTCAACTGGCTGCTGTTGGTGAGCTGTTGCGTCGCTTTCTGCATGCGCAGGCTGAATTGCGCACGCAGCAGTTCCTCGAGCTCCTTGGAGAGCTCTGCCTGATCCTTCGCGCGGAGTTCGCTCGCCTTCATCCTAGCCGCCCATTTGCCGGAAGACGAAAACGGTACGCAGCGGAAGCTTCGCCGCCGCCAGCGCGAACGCCTCGCGTGCCATCGGCTCGTCCACGCCGTCCATCTCGTAGAGCACCTTGCCCGGCTGGATCTCGGCGACGAAGTACTCGGGATTGCCCTTGCCGTTGCCCATGCGCACTTCGGCCGGCTTCTGCGAAACCGGCTTGTCGGGGAAGATGCGAATGAAGATCCGCCCGCCCCTCTTGATGTAGCGCGTCATCGCGCGCCGGGCGGCCTCGATCTGGCGCGCGGTGAGTCGCCCGCGGGTCGTCGCCTTCAGGCCGTAATCGCCGAAGGAGACTTTCGTTCCGCGGGTCGCGACGCCCCGGTTGCGTCCCTTTTGCTGCTTGCGGTACTTGGTTCTTGCCGGTTGAAGCATGAATTCGCTCCTCGCCTACGAGGTCTTGGGCTTGCGGGATTTCTTCACCGCGGTCTTCGCCTTGGCGTCGGCCTTGGGCTCCACCTTGGCCCTGCCTTCGCCCGCGGCTTTCTTGCCGGCGGCGGCCTGAGGCCGGGCGGTCTTGCCCTTCGGCGCGGTCTCCACGGCACCCGCGTCCGGTGCCGCCGCGGGCGCCGGTGCGGGCTCGGGTTTCTCGTCCGCCGGGGTCGCCCGCGGAGCCAGCTTCCTCACCTTCTTCGCCGGCGTGAGCTCCTCGGCCGCCGGGGCGGGAGCCGCGGCGGGCTGATCGCCCTTGGCCATCACCTCGCCCTTGTACACCCAGCACTTGATGCCGATCACCCCGTACGTGGTCTTGGCTTCCGAGAAGCCGTAATCGATGTCGGCGCGGAGGGTATGGAGCGGGACGCGGCCCTCGCGGTACCACTCCGTGCGCGCGATCTCGATGCCGTTCAGCCGGCCCGCGCTCATGATCTTGATCCCCTGCGCCCCGAGGCGCATGGCGTTCTGCATCGCGCGCTTCATGGCGCGGCGGAACATGATGCGCTTCTCGAGCTGCTGCGCGATCGAGTCGGCAATCAGCTGGGCATCGACCTCGGGCTTGCGGATCTCCTCGATGTTGACGTGCACCATCTGGACCCCGAGCAGTTTGCGCAGGTCGGACTTGAGTATTTCGATGTCCTCGCCCTTCTTGCCGATCACCACGCCGGGGCGCGCGCTGTGGATCGTGATGCGCGCGTCCTTGGCGGGCCGCTCGATCACCACCTTCCCGACCGAGGCATGCGACAGGCGCTTCTTGAGATAGTCGCGGACCTTGAGGTCCTCGTTCAGCATCGTGGCGAAGTTCTTGCTGTTCGCGTACCAGCGGGAGGCCCAGTTCTTGTTGACGCTGAGCCTGAACCCGGTCGGATGAATTTTTTGTCCCATGAGATGGTCCTATTTCCTCGCCGGCTTGGCCGGGGCCTTCTTCTTCTCTTCGTCACCGACGGTCACGAAGATGTGACAGGTGTGCTTGGTGACGCGGTTCCCTCGCCCCTTGGCGCGCGCGTGAAAGCGCTTGAGCGGGATGCCGCGCTCGACGAAGATCTTCTTCACCTTCAGCTCGTCGACATCGGCGCCGTCGTTGTGCTCGGCGTTGGCGATCGCCGACTCGAGCACCTTCTTGATGATCTGCGCGCCCTTCTTCGGGCTGAACATCAGGAGGTTCAGCGCCTTCTCGACCGGAAGGCCGCGAATCTGGTCGGCGACCAGCCGGCCCTTCTGGGCCGACAGCCGCACTCCGTACAGTATCGCGCGGGTTTCCATCGCGTCTCCCTACTTCTTGTCGCCGCCGGCCGCGGGGGCAGGCGCGGAAGGGGCGGCCGCCGCAGCCGGCG
>DATEGT010000222.1:0-19841 GCA_035280025.1 Burkholderiales bacterium | reverse complement strand
CGGCGAAGCAGGGGCGGTGGATGCGCAGAGAGGAAGCGATCATGGGGACCGCGATACGCGTGGAGCTCTGGCACGAGGAGCCCGCGCTGGGCGGGGCCGCGCTGGACGCGGTGATGGACGAGATGCACAGGATCGACCGCGCCATGAGCCCGTTCAAGCCGCAGAGCGAGCTGTCGCGGCTCAATCGCGAGGCGGGCAAGGGACCGGTGCCGGTCAGCAAGGAGATGTTCGAGCTGATCGAGCGCTCGATCGAGTTCTCCGAGCTCTCCGGGGGAGCGTTCGACATCACTTTCGCGAGCGTCGGCGCCCTGTTCGACTACCGCGGCGCGATCCGTCCGACGGAGGAGAAGATCGCCGCGGCGCTGCCGGCGATCGACTACCGCCACATCCGCCTCGACCATCGCCGGCGCACCATCCGCTTCGCCCACGACGGCGCGCGGATCGATCTCGGCGGCATCGCCAAGGGTCACGCCGTCGACAGCTGCGTCGCCCTGCTCAGGTCGCGCGGAGTGTCGCAGGCGCTGGTCATGGCCGGCGGGGACAGCCGCGTCCTGGGCGACAGGCGCGGACGGCCCTGGGTGATCGGCATCCAGGATCCCAGGCGCAGGGACGCCATGGTGGCGCGGATTCCCCTGGTGGACGCCGCGATCTCCACCTCCGGGGACTACGAGCGCTATTTCGAATCCAGCGGCGTGCGCTACCACCATATCCTCGACCCGAAGACCGGAAGGTCGGCGACCGGGGTGCGCAGCGTCACCATCATCGGCCCCGACGCCACCACCACCGAGGGGATCTCCAAGAGCGTCTTCATCAAGGGGCCGGAACGTGGAATTCGCTTCGTCGAGTCGCTGCAGGGCATCGACGCGGTGATCATCGACGGCGACGGGAACATGCACTACACGGCTGGGCTGCGTCGGGAGTCAACCGCGATACACGAAGGCTGAAGCCGGAGTGTAAGGAGGCAGATATGTGGCTCATTCGAGGCAGGAGCGGAATCACCTGGGCCGCGGCGGGCATGGTCGCCGGGCTGGCCGCATGCACCGGCAAGACCACCGATTCCATCACCGTGCAGGGCGACGTCGCCATCGCCTACGTCAAGCGGCCGGTCTCGGCTCTGGGAAATCCCACCGACGCGGTCGTGACCGGCCAGGGCGGCGACCTGTACATGCGCGACAAGTCCTCGCCGAGCGGAACCGAAACGAACCTCACCGCCCCGCTCACCAACGGCCAGGGCGACGTGAATCATCCGGACGTTTCGTTCGACGGCACCAAGATCGTGTTCGCGATGCGCCGTCCGGCCGACCCCAACTGGTCGATCTGGGAATACGACAACGTGAACAAGTCGATGCGCCGCATCGTCTGCGACGCGCCGGTCCAGGGCGACGACAACGAGCCGGCGTATCTGCCCGACGGCCGCATCGTGTTCATATCGAACCGGCAGGAGACGACCAAGCGCCAGATGCAGGCCCGGGGCGCGGCGCAGGGGCTGAGCCCCGCGAGCTATACCTACGTCGACGAGTACGACCGCGAGCAGACCGCGGTACTGCACGTGATGAACTCCGACGGGAGCGGTTGCCACCAGATCTCGTTCGATCAGAGCCACGACCGCAATCCCACGGTGCTGAGTACCGGCGAGGTCCTGTACTCGCGCTGGGACCACGTCGGCGACCGCAACCAGTTCACGGTCTTCAAGGTCAACCCCGACGGCACCAACCTCTTCGTCGTCTACGGCGCGCACAGCCCCGGCAACAGCTACATGCAGCCGCGCGAGATGCCCGGCGGCCATCTCATCGCGACGCTTATGCCGCTTTCCGGCACCCGTGAAGGAGGCTCGCTGGAGATCATCGACTACAAGAACTACTCCGAAGTCGACGAGCCCGGAGACAACGCGCCGCTCAACCTCCTCGGCCAGCGGGCGGGCCAGGCACAGGTCTCGCAGCTGCTGTTTCCCGGAGCCCCGGCCTCGCAGCACGACGCGATGCGCGACCGGGGCGTGTCGCCGCTCGGGCGCTACCGCAACCCGTACCCGCTGTGGGACGGCACCAACCGGGTGCTGGTCGTCTTCACGCCTTCGCAGCCGGTCGCGGCCATGGACCCGCTGGGCAACCCCACGACCGTCGAGGGGACTCCGCGCTACGGCATCTACATGCTCGATCTGGGCGCGAAGACCCTGCGGCCGGTGGTGCCGCCGCAGGACGGCTTCTATTTCGCCAGCCCGGTGCCGCTGCAGGCGCGCCCGAAGCCGGCGGTCATCGGCCAGTTCACTCCCGATCCGGCCATACCCGCCGGGTTCGGACTGTTCGACGTCCACACCGTCTACGACACCGACGACAAGCAGCGCATGGGCAATGCCGTGCTCGCCGCCGGCGAATCGATCCCGCGCGCCGCCGGCCAGCCCGACATCGCCAATCTCTCGACCCCGGGCACGTCGCAGTACGCGAGCCGCGTGGCGCGCTTCTTCCGCATCACCAAGGCGGTGCCGACGCCCTCGGGCATGAACCGCAACGCGCTCGGCGAGACCGAGTTCGAGATGCAGCAGATCGTGGGCTACGGCGTCGTCGAGCCCGACGGCTCGATCCGGACGCAGGTTCCGGCCGACACCGCAATCAACATCACGGTCCTCGACGCGAACGGGCGCCAGTTCATCGAGCACACGCACTGGATTCAGGCGCGGGAAGGGGAGCGGCGCTTCTGCAAGGGCTGCCACTCGCCGCGGCTCACCACGACCAGCCCGACTCCGGGAACCGCCGCCACGCAGGCCGAAACGCGGGCTGCGGCCGACGCGGCGTACTCGAACCTCGCCGGCGACATCTCCTATACGGACTTCTGGACCCCGGACTACAACGCGAGCCACGGCACGAGCCTAGCGCCGCAGGCCCCGATCTCGATCAGCTACTCGGGCCTGGGCGCCTCTCCGGTCCAGGGCCCCGCCTCGTGCTCGACCGCGTGGTCGGCCAAGGACTGCGCGATCGTCATCAATTTTCCCGAGCACATCCAGCCGATCCTGACCGCGAAGTGCGCGGGCTGCCACAGCGGCCTCGCTCCGGCCGCCGGGCTCGATCTGAGCGCGACGGTGTCGGGCGAGTTCGGGCGCACGATGGCCTACCAGAGCCTGATGGTCGGCAACCCCCTGCTCGACGCCAACGGCGAGCCGATCATCACCATCAACGACGAGGGCGAGTTCATGATCGCGCGCGAGGCCGCGGCGGTGACCCCGGGAGCGGCGCGCGGCAGCCGGCTCATCGAGCGCGTGTTCGAGCAGCGGCTGCTGGCCGACGCGAGCGGCACGACGCAGCGCGCCTTCTGCCGCGCCGGCGGCGGCACCTGCTTCAACGGCGCCGCCTTCGTCGACCACACGGCGATCGCGAGCCCGCTGACTCCGGCGGAGAAACGCATCATCACCGAATGGATCGACATCGGGGGCACCTATTTCAACGATCCGTACGACGGCACCGCGCTGCGGTCGGCTGCGGCGCAGCTCTCCGAGTCGGTGTTCGCCTGCAAGGTGCAGCCGATTCTCCAGGCGAGCTGCGCAGGCTGCCACAAGGCGTTCGGCGGCAACGGATCGAGCAGCGGGCCGGCGAACCCGAATTTCGTGGCGAACCGCTTCGTCCTGACGGGAAACACGCCGGCGGATTTCGGCGTCACGGCTACGATGGTCACGAATATCGCCGCTCCGGACAGCAGCTTGCTGCTGTTGCGGCCGTCGCGCTCCATCACCGATACGCCTCCGCATCCCGGGGCGGCTCCGGCGCTGCCGCCCGCCTCCGCCGACTACGCATCGATACGGGCGTGGATCGCGGGCACGCTGACGTGCCAGTAGCGGGCTGGGCGCGCGGCGCCGCGCGGGGCGGCATCGTCGCGGGCGCGCTCGTGCTCGCGGGCTGCGGCCAGCAGGTGCCGCAGCAGGGGGCGGTCGCGCAGGGCGCGCTCTGCTCCAACGATTTTCAGGCGTGCGTGATGCCGGTGCTCTCCGGCCAGATCCGCCGCGAGGACGGCGCGACCGTGAGCTGCATGGACAGCACCTGCCATCTCGCCGGCGGCAACGGCGGGCGCTTCACGCTGAGCTCGACCGACGTGAACGCGGACCAGCAGGTCGTCCAGACCCTGTCCGACCTGGGAAACCCCCACGCCAGCCCCGTGCTGATGAAGCCGGCGCAGGAAGTCACGCACGGCGGCGGCCACGTGCTCGCGGGACGGAGCGACGGCTGCTACCTCGCCGTCTTCAACTGGATCAGCAACCAGGTGGATCCCGCCCTGGGCGATGCCAGCCCCGCCTGCGGGCAGTGCGTCCCGGTCTCCAATACTTCGACGGGCTGCGGTTTTCCATGAGGATGGGAGCGGAGGGCCGTCACGCAGACCAGCTCGATCCGAATCGCCTCGCGGGATGGTGCTTCTTCGCGCTCCTCGCGCTCGTCGGACCTGCGGCATGGGCGGAGGATGCGAATGAGCGCGTGCGGGTCGCCGATCCCTATCTGGAGCTGCACACGGGGCCGGGCCGCGGCTATCCGATCTTCGACATCGCGGAACGAGGGGAGCGCGTGGAGATTCTCGGGCGGCATACCGACTGGTTCAAGGTGAAGACCGCGCGCGGCAAGCAGGGGTGGGTCTCGCGCGCCCAGATGGAGGCGACGCTCACCGAGGCCGGGGAAAAGAAGACGTTCCGCGACGTCCTGTTCGACGACTATCTCGCGCGCCGGATGGAGTTCGGCTTTTCCTTCGGCGAGCTCAAGCACGACCCCCTGCTGTCGGCGTACGCCGGATATCGCCTGCACGCGAATTTCGTCGCCGAGCTGACGATCGCCCAATCGGCGGGCGAGTTCTCCACGACGTCGCTGTACTACGTTTCGCTCGTCTCCCAGCCGTTCCCGGAATCGCGCTGGTCGCCTTTTTTCTCGCTCGGAGCGGGACGCTTCACCAACGTCCCCAAGGCCACGCTCGTGAGCGCCGTCGAGACGAGCGGCGGCCTGGCCAACGCGGCCATCGGCTTGCGTTACTACATCACGCGGCAGTTCTTCCTGCGCGCCGAGGCGAAGAGGCACGTGGCCCTCGTCAGCTACGCCGGCGCGGACCGCTACAACGAATTTTCCGCAGGCGCGGCTTTCTTCTTCTAGGCGGACCGATGACGATCCCGGCGATCGCGAAAATCCTCCTGGCCGCGGCGAGCGCGATGTTGCCCGCGGCCGCGGCGGCACAGTCGCGCGAGCCGATCCCGGAGCCGGTGATCCCGGCGCAGGTGGACCGACGCGACGTCCACGTGCCCCGGATCAAGGCGAACGACGTCGAGATCGGTGCCTACGCCGGCATTCTCAGCGTCCAGGGCTTCGGCTCGAAGCCGTCGGCCGGCCTGCGCCTCGGGTATCACGTCACCGAGGATTTCTTCCTCGAGGGGACGTACGGGCGCTCGAAGGTTTCGGACGAGTCGTATCGCCGCGTGGGAATACCCCTCTTCAAGTCGGGCGAAGTCGTCCCGCTCACCTACTACAACCTCTCGCTCGGCTGGAACCTGTTCCCCGGAGAAGTGTTCACCGGAAAGGATTGGGCGATGACGTCCGCCGTATACGTCGTGGGCGGAGTGGGAAACCTGAAGTTCAACGATGAGAGCCATACGACCTACGACATCGGGATCGGAATCCGCGTCCTGCCCAAGGACTGGGTCTCGCTGCGCTTCGAGATGCGGGATCACATCTTCAGCTCCGATCTCCTCGGCAAGAACGAGCTCACGCACAACTTCGAGATGACCCTGGGGCTGTCGGCCTATTTCTGACGGAGCGGCGAAATGAAAGCAAGCGCGCACCGTGCGGTTGTCTTCCTGATCCTGGCGGCCTCGCTCGCCGGGGCCTCGGGGACCGCGGCCGCCTTGCCGCCGGTCGGGACGCTGGCGCCGGACTTCGCGTCGAAGAGCGACAGCGGCCGCAACGTGCGCCTGAGCGAGCTCCGCGGCCAGGTCGTCCTCGTGAACTTCTGGGCCAGCTGGTGCAGTCCCTGCCGCCAGGAGCTCCCTCTGCTGAGCAAGATGTACTCGCAGTACGGCAACGCCGGGTTCGTGCTGCTCGCGGTCAACGTCGACGACAACCGCAAGGACGCGGAGAGCATGCTGAAGCGGCTCGGCCTGAAAGTCCCGACGCTGTTCGACGGCAGGAAGAGCGTCGCCAGGCTCTACGGCGTCGACACCATGCCGGCCACGCTCGTCATCGACCGGGACGGGCGCGTGCGCTACGTTCACCGCGGCTATTACGAGGGCTACGAGAAGAAGTACGAGCAGCAGGTCAGGGAGCTGCTCAAAGAATGAAGCCGCGGACGCTCCTGACGACGCTCCTCGCAGCCTGCCTCGGCGCCTGCTCCGTGACGCCGTGGGTCAAGCCCTACGAGCGCGGCCGGCTGGCCGACCCGCTGATGAGCGTCTCCCGCGATCCTCTGTCGGACAAGGTGCTGCAGCACGTCCACGACGTGCGCGAAGGCGCCCGCGGCGCCACGGTCGCCGAGGGGGGCGGATGCGGCTGCAACTGACGGCCATCGGCCGCGCCTTCTGGCTCGCGCTCGCGGGGCTCTTCGCGGCCCCGGCGCGCGGAGTCGTGCTTCCCGAGGACCGCGGCGACCTCATGTATCACTACTACAACGGCGGCGGGACCAAGGTGGACGGGCCGGCGCTGCTCGTGCGCAAGGGCCTGGGCGAGAGCGTGTCGGCGTACGCATCGTACTTCGTCGACAACGTGAGCTGCGCATCGATCGACGTGGTGACGACCGCGAGCCCGTTCAAGGAGAAGCGCACGGAATACGGCGGCGGCGTGGACTACCTGTACCGCAACACGACCCTCGGCGTGTCGGTCCTGCGCAGCAGCGAGCCCGACTACCTGACGAACACCCTGGGCGTCACCGTGAGCCACGAGATATTCGACGGCCTCACGACCGTCAGTCTCGGATACGCCGAGAGCCGCGCGGACGTCGGCAAGTCGCACACGGATTTCTCGGACCATGCGAACACCTACCAGTACAAGCTCGGAGTCTCGCAGGTCGTGACCAAGAGCGTGCTGGCGACGCTCAACTACGAGGCGATCCTGCAGGACGGCTACCTGCAGAGTCCGTACCGCTCGGCCCGGCTGCTGGGCCTCTCGGTCCCCGAGGTCTATCCGCGCGCCCGCGACGGCTATGCGGTCGCGCTCGGAGTCGTCAAGGGCATCGGCCCGGACGAGGGCCGCCTCACGGGGTCGGCGTATCTGCGCTACCGCTATTTCTGGGATACCTGGGATATCCGCGCGCAGACCCTCGAAGCGGGATTCGGAACCCGCGTGGGGGAGCGCTGGCTCGTCGAGCCGCGCCTGCGCCATTACAGCCAGTCCGCCGCCTCGTTCTACTCCGACAACTTCGCCGCGCAGATGACGTTCATGGCCCGGGACCGCGAGCTGAGCGATTTCACCAACAATGCCCTCGGGGTCAAGGCGAGCTACCAGCTGTCCAACCGCTTCAATCTCAACCGGATGAGCGTGACCCTCGATTACGAGTTCATCCGCTATCACTACAACAACTTCACCGACGTGCGAACGGGCCAGCTCTACGCATATCAGGCCAACGTGTTTCAGCTGTACGTATCGGGATGGTTCTAGACGGAGGCGCGACCATGAAGATTCTTTCGACGAGATCGATTTTCGGGGCGGCCGCGGTATTCGCGGCGGCCCTGGCCGCCGGCACAGCGGTGTCGGCCGAGACGCCGAAGGCCCCGCCGCGGGATCCGCAGGGCCTGGACACGCGGATCCAGTCGCTGAAGCAGGAGGCGATGGAGATCAACCGCGACCTGCTGGTGCTCGAGGAAGAGCTGCTGTTTCCGGCCAGCACTCAGGTGGCGGTCTTCGTCTCCGTCGACGTGGGCGCCCTGTTCGATCTCGACTCGGTGGAGCTCAAGCTCGACGATTCGGTGGTCAGCAACTATCTCTACACCGAGCGCGAGCTCCGGGCGCTCCATCGCGGCGGCGTGCAACGCCTCTACATGGGGAACTTGAAGACCGGCAAGCACGAGCTGGTCGCCGTGTTCACCGGAAAGGGACCGCGCTGGCGCGACTACCGGCGGGGCGCGACGCTCAAGTTCGACAAGGGCACGGATCCGAAGTACATCGAGCTCCAGATCCGGGACGACACGCGCGGCCAGCAGCCCGAGTTCAAGGTCAAGGAGTGGTAGGAGCGCCATGACGCGGGCGGTGCACAAGCGCGCGTTCTGGGCGGCGCTCGCCTGCGTGGCGTTCGCCGCCGGCGGCGCTCCCGCGCGCGCCGACGCCGAGCACACCGTCAAGGACCCGCATTTCGGCGAAGTCCTCTACTACTTCTTCCAGGAAGACTATTTCTCCGCGGTGAGCCGGCTCATGGTCGCGCAGCACTTCGGGCGCGTTCCGCACCACGATCAGGAAGCCGAGCTGCTGCGCGGCGGGATGCTGCTCTCGTACGGTCTCGACCGGGAGGCCGGGCGCATTTTCCAGGCGCTGATCGACGCCGGCGCGCCTCCCTCGGTCCGCGACCGGGCCTGGTTCTTCCTGGCGAAGATCCGCTACCAGCGCGGCTACGTCGACGAAGCCGAGTACGCGATGGGACGCGTGCGAGGTCCCCTGCCGGGGGGCCTCGAGGACGAGCGGCTGGTGCTGCACGCGGCTCTCCTCATGCGCCGCAAGCAGTACGGCGAAGCCATCCTCCTGCTGCGAAAGACCAGGAGCCGCTCGGAGTGGGCGGCCTACGCGCGCTACAACCTGGGCGTCGCGCTGATCCAGGCGGGGCTGCGCGACGGCGGCATCGCCCTGCTCGACGAGATCGGCCGCGGTCCGGCGCGGGGCGAGGAGCTGACGGCGCTGCGCGACAGGGCCAACGTCGCGCTCGCGTACTCGTTCCTCAAGAACGGCGCTCCGGCGCGGGCGGAGCCCTATCTCGAGCGGGTGCGCCTGAACGGCCTGCTCTCCAACAAGGCCCTGCTCGGCCTGGGATGGGCTCACGCGGCTCTGAACGACTACGAGCGCGCGCTCGTTCCGTGGGTGGAGCTCGCGAACCGGTCCATGGCGGACACCGCGGTGCAGGAATCCCTGCTCGCCGTGCCGTACGCGTTCGGCAAGCTCGGAGCATACCGCCAGTCGCTCGACAGCTACGAGCGCGCGCTCGACGCCTATACGCGCGAGATCGCGAGCCTCGACGAGGCGATCGCGGCGATCCGCCGCGGGGCGCTGGTCGACAACATCCTGCGCAGCAACCCGGGAGAGGAATCGGGCTGGTTCTGGCGCGTGCGCCGGCTGCCGGACAGCCCCGAGAGCCGCTACCTGACGGAGCTGCTCGCGAGCAACGGTTTCCAGGAGGGGCTGAAGAACTACCGTGACCTGGAGTTCCTGTCGCGCAGGCTCGCCGAGTGGTCGCGCAGCATGGGAACCTATCGAGACATGCTCGCCGCGCGCCGCCAGGGGTACGCCGAGCGGCTGCCTCGCGCCGTCGCGGGAGAGCGCGCCTTGCAGCTGGATCGCCTCCGTGCCGAGCACGCCGCGGAGACCCGGAGGCTCGCGCGCATCGAGAGCGAGGAAGACGCCGACGCGCTCTCGGGCGAAAAAGAACGCGCGCTCGCCGCGCGCCTCGAGCGCGTGCGCGCCGGGCTCGAGCGCATCGCGGATCCCGTGCAGCGGGAGGAGGCGCGGTACAAGTACCGGGTGCTGCGCGGCCTGCTCACCTGGGATCTGTCGGCCCAATACAGCACGCGGCTGCGGAGCGAGAACAAGGCGCTGCAGGAGGCGGGCCGGCTGATTTCCGAGGCCGAGGGACGGCGCGAGGAGCTGCGCCGGGCCCGGGCGCAGGCCCCTGCCGAATTCGACGCGTTCGACGCGCGCATCGAGGCCCTGCGCGCGCGCGTGAGCCGCCTGCAGTCCGACGTCGCTGCGGCCGCGACGGCGCAGGAGGAAGGGCTCGCGGAGCTCGCCGCGACGGAGCTGAAGCAGCGGCGCGATCAGATGGTCGGCTACATCGCCCAGGCGCGGTTCGCCGTGGCGCAGATCTACGACCGCGCGGTGCGCGTGACGGAGAAGACCCGGTGAAGCGCTGCGCGATCCTGATGTGCGCGTGCCTGCTCGGATCCTGCGCCGCCCCGCGCAAGCAGGAGGCCGGGACGCTGCGCAGTCTCGAGCAGAAGCGCGTGGTGGTGGAGCGCGACGCCGCGGTCGACGCGAGCCGCGCCGCCGCGATCCAGGCGTACCGCAAGTTCCTCGACGCGGCGCCCGCCGACCGCATGCGCCCCGAAGCGATGCGCCGCCTGGGCGACCTCGAGGTCGAGCGCGCGCGAGACGGGCTCGCGGAGGGCTCCGGCGGCAGGGAGTACCGCGACGCGATCAGGGTATACGAAGGCCTGCTCGCGGCCTACCCGGCCCATCCGGGCAGCGACCGCGTTCTCTACCAGCTGTCGCACGCCTACGATCAGACCGGCGATCTCGCGCGCTCGCTCGCAACCCTGGACCGGCTGGTCGCGCAGTACCCCAGGAGCGCCTACCGCGACGAGGCCGAGTTCCGCCGCGGCGAGCTGCTGTTCACCCTGCGGCGCTACCGCGAGGCCGAGCAGGCCTACGGGGCGGTGATCCAGAAGGGCGGAGCCTCGCCGTTCTACGAGAGATCCCTCTACATGCACGGCTGGTCCCTGTTCAAGCAGGCCCGGCTGGAGGACGCGCTGCCTTCGTTCGCCGCGGTTCTCGACCGCAAGCTGATCGGCCGCGACAACGGCGCGGCCCTCGAGGATCTTCCCGGGCTCACCCGCGCCGAGCGCGAGCTGACCGAGGACACCTTCCGGGTGGTGAGCCTGAGCCTGATCAACCTGCAGGGCGGGGACACGATCCCCCGGTACTTCTCGACGCCCGCGCGGCGCCAGTACGAATTCCGCGTCTATCGGCAGCTCGGCGAGCTGTACCTCAAGCAGGAGCGCGTCGCCGACGGGGCGAACGTCTTCAACGCGTTCGCGCGCCGCTATCCCACGAATCCGCAGTCGCCGCTCCTGCAGTCGCGGGCGATACAGGCCTACCAGCAGGCGGGCTTCACGGCGCTCGCCCTCGAGGCGAAGAAGGAGTTCGCGGTTCGCTACGGAGTCGACAGCGAATTTCACCGGGTGAACGGCGAGATCGCCTATGCGCGCGTCGCGCCGTATGTCAGGACGCACGTCGAGGAGCTGGCGCGGCATTATCACTCGGTCGCGCAGAAGAACAGGAAGGACGAGGACTACCAGGAAGCGGCGCGCTGGTACCGCGTGTACGTCGAGTCCTTTCCCGCGGACCCGCGCACTCCGGCTATGAATTTCCTGCTCGCCGAGGCCCTGTTCGAGAACCGGCGCTTCGCGGCGGCGGCGACGGAGTACGAGCGGACGGCGTACGCGTATCCCCGCCACGAGAAGACGGCCGACGCAGGATACGCGGCGCTGCTCGCGTACGCGCAGCAGGAAAAGCAGTCCAAGGGCCCGGATCTGCGCGTCGTGCGCGACCGGTCCGTCGAGAGCGCGCTGCGGTTCGCGGAAGCGAACCCGCAGGATGCGCGGACCGCGGGCGTGCTCGGCAACGCCGCCGAAACGCTGTACGCCAACGGCGATCCCAATTCGGCGGCGATTACCGCCCGGCGCGTGCTCGCGATCCAGCCGCCGCCGGCGCCCGATCTGCGCCGCACCGCATGGACGGTGGCCGCGCACGTCGATTTCCAGCAGGGCGCTTTCGACCGCGCGGAACGCGAGTACCGCGAGGCGCTTGCGCTCACGCCGAGGAGCTCGCCGAACCGCGCCGGCCTGAGCGACCGCCTCGCGGCCTCCGTGTACAAGCAGGGCGAGCAGGCGCGCGCGGCGGGGCAGATGCGCGTCGCGGCGGACCATTTCCTGCGGGTCGCGACCGTTGCGCCCGGTTCGTCGATACGCGCGAACGCGCAGTTCGACGCGGCGGCGGCGCTGATAGCGCTCAAGGACTGGAACGCCGCCGCGCCGGTGCTCGAGGGCTTCCGCCGCGACTATCCCGGCCATCCCCTGCAGGCCGAGCTGCCGGAGAAGCTCGCGGTCTGCTATACGGAGAGCGGCCAGGTGCTCAAGGCGGCGGGCGAGTACGAGGCCCTTTCCGCGACGAAGCAGGACGTCGCCTTCGCGCGGGGCTCGCTCTGGCAGGCGGCGGGCCTGTACGAAAAAGCCGGCAGCGAGCGAGGTGCTGCCGCGGCCTACGAGCGCTACGTGCGCCGCTATCCGAGGCCCCTCGAGCCCGCGATCGAAGCCCGTTACCGGCTCGCCGAGATCGCGCGCAAGGAAGGCCGTCCCGCGCAGCGCCAGGCGTGGTCGCGCGAGCTGGTTGAGGAGGAGCAGAAAGGCGGGAGCGAGCGCAGCGACCGCACGCGCTACCTGGGATCGCTCTCCGCGCTGGTCATGGCGGAGCCGCTGGACGAGGCGTACCGGGAAGTTCGCCTGATCGAGCCGCTGAAGAAGAACCTCACGCGCAAGAAGGACAGGCTGCAGCAGGCGCTCCAGGCCTACGCGATCGCGGCGGACTACGGCGCGCCGGAGGCGGCGACCGCGGCGACGTACCGGACGGGGGAGCTGTACCGGGATTTCGGCAAGGCCCTGCTCGATTCCCAGCGCCCGAAGAAGCTCTCCAAGGACGAGCTGGAGCAATACAACGTGATGCTCGAAGAGCAGGCGTATCCCTTCGAGGAAAAGGCGATCGAGCTGCACGAGATCAACGCGGGACGGGTGCGCCGCGGCATCTACGACGAGTGGGTGAAGAGAAGCTTCGACGCGCTAGGCAAGCTGCGCCCCGTGCGCTACGCCAAGGCGGAGAAAGACGAGGGAGTGATCGATGCGCTCCACTAGCCCGACGGCGCTCCTTGCGCTCGCGCTGGCGTGCGGCGGCCTCGCGGGCTGCCAGACGCCGGTGCGTGCCCCCGACAAGGCGCCGGCTTCCGTCCCGAAGCCGGTGAAGGCGAAGCCCGCGCCGGTCGAGCCCGCGGTGAGCGCGGAGTCGCGCGAGCTGTACCGGCAGGCGCTCGCGGCGCTGGGCACCGGCCGGTACGCCGAGGCCGAGCGCGGCCTGCTCGCGGTGTCGCGCCGCGAGCCGCGGCTCGCCGGGCCGCACGCCAATCTCGGCATCCTCTACGGCCGCACCGGGAGGCCGGCGCAGGCGTTCGCGTCGCTCCAGGAGGCGGTCCGCCTCAATCCCGGCCGCGCCGCCTACTACAACGAGCTCGGCGTGATCTCGCGGCGCGAAGGCAAGTTCGAGGATGCGGGCCGCTACTACGCAAAGGCGCTCGACCTCGATCCGGACTACGCCTACGCGCACCTCAACATCGGAATTCTCTACGACCTCTATCTGCAGGACAGCGAGAAGGCCGTGCAGCACTACCGCCGGTACCAGGAGCTGACCCCGGGCGAGGCGGGAACCGTGACCAAGTGGATCGCAGACCTGCAGCAGCGCGACCGCGCCCGGCAGGCGAAAGGAGGGAAAGGCGGATGAAACCGACGATCGTCTTCATCGCGCTGCTGGCTTCGCTGGCAGCGCCCGCGCGGGCGGCGGACCGCGCTGATCTCGAGGGCACGCAGATTCTCGGCAACCGCGAGCTGCCCAAGGTGCTCTACATCGTCCCGTGGAAGCAGCCGCTGCCGACCGAGCTGGTCGGCCGCCCGGCGAGCAGCGTCCTCGACGAGGCGCTCTCGCCCGTGGACCGCGACGTCTTCGAGCGCCAGGTTCACTACCATTCCCTGACGCAGCCGCAGGCGGTGCAGCCGCGGCGGGATTCCGGAAGCGGCGCGAAATGACGCCGGACATGAACATCTTTCTTGTGGAGGTCATCCAATGAGCACGTACGCCACGGTAGTCAAGTTCTTCCAGGACAGCGGGGTCTTCATCTACTTCAGCATCCTGATCATGGCCGTCGGTCTGGCGATATCGCTGGAGCGGTTCATCTATCTCGGCCACGCGCGGCGCAGCAACCGCAAGGTCTGGGACGAGCTGCAGCCCCTGCTCCGGGGCGGAAAATTCCAGGAGGTCTATTCGGTGACCTCGCAGTCGAACGCCGCGATCAGCAAGATCGTGAACCACGGCCTGGGGCGGGTGAAGACCGCCCGGCGGCGCGAGGACATAGACGCCGCCATGGAGGAGGGCATGATGGAGATCGTGCCGCGGCTCGAGAAGCGCACGCACTACATCGCCACCTTCGCCAACGTGATCACCCTGGTCGGGCTGCTCGGCACCATCATCGGCCTTATCAAGGCGTTCACGGCGGTGGCGCAGGTGAACCCGGCGGAGAAGGCCGAGCTGCTTTCGGCCAGCATCTCGATCGCGATGAACAACACGGCGTTCGCGCTGATGGTGGCGATCCCGTTCCTGCTGATCCACGCGTTCCTGCAGGCGCGCACCAGCGAGATCGTCGACGCCCTCGAGGCCGCGAAGATCAGCTTCCTGAACCTGGTCGAGCGCGCGAAGTTCGAAGCGACCCAGGCCAAATGAGCGCCCGCGTCCGCCGCCCGCGCAGGCATCCGGCGGGGCTGGATATCACCGCGTTCATGAACATGATCGTGGTGCTGGTGCCCTTCCTGCTGACGACGGCGGTGTTCTCGAGGCTGGCGGTGCTGGAGCTGACCCTGCCCACGCAATCCTCGGGGTTCGAGAACCTCAAGGGCGATCTCCAGCTCGAGATCGTGATCCGGCGCGACGCGCTAGAGGTCGGCGACCGCATCGGCGGCCTGCTGCGGCGCGTGGAGAACACGGGCGCGGGCCACGACTACCAGACCCTGTCGTCGCTGATGCAGCAGCTGAAGGCGCGCTATCCGGACAAGGTCTCCGCGACGATACTCGCCGAGCCCGATACGTCGTACGACACGCTGGTGCACACCATGGACGCGGTGCGCGGCGCGAGGGCCGCCCAGGGCCGCGGCGGGCCGGTCGAGCTGTTCCCGGAGATCTCCGTCGGCGACGCGCCCTCTGCGGGAAGGACGAGATGAAGCTCTCGCCCATCCAGAAGCGGGCCGAGCGGGCCTCGAGGAACAGGTCCCTCGTGGACCTCAACCTCGTCTCGCTGATCGACATCTTCACCATCCTGATCTTCTTCCTTCTCGCGAACGCCTCGGAGGTGGAGGTGCTGCCGAGCGCCAAGGCGGTCAGGCTTCCCGAGTCCACCGCCGAGAAGAGCCCGAAGGAAACGGTGGTCGTCGTCGTGAGCAACGAGGACATCCTCGTCCAGGGGCGCAAGGTCATCTCGGTGGCGGAGGCGCTGAAGGGGCAGGGCGACCTGATCGAGCCGCTCAGGGCGGAGCTCGCCTACGAGGCCGGGCGCGCGATGATTCGCAAGGAGAAGGAGTCGCAGAGCAAGGCGCTCACCATCATGGGCGACAAGGAGATTCCCTACCGGCTGCTGCGCAAGATCATGGTGACCTGCGCCCGCGCCAACTACGGCGACCTGTCCTTCGCCGTGATCCAGAAAGGCAAGGCCTAGATGGCCGCCGCGGCCGCAGCCGTTCAATTCCGCTACCGCATGGCGGTGCTGCCGTGGACGGTCTCGGAGGAAGAGGAGCGCCGCTTCCGCCGGATCCTGAAGCGCGTGCTGCTCGCCTGCGCTCTGTTCAGCCTGATCATGCCGTGGCTGCCGGTGCCCAAGGTCGATCGCACCCAGCCCGAGGAGCTGCCGCCGCGTCTGGCGAAGCTGCTCCTCGAGCGCGAGACGCCTCCGCCGCCGCCCGTCCGCAGGCCGGAGCCGGAAGCGCCGGCGGCCAAGCCGCAGCCCGAAGCGACCAAGCCCGAGCCCGCCAAGCCCCCGGTCACCGAGGCGCGCAAGCCCCAGCCGGCCAAGGCGCCGGGAGAAAAGATCGAGGCCGCGCGCCGCAGGGCCTCGGGCGTGGGATTGCTCGCGATGAGCAACGAGCTCGCCGACCTCCGCGGCGCCCCGGTCGCGGCGCAGTTCCAGAAGGACATCAAGCCGGGTCCGGGCGTCGGGTCCGGCTCCGGCCCGGGCGTGGGCGCGGGCAAGGGCCCCGGGCTTCCGTCCCGCGCGCTGATCACTTCCAATGCCAGCCGGGGCAGCGGCGGCATCAACACCGCCGCGCTGAGCCGCGATACCGGCGGGGGCGGGCTCGCCGGACGCTCGACCACCGCGGTCCAGGGCGTGATGGGCGGCGACGGGGGCGGCGGCCCCGGCGCCGGGGGCTCGCTGCGCCGCGGCGCGAGCGGCAAGGCCTCGCGCTCGATCGAGGACATCAAGCTCGTGTTCGACCGCAACAAGGGCTCGATCTACGTCCTCTACAACCGCGCCTTGCGCGAGGACCCCACGCTGCAGGGAAAGGTCGTCGTGAAGCTGACGATCGCGCCCTCGGGCCAGGTGCTGGATTGCCAGATGGTCTCGAGCGAGCTGCGCTCGCCGGATCTGGAGCGCAAGCTGCTCGTGCGCATCAGGCAGTTCGATTTCGGCGCCAAGGCCGTGGACACGATGGTCGTGACCTACCCCATAGACTTCCTGCCGTCTTGACCCGGTGAGCCGGAGGTAAGATTCGCATTCGTTCCTACTCCGGGAGCCGATCATGGCGGGATTGCCGAGATTCGCCGCGCTCGCAGCGGCCGCGACGCTGCTGCTCTTGCCTCTTCTCGCGGAGGCGCAGAAGTGCGACCGCAGGGCGGTCGTGGCCGCGGCGACCGACGTATACGAGCGCGTTCCGCAATTCGTCACCGGCCGGGGCTGGCAGGGGAATCGCATCGCCTCCCTGCGGGCCTCGACGCAGGTGTACGTGTGCGCCGAGCGCAGCGCCGACTTCGGTCTTTCGAGCAAGGCCTGGCTGCAGATCGCGTTCCGGACTTCGCGCGGCGGCAAGGAAGAGTGGGTGTACGGCTGGATCCTGAAGGAGACCGTCACCGCCGCGAGCGCCGCGCCGGGCAATTCCATCTTCAGCGTCGCCTTCGCCGACGAAGCCCCGGCGGCGGGACGCAAGGTCGAATGGGAGCTGGGCGCGCCGCCGCCCGCGCCGCCCGCGGCCGATGCGGGTTCCTCCGCCCAGGCGGGAGGTTCGACGACGCTCGGCGATCTGACGGTGCTCTACGGTCCGCTCTTCATCGCGATGCTGCTCGGCATGGTCGCCAAGACGGCGGTGGATTGCCTCGATGCGCCCAACCGGAAGGGCGCGCTGATCGAGCACGTCCGCAACGGCTCCATCGCCGTCCTCGTCTCGCCGATCGTGTTCCTCGGGTTCCTGCAGGCGGGCGAGTTCGGTGCCTCGACGCAGGCCTTCCTCGTCCTGTGGCTGCTCGCGTTCCAGAACGGGTTCTTCTGGCAGACGGTCCTGAAGCGGAACGTCGCCGACAAGAAGGCCTAGACCGGCGCGAGCACCATCTCGATCAGCGCCAGATGGCCCTTGGAGACCGCATCGAGCCCGCGCAGCAGCGCCGGACGCACGTCGGCGGGGCGCTCGACCGTCTCGCCGTACCCGCCGAACGCGCGCGCGAGCGCGGGATACTCCGGACGCGGCGCGATCGAGAGTCCCGCGAACCGCTTCGAGCGAACCGCCCAGCCGTCCGGATATTCGCGCGTCACGTCGAGCTTCTGCGATAGATAGCCGGCGTTGTTGAACAGGACGACGAGCAGCGGCAGCGCGAGCTCCTGCGCCGCGCCGAACGAGGCGACGACCGGGTTGTAGAAGAAGGCGCCGTCGCCGATGGTCGCCACGACGGTGCTCCCGGGGCGCGCCGCCTTGGCGCCGAGCGCGGCCCCGATCCCCATGCCCAGGCCCCCGTAGCTCGCCGAGATGAAGCCGCCGGGACCGAGCCGCTCGAGCTGGCGGACGATGTCCAGGCGGTGGGTGATGGTCTCGTCGACCACGATCGCGCCTTCGGGCAGAACCGCGTCCAGCTCGTGGCCGACCCAGGCCGAGTCGATCTGCGGCCGCTCCTTCCCCGCGCGGGCCTTGTCGCGAAACGGCTCGCGCGCCTTAGCGTTGCGCGCGGCCCATTGCGACACGAGCGGGGAGCGCGATCCCTTCGGCACCGCGCGCGCGACGCGCTCGCGCAGCAGAGCAAGCGAAGGCGCGAGCGCCCCGGCCGCCGAAAGATCGCTGCGGAAGCCCCAATAGGGGAGGTGGACGTGCAGCGGGTCCTCGCCGAGAAACGCGACGTGCGCATTCGACCCGGAGAGCACCGACGGAGGATGCGCGGGCGCGACGGTCTCGACGCAGAACAGCAGGTCGGTCTCCTCGAGCAGCGCCTTCATGTCCGGGGCCGCGCCGCCGTAAAGCGGATGAGTTCGCGGAAAATTCATGTAGCCGGGCTGCCACGCGTCGAAGACCGGCGCCCCGAGCGTCTCGGCGAGCGCCACCAGCCGATCGACCGCGGCGGGGTCCTTGCCGGCTTCCTCGGTGAGGATCGCCGGGCGCTTCGCGGCGCAGAGCAGCCGCGCGAGCTCGTCGAGCGCGGCGGGATCGGCGGCGGGATTGCGCGTCGGCGCCGCGGAGCGCTGCGCTTCCTCGGGCCGCGCGTCCATGAGGAACTCGGTCGGAATCGAGACGAAGGCGGGCCCGCACGGCGCCGAGGCCGCGATCCGGCAGGCGCGCTCGATCGTCGCCGAGAGCAGCGCGCCGTCGTTCAGCCCGAAGCTCCATTTGACGCCGGGCGCCGCCAGCCGCGCGGGGCCGCCGACGTCGGTCAGGAGGCGCAGCCACTGCGGGCCGATTCCGTACTCGGGCCGCTCGCCGAAGGAGATCGACTCCCCGGCGAGGAGCACCATGGGGATGCGCTCGTGCAGCGCGGCGCGCATGCCCATGGCCGCGTGCAGCGCGCCGACGGTGGTGTGGAGCACCACCGCGGACAGCTTTCCCGTGCTCTTGCCGTAGCCGGCGGCCATCGCGATCGCCGTTTCCTCGTGGCGCGAGGAGAGATATTCGGGGAATTCGTCGCGTGCCTGCGGCATCGCGAGCGCTTCCCACAGGGGCGCCCAGTCCGATCCCGGGGACGCGAAGATCTTCTCCACCCCCATCCTGCGCAGGGTTCGGAGCAGGGCGTGCGCGCCGCTTATCGTGCCCGGGCCTTCCATACGAGCCGGGAGTTTCTCACGAACCCGGAAACACCAGCGATTTGATCACCACCGGCACCGCGCCCGAGGCCGGGATCATCTCGCCGATGTCGATGAAGTCGAACTCCTTGAGGGCGACGCCGTCGATCGACACCACGGAATTCGAGAGGCGCAGCTGCTCGACGCAGTGGATCCCGATCAGCCCGCCGATATCGCCGTCTCCGACGAGGATGAGCGGCAGGCCGCGAGTCAGGGCGGATTCGAACCCTGCGACGACTCCGCGGCAAAAGCCGTCCAGCCTCGCGAAGGACGCAGACTCCCGCCAGCGGTAGCACAGCGCGGCGGGCCGGTCCCCGGACTCCAGATCCAGGCGCCTGAGCGCGGCGCGCACCGCGCCGGCGACGCGCCCGGCGTCGACCGGGTCGCCGTCGAGCGGCAGCTCCGGGGCGATCACGGGAACGTTGCGCAGGGGGAGCACGCCCGCCGGTTCGACGAAGATCGTGCCCCCGCTCAGCTGCACCGTGTACTGCGACGCGCCGATGACGGTCGCGCGGATGCCCTGGTCGGGCCGCTCGACGCGCGCTCCCCAGCCTTGCACGCGCGCGAGCACCGCGCGCGCGAGCGGAGCGCCCAGGTCGCCGAAATGCCGGGCTTCCTGCCCGTACAGGTATTCGGAGACGCCGCCCGAGAAGGTGACGGCGTCGGGCCTGCGCTCGTTCCGCAAAGGGGCCAGGCGGAGCACGGCGGCGGTGCGCGCGTCGAGCGTGGCGCGGCTCATCGCCTCGAACAGGCGGTCGGCCATCCTGCCGATCATCCGGCCCAGGCCCTCGGGATCGGCGGCG
>DATEGT010000221.1:0-38532 GCA_035280025.1 Burkholderiales bacterium | reverse complement strand
CACGGGGGTTTGGTATGCGCAGGTCGACCTCACCTGGGACGCGGCGACCGACAACGTCGGCGTGACCGGCTACCGGATCGAGCGCTGCCAGGGCGCGAGTTGCTCGAATTTCGCGCAGATCGCGGCACCGTCGGGCACCGGTACCTTGTTCAGCGACACGGCCGTCGCGGCCTCCACTTCCTACTCGTACCGGGTACGTGCCACCGATGCCGCGGGGAACCTCGGCGATTTTTCCAATACCAGCACGGCATTGACTCCCGCACCATCGACCCCGGCAGCTCTGTTCACCGACGACTTCGATAGGGCGAATCTCGGCGTGAATTGGCTGAACTCGGGTGCCGCGGGCGGTTCGATTGTCAGCGATCGACTCACCGGCGGGGGGGCTGCGGACAACTTCATCTTCGCGACCTCAGTGAGCCCACCCGCGAACCAGTACGCCAAGATCACATTCGTTTCCACTGCGAATAGTGGCACGGACATAGACAACGGCGGGCCGATGGTGCGGGCGGACGCGAACGGAAATGGATGGCTGTTCGACTGGATCTCCAACCAGCCCGTAGGCCAGTCGAAGTGGACCCTGTTCAAGGTAGTTGGGACGGTAGGTCAGTTGCCCGTTGCTGCCGAAGGCACGATCATCGGCGCGCTGGCCCCTGGCGACGTCGTGGAGATTCGCGCTGTCGGCCAGTTGATTACCGGATACCTGAACGGCATTCCGGTACCAGGTGCGACGACGACGGATGCGACCTATCCCACCGGAGGGTTCGGCATGCATCTGTTCCACAACACCGGGATGTGGGACAACTTCGAAGGCGGCTCGCTTTAGGGATCGAAGAACGTCCCGCGCTTCACGCCGGTCAACTTCGCCGCACGGCGGCGAAGCGGTTGGTACAATCCCTCGCAAGTTTTTGCCGCCCCGTTCAATCCGGATAACCGCGCATAGCCTTCCAGGCCGGCGGTTCCGCTCGACGGGGCTGTCTTGTCTCCGATGAAATTCATCGACGAAGCGCGCATCGAGGTCCACGCCGGAAAGGGCGGGGATGGCGTCGTAAGCTTCAGGCGCGAGAAGTACGTGCCGCGCGGCGGTCCCGACGGCGGCGACGGCGGCCGCGGCGGAAGCGTGGTTGCGGTGGCCGATCGCAACATCAACACGCTGGTCGAGTACCGGTTCGCGCGCATCCACCGGGCGCGCGACGGCGAGAGAGGCAGCGGCCGCCAGTGCAGCGGCAGGAGCGCCGACGACGTGGTCCTGAGGATGCCGGCGGGCACGGTCATCAGCGACGCCCGCACCGGAGAAACGCTGGTCGACCTCGCCGAGCACGAGCAGACCGCCGTGCTCGCCCGCGGCGGCAGGGGCGGCCTGGGCAACGTGAATTTCAAATCGAGCACCAACCGCGCACCGCGGAAAGCCACTCCGGGAGAAACCGGCGAGCATCGCGTCGTGAATCTGGAGCTCAAGGTGCTCGCGGATGTCGGCCTGCTCGGCCTGCCCAACGCCGGGAAATCCACGTTCATCCGATCCGTCTCGGCCGCGCGCCCGAAGGTCGCCGACTACCCGTTCACCACCCTGCATCCGCACCTCGGGGTGGTCCGGGTCGGCGTCGACCGCAGCTTCGTGATCGCGGACATTCCCGGGCTGATCGAGGGCGCCGCCGAAGGGGCCGGCCTCGGACACCAGTTCCTCAGGCATCTGGCGCGGACCCGCCTGCTGCTGCACATCGTCGATGTCGCTCCGGTCGAACCCGGCGCGGATCCGGCCCGCGACGCGAAGGCGATCGTCGCCGAGCTGAAGAAGTTCGACCCGGCGCTGCACAGGAAGCCGCGCTGGCTGGTGCTCAACAAAATGGATATGCTGCCCGGCGAGAAGGGGCCGGCGGCGGCCGCGGACCTGGTGCGCAGGCTGCGCTGGCGCGGTCCGAGTTTCCGCATCTCGGCTCTTACCGGCGAAGGCTGCAAGGAGCTCTCCCAATCCGTGATGAAGTTTCTTGAATCCGGCAGGGCTGCATGAGCGAAGCAAGGCGTTTCGTCGTCAAGGTCGGCAGCACGCTGGTCACCAACCGCGGCGCGGGACTCGACGGGTCCGCCATCGCGCGCTGGGCCGGCCAGGTCGCAAAGCTGCGCCGATCCGGAAAGGACATCGTCCTCGTATCGAGCGGGGCCATCGCCGAGGGCATGCAGCGTCTCGGCTGGACCCGCAGGCCCGGCAGCATGCACGAGCTCCAGGCGGCGGCGGCGGTCGGGCAGATGGGTCTCGTGCAGGTGTACGAGTCGTGCTTCCGCGAGCACGGCCTGCGCACGGCGCAGGTTCTCCTCACCCACGCCGATCTCGCCGACCGGCAGCGCTACCTGAACGCGCGCTCGACCCTGCTGACCCTCCTCGGGCTGGGAATCATTCCCGTGATCAACGAGAACGACACCGTGGTCACCGACGAGATCCGCTTCGGCGACAACGACACGCTCGCGGCGCTGGTGACGAACCTCGTCGAGGCCGACGTGCTGATCATCCTGACCGACCAGCAGGGACTGCATACCGAGGATCCGAGGCGCAATCCCGGGGCTTCGCTGATCAGGACGGCGCAAGCCGGAGAGCCGCGCCTGGAAGCGATGGCCGGCGGCACCGGATCGGCGATCGCAAAGGGCGGCATGCTGACGAAAGTGCTCGCCGCCAAGCGCGCCGCGCGCTCGGGGGCGCGCACGGTGATCGCCTCGGGGGGCGAGCCCGACGTCCTGCTCAGGCTCGCCGCCGGAGAGGCCATCGGCACCCTGCTTTCATCCGGGACCACACCGCTCGCCGCGCGCAAGCAATGGCTCGCGGACCACCTCCAGGTGGCCGGAACGCTCAGCCTGGACGCCGGAGCCGCGAAGGCGCTGCGCTCGGGCGGAAAGAGCCTCCTGCCGGTCGGGGTGAAGAACGTGGAAGGCGAATTCGAAAGGGGAGCCGTGGTCGCCTGCGTCTCGCCCGACGGCATCGAGGTCGCCCGCGGGCTGGTGAACTACAACGCGCAGGAGGCGCGCCGCATCGCGGGACGGCCTTCAAACGAGATCGAGGCGATCCTGGGCTACCTCGACGAGCCGGAGCTGATTCACCGCGACAACCTCGTGGTTCTCTGATCTCCTATCTGAGGAGATTCCCGCGGGCCAGGGCCCGCACGGCCTCCTCGGTCGTCCGCACGCGGCCGCGCTCGGAGCAGAAGAGATCGTCGGCCAGCGAAGTCGAAGGGCTGGTGGCGAGGCGCTCGATCGAATTCCACTGCGAGCTGCGCGCGGGCGCCCAGGTCCCGTCCGACCGGCCGAAGGCGTACACCCTGTGCGCGTAGGTTTCGCAGCGAATGCCCTCGAAGCTGACGTTCGTCGCGCCGGAAGAGCTGCGCGCTACCAGCGTGTAGCGGACCACCCCGTCCTGTCCCACGCCGACCGAAGCACGGTCGACGAAGAAGGCGAAAGGCAGCGCGCGGCCGACGTAAATGCGCGCCAGGTCCTCCTGCTTGGGATACGCGGGAAGCAGCGCCTTCTGCGCCTCCCAGGGCTTGCCGTCGAATTCGTCCGAGAACACCTCGGGGTGGACGCAGCCCGCCACGGCCGCGAGCAGGGCGACGGCGCAAGGGCCGTGCGGAAGGGTCAAACCAGATCCTTGACGAGGGAGCTCCGCACGCCGGGAGCGGTTTCCACCGTTGCGGCGTAGCGCGGGTGATCGATGCCCATCTCCAGAGAGGCGCCCTTCTTCAGCGCCTGCGCCATTTCCTCCGAGAGCTCGAAGCGGAGGAAGTGGACGGATGAGGTCTTTTCGTCGTTCTCCCGGTCGAGATCCTCGTCGGCGATCGCCCACACGCGCCCGTGACCCTCGACCTGGACCCAAGCCCGATCTTCGATGCCGATCAGCTCCTCGAGCTTCCTGCGCCGTTCTTCGGGGTCGGGGTACTCGACCATCAGGGTGGCCTTGAGATTGCGCCCGTCGGGCACGAGCGGGTTGTAGGCGTCGAGCTCCTCGCGTATCCCCTCTTCCTCGAAGATCCGCTCCACGCGCAGCATCTCCTGCACCTGATAGCGGATCGTCAACTCGTCCTCGAACAGAAGGGTGACGTGCTCGCCCAGGGCTATGGTGCGGTCCCTCTTGTGCGCCATCACTCTCGCGCGGAACTGCGTCCGCTCGCGTGCGTAGGTTTCGAGGGACATCAGGCTGGTGCGTTCGATCCTGGGCATCGGCTATTCGGTCGGGTCGGTTGCGTAGGCCTTCCGCAGCAGCGAAAGGGGATGAGCCCTGTGCGCCTTGGTCTCGCCGATTCCCTGCTCGATGTGGCGGACCGCGATGGGGCAATCGGAGCTGATGTGGTCGGGTTCGCCGCCGGCCATCTGCCGGAACACCGGGCGGCCGATCTTCATCGAGTTCTCGTAGTACTCGGACTTCACGCCCCAGGTGCCGTCGTGGCCCGAGCACCGTTCCACCGTGTTGAGGGTGGTGCCGGGCACCAGTTGCAGCACCTCGCGCGTTTTCAGGCCCATGTTCTGGACCCGGGTGTGGCAAGGCACGTGGTAGGACACCTTTCCGAGGCTGGACTTGAAATCGGTCCTGAGCAAGCCGTCGCGGTGCCGGAGAACGAAGTATTCGAACGGGTCGAACATGGCCTCGCTCACGGCCTTGACCTCCGGGTCTTCCGGAAACAGGAGCGGCAGCTCGCTCTTGAACATGAGCGTGCACGAGGGGACGGCCGTGAGGATGGCGTAGCCCTCGCGCGCGAGCTTCGCGAGCGGCGGAATGTTGACGGACTTGAGGCGCTCGACGCCCGCGAGATCGCCGAGCTCCAGCTTGGGCATGCCGCAGCAGGCTTCCTTCTCGACGATCGTGTAGGGAATCTCGTTGTGGTCGAGAACGGCGAGCAAGTCGTCGCCGATGCCGGGCTCGTTGTAGTTCACGTAGCAGGTGGCGAAGACCGCGACCTTTCCCGGCGTGCGCTCGCCGTTCCTCGCCTCGCGCGCCTCGCTCGCCTTCGCCCGCCCGCGGAAGGTTCCGGGACTGTAGGGAGGCAAGCGGCGCTCGCGGTGGACGCCGATGGTCTTCTCCATCAGCGAGCGCGCTGCCGGATTGCGATTGACGGCATTCACCACCTGAGCGACCACCGGAATCGCCGCGAGCCTTCCGATAGCGTCGGTCGAGGAGAGCAATTTGTCCCGCGCCCTGACCTCGTTCTTGCGGAACTTCACCGCCTTCGCCCGCAGCATGAGATGAGGGAAATCCACGTTCCAGGGATGCGGCGGCACGTAGGGACACTTCGTCATGTAGCACATGTCGCACAGGTAGCACTGATCCACCACCTTCCCGAAGTCCTCCTTGGACACGCCGTCGACCTCCAGCGTCTTGCTCGAGTCGACCAAGTCGAACAGTGTCGGAAACGCCGTGCACAGATTGACGCAGCGCCTGCAGCCATGGCAAATGTCGAAGGTACGCTCGAGCTCGGCAGCGAGCTTCGCCTCGTCGTAGAAATCCTCCGAGCGCCAGGCGACGGCGTGCCGGGTCGGAGCCTCGAGGCTGCCTTCGCGGGTTGTCATGTGCGGACGAGGGTGCCGTGCGAGCCGGGATGCCGGTCCCGGCCCGCAAAGGCGGGTCACAGGCTGCCGGCGACGCGCTAGTCGGCCAGGCCGTCGAGGGCCTTCTGGAAGCGGTTCGCGTGCGAGCGCTCGGCCTTGGCGAGCGTTTCGAACCAATCGGCGATCTCGGCGAAACCCTCCTGGCGCGCGGCCTTCGCCATGCCGGGATACATGTCCGTGTATTCGTGCGTCTCGCCCGCGATCGCGGCCTTTAGATTGGCGCGCGAGTTGCCGAAAGGCAGATCCGTCGCCGGATCGCCGCACTGCTCCAGATACTCGAGGTGTCCGTGGGCGTGGCCGGTTTCGCCCTCCGCGGTAGAACGGAACACCGCGGCGACGTCGTTCTGACCCTCGACGTCGGCCTTCGCCGCGAAGTAGAGATAGCGGCGGTTTGCCTGCGATTCACCTGCGAATGCCGCCTTGAGATTGCCGTGCGTCTTCGAGCCTTTGAGTTGCATGTTGCCTCCTGGATGATTGGGAGCGGATTCGGTCGGGATTAATTTAGACTAACTCTAATAAGTGGATCGAGTGTAAATCGGGCCGGATCCGATGTCAAGCGGGGAGTTCGGACCGCCGGAAACGCGCTAGCGCGAGGCGATTTCGGCGGAAACCGGCCTGCGGTCCTGGCCGCGAAAGAGATAGCGGGCGAGCTCGCTGAGCGCGCGCTGGTAGACGTCGCGCTTGAAATCGATCACCGAGTCGAGCGGCACCCAGTAAGCGTTCCAGCGCCAGGCATCGAACTCCGGCCGCTCCGAGGCGCGAAGGTGCACGTCGCATTCGCGACCTACCAGTCGAAGCAGGAACCAAATCTGCTTCTGCCCCCGGTAATTGCCGCGCCAGTCCCGTTTGAGCCAACGGGCCGGCACCTCGTAGCGCAGCCAGTTTCGCGTCCGCCCCAGGATCTTCACGTGCGCGGGCAGTAGGCCCACCTCTTCGCGCAACTCCCGGTACATCGCCTGTACCGGTGTTTCCCCGAGCTTTATTCCGCCTTGGGGAAATTGCCAGGAGTGCTCTTTGACGCGCTTGCCCCAGAATACCTCGTTGCGCCCGTTGCAGAGAATGATGCCGACGTTCGGCCGGTAGCCGTCTCGATCGAGCATACGCAGTCCCGCAAGAGTCTGTCTGCGCCCATTCTTCCATAAATCCCTCGGGATTTGAAGCAGCGATTCCCGCGCCGAATGAGACAGGTGAGTTCAAGTAGAATGTCGCGTTTCACGTGCTTTGGCGCCATGCGCACGTCTCGATACTTTCTCGCCACGCTCAAGGAAGCTCCCTCAGATGCCGAGCTGGTAAGTCACAAGCTGATGATCCGCGCCGGTCTGATCCGCAGGCTCGCCGGAGGGATCTATACCTGGCTGCCGCTCGGCCTGCGGGTCCTGCGCAAGGTCGAAGCCATCGTGCGCGAGGAGATGAATCGCGCGGGGGCGATCGAGCTGTTCATGCCGGCGGTGCAGCCCGCCGAGCTGTGGCAGGAATCCGGGCGCTGGCAGAAATACGGACCGGAGCTCCTTCGCCTCAAGGACCGCCACGACCGCGATTTCTGCGTCGGTCCGACGCACGAGGAAGTGATCACCGATGTCGCGCGGCGGGAAATCCGGAGCTACCGCCAGCTGCCGGTTCATTTCTACCAGATACAAACCAAGTTCCGCGACGAGATCCGGCCGCGCTTCGGGGTCATGCGTGGGCGCGAGTTCACCATGAAGGACGGCTATTCCTTCCACGCCGACTATGCCGACCTGCAGCGCGAGTACCGGAACATGTACGAGACGTACACACGCATCTTCACCCGGCTCGGCCTGAAGTTCCGGGCCGTTTCCGCCGACCCCGGCGCGATCGGCGGCACGGGCTCGCAGGAGTTTCACGTGCTCGCCGAATCCGGCGAAGACGCCATCGCCTTCTGCCCGAAGTCCGACTACGCGGCGAACGTCGAGCTCGCGGAGGCCGTGGCCCCGGGCGCGCCGCGCAAGGCGCCGGCCGAAGCGATGAAGAAGGTGCCGACCCCGGGGAAGACCCGTTGCGAGGACGTGGCCGAGCTTCTCCGCTTGCCGCTCCAGAGAACGGTGAAGGCGATCGCCGTCATGCACGACGCGAGGTTCTTCTTGCTGCTGCTCCGCGGCGATCACTCGCTGAACGAGATCAAGGTGCAGAAAGTCCCGGGCCTGGATCCGTTCCGCTTCGCGAGCGACGCCGAGATAGAGCGCTTCCTGGGCTGCAAACCCGGATACATCGGTCCGGTAGGCGCGCGGTCCGGCGTCGGCGTGATCGCCGACCGCGCGGTGGCGGCGATGAGCGATTTCGTATGCGGCGCGAACGAGGAAGGCTTTCACCTTACCGGTGTCAACTTCGGAAGGGATTGCGCCGAGCCCTCCCAGGTCGGCGACATCCGCAAAGTCGTGTCCGGGGACCCGAGCCCCGACGGGAAGGGTCCGCTCGAGATCGTGCGCGGTATCGAGGTCGGCCACATCTTCCAGCTGCGCACCAAGTACTCGGAATCGATGAAAGCGACCTTTCTCGACGAATCCGGCGGCAGCCGTCCCTTCGAAATGGGCTGCTACGGGATCGGCGTCACCCGTATCGTGGGCGCCGCGATCGAGCAGTACCACGACGAGCGCGGCATCGTCTTTCCGGAGCCGATCGCGCCGTTTCAGGTTGCGCTGGTCCCGATCGGCTACGCCAAGAGCGCCGCAGTCCGCGAAGCCGCCGATTCGATCTACCGCGAGCTCACCGACGCCGGCTTCGAAGTCCTCCTGGACGACCGTGACGAGCGCCCCGGCGTGATGTTCGCCGACGCGGAGCTGATCGGCATTCCGCATCGCTTCGTGGTCGGTGAGCGCGGGCTCAAGGACCGGACGATCGAATACCAGGGCCGGCGGGACAAGGAAAGCCGCAGAATTCCCGCCGATCAGGCGCTCTCGGCGCTGCGGGCCGCGTCGTGAAGCCGTCTGCCTGCCTCGCTCTGGCGCTCTTGGCCCCGGGAGCGGCCCTGGCGGGCGCGCAGATCTACGAGCCGCTGGCCGCCGAGGTCCGCGCGGGCCTCCAGGCGTCGATCGCGGACAAGCCGTCGCAGCACGCCTTCAAGAACGCGGAGGCCGCGGTCGACTGGCTGACCGAGATGTCGCAGCGCCTCGAGCCCCGCATCAGCAACTTCGACTCGCGAATACAGTTCCTGCGTACGGTTCACTTCGAGGCGATCCGCGCGAAAATCGATCCGCAGCTGGTGCTCGCGGTGATCCAGGTCGAGAGCAATTTCCGCAAGTACGCGGTTTCGCGCTCGGGCGCACGAGGGTACATGCAGGTCATGCCCTTCTGGGTGGGGCTGATCGGCCGTCCGGGCGACAATCTCTTCAGCCTGCGCAACAACCTGCGCTACGGCTGCGTCATCCTCAAATACTACATCGACGCGGAAAAGGGCGACCTGCGTCGCGCCCTGGGACGGTACAACGGGTCCCTGGGGCGGTCCGACTATCCGAACATGGTGATCGGCGCCTGGCGCAGCACCTGGTACTACCAAGGCAGGCTGACCTTCGCCCCGATTCTGGATTCCGGGCTCACCTGAACGCGATCAGGCGGAAAACACGCTCGCGATCGTGGCCTGAATCGCCTGCGCCGCCGTGCGCGGGTCCGGCGCCTGTCGAATCGGGCGGCCGACGACGATGTAGTCGGCTCCGTTCGCGAAGGCCTGTGCGACATCGACCGTGCGTTTCTGGTCGTCGCTCGCGCGGTTCTCCACCGGCCGGATTCCCGGCGTCACCACCAGGAGCCGGTCGCCCAGCTCGCGCCTGAGCGCGGGCGCCTCCATTCCGGACGAGATCACGCCGTCGCAACCGGCTTCGAGGGCGCGCCGCGCGCGCGACAGCACCAGCTCCTCGACGTCGCAGCGGAAGCCCAGGTCGTCGAGGTCGCCGCGGTCGAGGCTGGTCAGCACGGTGACGGCGAGGATTTTCACCTCTCCCTTTGCCGCTCCGGCGGCCTCGAGCATCGCCCGATTGCCGTGGACCGTCGCGAAGGTCACGCCGCGGTTGCGCAGCCCCCGCACGGCCGCGGCGACCGTCTCCGGGATATCGAAGAACTTCAGATCGGCGAAGACCTTGTTGCCTCGTTTGGCCAGCCAATCGACGAGCTCGAACACGCCGCCGGCCATGAACAGCTCCAGGCCGACCTTGTAGAAGCGCACGCTGTCGCCCAGACGCTCGACCAGGCCCCTCGCCTGCTCGACATTCGCGACGTCGAGGGCCGCGATCAAGCGCTCTTCCCGGGGAATGCGCTTCGAGGCGGTCGGATTCAAGGGGCCTCTCCCTCGAGCAGCCGCCCGAGGGGCAGGCTCAGGGTTTCATCCGCACGCGCGGCGAGCTGCTTCACGACGCTCTCCAGGGCGTCGCCGTACGGCCGTCCTCGCGGCCCCCGCCCGTCGAGGACGAACTCGCGATACACGTCCCCCACGAGCAGGCGCTCCTTGTCGCACACCATCGCGTACCTCTCGCCGGCCGAGCGTGCAACCCAGCCCTGCGCCGCCATGCGCTCGAGAAGCTGCTCGGTCTGATCCACCGTGAGCGAAGTCGCGCGAGCGATGGTCCTCAGATCGAGCAGCTTCGGACCTTGCTGCGCGCGCGCGAGCACCACCAGCGTCGCGAGGGCGTCGCGGAACCCGGGCGCCGCCTGCCCCGGCGCGTCGCGCAGCACGGCGAAATCCGGCGCGAGCGCGGTGATCAGGGCGCCGATCACGATCACGACCCAGGAAAAATAGACCCACAGCAGGAAGATCGGTACGACCGCGAACGCGCCGTAGATCAGCGTGTAGGTCGGGATCTGGGCGATATAGAAGGCGAAGCTCCGCTTCATGATCTCGAATACGAATGCGGCCACCAAGCCTCCGATCAGGGCGTGACGCGGCTTCACTCCCCGGTTCGGCACCACGAAGTAAACGAGCGTGAACGCCGCCCAGGTCAGCACGAAGGGGACGAGCCACAGGATCGCCGTCCCCGCAAGCGGAGTCGCGCGGGTGAGTCCCAGAGAGACCCCGACCAGATACGAGGTGATCGACAGGCTGGCGCCGATCAGGACCGGCCCCAGCGTGAGCGCCGCCCAATAGACGAGAATCCGCTGCGCGACGGGTCGCGGGCGCGAGACCCGCCAGATGGAGTTGAACGCTCGCTCCATCGTGAACATCATCAGGAAGGCGGTGACGGCAAGGAACGCCGTGCCCACCGCCGTCAAGCGCCCCGCCCGGCCCGTAAACTGGTCGATATACCTGCTCACGACCTCGCCAGCCTTGTCCGGCAGCATGTTCGCGAGGAGAAACGCATGAATGTGCTCGCCCAGCCCGGAGAAGACCGGGAACGCGGACATCAGCGTGAGCATGATGGTGACGAGCGGCACCAGCGCGAGCAACGTCGTGAACGTCAGGCTCGAAGCGATCTGCAGGCAGCGATCCTGATCGAAGCGCCGGAACACGTGCGCGAGGAACCGGCCGAGCTGCTGCAGGCTCGAGATCATGGGGCGCATTCTACGAGAAACACGCACCCAGGTAAGGTTCAGCGCTGAGGATTGATCCGCTGCATCTTGTTCTGAAGCCTGTTCAGGGCATTGACGTAGGCCTTCGCGGACGCCACGACGATGTCCGTGTCGGACCCCACCCCGTTGACGACTCTCCCGCTCTTCGCGAGCCTCACGGTGACTTCGCCCTGCGACTCGGTGCCCTGCGTCACCGCATTGACCGAATAGAGCAGCAACTCGGCGCCGCTTCCCGCCAGGCTCTCGATCGCCTTGAAGGTCGCGTCCACGGGTCCGTCGCCCTCGGAGGCCGCGGGATGCTCGGCGCCCCCTTCGGCGAGAACGATGTTCGCGCGCGGCCGCTTGCTGGTGCCGCTCTCCTGCTGCAGCGAGACCAGACGCCAGCGCTCCGAGGCCGCGGCGTCGGCTTCATCCGACACCAGGGCCTGAAGGTCTTCGTCGAAGATCTCGTGCTTCTTGTCGGCCAGCTCCTTGAAGCGTTGGAAGGCCTTGTTGTAGGCGTCGTCGGACTCCAGTTCGATGCCCAGCTCCTTCAGGCGCTGCTTGAAGGCGTTGCGCCCCGAATGCTTTCCCAGCACCAGCTTGTTCGCCGCCCAGCCCACGTCCTGCGCGCGCATGATCTCGTAAGTCTCGCGGCTCTTGAGAACCCCGTCCTGATGGATGCCGGCCTCGTGCGCGAAGGCGTTCGCACCGACGATCGCCTTGTTGGGCTGGACGGGGAACCCGGTGATGCCGGAAACGAGCCGGCTTGCCGGCACGATCTGCGTGCTATCGAGGCGCGTGTCGCATGAAAACACGTCCTGCCGCGTGCGCACGGCCATGACGATCTCTTCGAGGGAGGCGTTCCCCGCCCGCTCGCCCAGGCCGTTCACCGTGCATTCGACCTGGCGCGCGCCGTTCATGACCGCCGCCAGCGAATTCGCGACCGCGAGCCCGAGGTCGTTGTGACAGTGCACCGACCAGACCGCCTTGTCGGCGTTCGGAATGCGCTCGCGCAGGCGCCGGATGAGAGATCCGAACTGCTCGGGCATGGTGTAGCCCACGGTATCCGGGATGTTGACGGTCGCCGCTCCTTCGCGGATCACCGCTTCGAGGACCCGGCACAGGAAATCGAACTCGGAGCGCCCGGCGTCTTCCGGGGAGAACTCGACGTCGTCGGTGAACTTGCGCGCGAAGCGCACGGCGTTTACCGCCTCGGTATACACCTGGTCCGGAGTCATCCTGAGCTTCTTCTCCATGTGGATGGGAGAAGTGGCGATGAAGGTATGGATGCGCTTCTGCTTTGCCGGCTCGATTGCCTCGGCAGCGCGCTTGATGTCCCGGTCGTTCGCGCGCGCGAGGGAGCACACAACGCTCTCCTTGACGATGCCGGATACGGCGCGCACGGCCTCGAAGTCCCCGGGACTGGAAGCCGCGAAACCCGCCTCGATCACGTCGACGCGCATGCGCTCCAGCTGGCGGGCGATGCGCAGCTTCTCTTCCTTGGTCATTGACGCGCCGGGGCTCTGCTCGCCGTCGCGCATGGTGGTGTCGAATACGATGAGGTGCTCTTTCATGATGAGGCTCCGTGTCGGATGCAATAAGGCCTGAAATGACTTCGCGGCACCTGCGGGTGCCGCGAACCGGGTACTGCCGAATTGGGAGTGGAGTATTTAGCGCGCGAGGCGCAGCAGCAGACCGGCGAGAAGCAGGCTGCCGAGGTGAAGCTTCAACGATGTGCGGCTGGAATACACGCGCGGAATATAGCGGGTTTCCGCCGTCACTGCAACTGCCCCGGCGGCTTGGCCGGGCGCCGCTTTTTCCAGAGCCAGTAAACGTATCCCGACATGCCGTAGGCCACGAACAGGAGGAACAGCACGATCGGGGGGTCGGTCGAGATCAGGACGAAGCCGAGGACGATCAGGAGGATCACCGCGAACGGCACCGAGCGCCTCAGGTTGATCACCTTGAAGCTGTAGAACGGAACGTTGCTCACCATCGTCAGCCCGGCGTACAAGGTCAGGAAAGCGGCCACCCAGGGGATGCCGTAGTCCGCCACGGGGATCTTGTTGTCGCTGGCCAACCAGAGAAATCCGGCGACGAGCGCTGCGGCGGCGGGGCTGGGCAGTCCCTGGAAGAAGCGCTTGTCGACGATGTCGATGTTGGTGTTGAAGCGCGCGAGCCGCAGCGCCGCGCCCGCGCAGTAGACGAACGCCGCGATCCAGCCGAAGCGACCGAGATCCTTGAGAGCCCACTCGTACATCACGAGCGCCGGCGCAGCGCCGAAGCACACCATGTCGGAAAGCGAGTCGTACTCTGCGCCGAACGCGCTCTGCGTGCGCGTCAGCCGCGCGACGCGCCCGTCTGACCAATCGAGAAACATGGCGATGAAGATGGCGATGGCGGAGTCGACGAAGCGCTGGTTCATCGCCATCACGATGGCATAGAACCCCGTGAACAGGGCCGCGGTCGTGAAGAGATTGGGCAGCAGGTAGATCCCGCGCCGCCGGATTTCGCTGTTCAGGAGCGGCTTGCGGAAGCCGGGCTCAAACATGATCGGCCAATGTGGCGAGCACCGTGCTGCTCGCGAAGACCTTGTCGCCGAGCGCGGCGACCGGCCTGGCGTCCCTGGGGACGTAGATATCGACCCGGGATCCGAAACGGATGAATCCGAATCGTTGTCCCCGTGCGAGGCCGTCACCCTCGCGAACGTAGCACAGGATGCGCCGCGCGATCAGCCCGGCGACCTGCACGCAGGTGACATCGGCTCCCGCGGAAGTGCGCAGCCACAAGGCGTTGCGCTCGTTTTCCGCGGAAGCCTTGTCGAGCGCGGCGTTGACGAAGCTTCCAGGGTTGTACCAGCGCTTCTGCACCCGGCCGTCCACCGGAGAGCGGTTGGAATGCACGTTGAAGACGTTCATGAACACGCTGATCTTGATCGATTCGCGGTCGAGGTAAGGGTCCCTGGCATGCTCGACCGCGACGATGCGCCCGTCCGCCGGAGACACCACGCTGCGCGCGTCACCGGGGATTTCCCGCGCGGGGTCGCGAAAGAACTGCAGCACGAACAGCGCCGCGAGCCAGAGGGGCGCGGACCACCATCCTGCGAACCAGCTCGCAATGGCGGCCGCCGCGACTGCAGCCGCCAGAAAAGGCCACCCTTCCCGGGCGATGATGGGGTGCGGATAGCTCGCGTTCATTCCGCGCGGCGGTCAGTTCCTGCTCGTGTCGACGAGCTTGTTCTTCTTGATCCAGGGCATCATGGCCCTGAGCTTCTCGCCGACGACCTCGATCGGATGCTCGGCGGTCATGCGGCGGCGCGACAACAGGGTCGGGGCGCCGGCGCGATTTTCGATGATGAATTCCTTCGCGTACTCCCCCGACTGGATGCGCGCGAGTATTGCGCGCATCGCGTTCTTCGTTTCCGGCGTGATGACTTTCGGCCCGCTCACGTATTCGCCGTATTCGGCGTTGTTCGATATCGAATAGTTCATCGTTCCGATCCCGCCTTCGTACATCAGGTCGACGATCAGCTTCAGCTCGTGCAGGCACTCGAAGTAGGCCATCTCGGGCGCGTAGCCCGCCTCGGTCAGCACTTCGTAGCCCGCTTTCACGAGCTCGACACATCCGCCGCAGAGCACGGTCTGCTCGCCGAAGAGGTCGGTTTCGGTCTCTTCCTTGAAGGTGGTCTCGATCACGCCGGCGCGCGCTCCGCCGATCGCTGCCGCGTAGGAAAGAGCCAGATCGCGCGCCTTCTTGCTCTGGTCGCGATGCACCGCGATGAGCATCGGCGTGCCCCCGCCCTGAGCGTAGGTCGAGCGCACCGTGTGTCCCGGCGCCTTGGGCGCGATCATCACGACGTCGAGGTCCTCTCTCGGCTTCACCTGTCCGTAGTGGATGTTGAACCCGTGAGCGAACCCCAGGGTCGCGCCCTTGCGTATGTTCGGCTCGACCTCCGCGGCGTACACCGCAGCGATGTGCTCGTCGGGCATGAGCATCATGACGAAGTCGGCGCCCTTGACGGCCTCGGCGACCTCCTGGACGTTCAGCCCGGCCTTCGCGGCCTTTTCCCAGGAAGCGCCGCCCTTGCGCAGCCCGACCGTGACCTTGACGCCGGAGTCGTTGAGATTGAGCGCATGGGCGTGTCCCTGCGAACCGTAGCCCACGATGGTGATCTTCTTCCCCTTGACGAGCGAGAGATCCGCGTCCTTGTCGTAATAGACTTTCATGTGTTTCCTCTGGTTCTGTATTCTGACTTCCCGAGGGCTTAAACCTTCAGGATTCGCTCGCCGCGGCCTATCCCCGATGCGCCGGTCCTCACCGTCTCCATGATCGAGGTCGGCTCGATCGCCTGGATGAAGGCGTCGAGCTTGGCGACGGTCCCCGTGAGCTCGATGGTATAGGTGTTCTCGGTGACGTCGATGATCCGGCCGCGAAAAATGTCCGACAGCCGCTTCATTTCCTCGCGGTCCTTCCCGGTGGCACGCACCTTGATCAGCATCAGCTCGCGCTCGATGTGCGCCGCCTCCGAGAGGTCGATGACTTTGACGACCTCGATCAGCTTGTTGAGCTGCTTGGTGATCTGCTCGATGACGTCGTCGGACCCCGAGGTGACGATGGTCATCCGGGACAATGACGGCTCCTCGGTCGGCGCCACCGTGAGCGTTTCGATGTTGTAGCCGCGCGCGGAGAAAAGCCCCGCCACCCTGGAAAGCGCGCCCGGCTCGTTTTCGAGCATGATCGAAATGATGTGTCGCATCGTTCCCTCGCTGAGGCCGGACCCCCGGCCGCGGCGCTCGTGGCGCCGCCGGGCCCGGCTCCCTTCAGCTGTCGTTGATCAAACCCGATCGTACGTCGGGCTCACGGCTCTACAGTTCCTCGGCAAGAATCATTTCCGTCAGGCCCTTGCCGCCTTGCACCATTGGGTAGACGTTCTCGGTTTGGTCGGTGATGAAATCCAGGAACACCAGTTCGTCCTTGCGCTTGAACGCGTCGCGCAGCGCCGACTCGACATCGGCGGGGTCGTCGACCTGCACGCCGCGGTGCCCGTAGCTTTCGGCGAGCTTCACGAAATCGGGCAGAGCATCCATATAGGACTCTGAATAGCGATTGCCGTGGAAGAACTGCTGCCACTGCCTCACCATCCCCATGTACTTGTTGTTGAGGTTGATGATTTTGAGGGGCAGGCGGTACTGCTTGCAGGTCGAGAGCTCCTGGATGCACATCTGTATGCTCGCTTCGCCGGTGACGCAAGCGACGGTCGCGCCGGGGTTCGCGAACTGCACGCCCATCGCGGCAGGCATTCCGAAGCCCATGGTGCCCAATCCGCCGGAGTTGATCCAGCGGCGCGGCTTGTCGAACTTGTAGAACTGCGCGGCCCACATCTGGTGCTGGCCGACGTCCGAGGTCACGAATGCCTCTCCCCTGGTGACCTCGTACAATCGCTCAAGCACGAATTGCGGCTTAATGATCTTGCTCTTCTTGTCGTATTTCAGGCAGTCCCTGGATTTCCACAGCCCGATCTGCGACCACCAGGCGCTGAGCGCCTTCTGATCGGGCTTGTAGCCGGCACCTTCGAGCTGGCGGGTCAGCTCCTCGAGGACGTCCGACACGTTGCCGACGATCGGGACGTCGACCTTTACGCGCTTGGAGATCGAGGAAGGATCGATGTCGATGTGGATGATCTTGCGCTGCACTTGGGCGAAATCCTGGGGGTTGCCGATGACGCGGTCGTCGAAGCGCGCGCCGACGGCAAGCAGGACGTCGCAGTTCTGCATCGCCATATTGGCTTCGTAAGTGCCGTGCATGCCGAGCATGCCCAGGAACAGCGGGTCGGTCGCCGGATAGCCGCCCAAGCCCATGAGCGTGTTGGTGCACGGGAAGCCGAGCATCTTCACGAGCTTCGTGAGCTGCTTCGACGCGTCCGAGAGAATGACTCCGCCGCCCGTGTAGACCATTGGACGCTTCGCCTCGGAGAGCAGCTGCACCGCTTTCTTGATCTGCCCCGGGTGCCCCTTCACGACGGGGTTGTACGAGCGCATCGCCACCGTTTCCGGATATTCGAAGGCGACCTTCGCGGTGGTCACGTCCTTGGGAATGTCGACCAGCACCGGTCCCGGCCTGCCGGATTTGGCGAGATAGAACGCTTTCTTGATGGTGGCGGCGAGATCCTTGACGTCCTTCACCAGGAAGTTGTGCTTTACGCAGGGCCGCGTGATGCCGACCGTGTCGCACTCCTGGAACGCGTCCAGCCCGATGGCGTGCGTAGGCACCTGGCCCGTGATGATCACCATCGGAATCGAATCCATGTACGCGGTGGCGATCCCGGTCACCGCGTTGGTGACCCCCGGCCCGGAAGTCACCAGCGCCACGCCGATCTTGTTGCTCGAGCGCGAATAGCCGTCGGCGGCGTGAGTGGCGCCTTGCTCGTGGCGCACCAGAACGTGCTTGACCTTGTCCTGCTTGAACAGTTCGTCGTAGATGAACAGCACCGCCCCGCCGGGGTAACCAAAAACGTACTCGACTCCCTCCGCCTGGAGGGACCGGACAACTATCTCTGCACCCGTCAATTCCATTCGTTTTCCGAGGGAAACGGCGAAAACTTTAGAGCGTAATTGCTGATACCTGATTGGTCAAGTTTTCCCTGATGCAGCCGCGCTTTTGATACCATCGGACAGCCGCGGTCCGTCCGCCCGGGCCGACAAAAAAGGGAAGCTCTCCTGGCCTCCGCAAACGAACTAGCCGAGTTTCTCGCGAGCGTGGAGCGGCGCGCGTACAAGCAGGCCTCGTTCGCCGTCCGCGATTCCGAAAGCGCTCTCGACATCGTGCAGGACGCGATGCTCAAGCTGGCGGAGAAATACGGTACGAAACCGGTCACGGAGCTGCCGATGCTGTTTCAACGCATCCTGCAGAACACGATACGTGACTTCTACCGCAGGCAGAAAGTCCGTTCGCTTTGGGTGACGCTGTTTTCCTCGCTCTCGGCGGGGCGAGAGGAAGACGATTCCGACCCGCTGGAGACCCTGGTCGTCGCGGATCCCTCCGGGTCGGGCACCGCCCCCGCCGACCGGCTGGAACAGTCTCAACTCATTGAAATAGTGGAAAAAGAACTTCAGCGCCTGCCCGTGCGTCAACGGCAGGCGTTTTTGCTGCGTTACTGGGAGGAGTTGGACGTTGCCGAGACGGCGGCCGTGATGGGCTGCTCGGAAGGCAGCGTCAAAACCCATTGCTCCCGCGCCGCGCACGCATTGGCCGCAGCTCTAAGAGCAAGAGGGATCGAGTTATGAACGAACAGCAGACTGCGCACCGTATCAGGCAGGTTCTCAACCGAGGGCTCGACCTGGATGCCGGCAAGCTCGCTCGTCTGAAGGCGGCGCGCGAGCGAGCTTTGGCGCGCCAGCGTGTTACGGTCCCCGTGTCCGTGCCGACGTGGGCGGACACTCTGACCGGCCGGCTCGGGGGCCCGGCGTCGCTCATTCCCCGTATGCTATTGCCCATGGCCGTGCTGATTCTCGGGTTGATCGCCGTGAACCAGTGGCGGGATTCGCAGACCGCTGCGGAAATAGAAGAGATCGACGCGGCGGTGCTGACCGGAGACCTGCCTTTGGACGCCTACCTCGACAAGGGATTCGACGCATGGCTAAAGCGCTCCTCGCACTAGCACTTTGGCTTTGCCTCTCTTTCTCCGCCCTCGCTGCCGCACCGAAAAAGCCCCCCTCCTGGGCTGAGCTGTCGCCGGAGCAGCAGCAGGTCCTCGCCCCTCTCGCGGGCGACTGGGACAAGCTTGAGCCGGAGCGGAAGCGAAAGTGGCTCGGGATCGCTAAGCGCTACCCGAAGATGAAGCCGGATGCGCAGGCTCGCGTGCAGCGGCGCATGCAAGCCTGGGCGAAGCTCACGCCCAAGGAGCGCCAGACGGCGCGCGAGAACTACAAGAAGATCGAGAAGCTGCCGCCCGAAAAGAAGCGCAGTCTGACGAAGCAGTGGGAGGAATACAACCGCCTGCCCGAGCAGGAGCGACGCAAGCTGGGCAGCGCGCCGCGCAGACCCCCCGTGGCATCCGCGGCCAGCAAGGCCACGGCAGAAGCCGCGCCTGCCGCCGGCGCGGCGCCTCCCGAGAACTCTCCGCCGGCGACTGCGCCAGTCCCAGCCCCGAGCTCCGCGAGCCAGTAGCACTCGTCGATGGAGCGGGACGCCCCCCTCCCCCCGGGACCCGCCGTGCCTGGCCTCGGCAGGCGGCTTCTCTCCGTTCTGTACGAGGCTCTGCTCGCGTTCGCGACGGCTTTCCTCGCCGGCTTTGCCTTCCACGGCGCGGCTCAGGGACGCCTCGATGGGGAAATGCGCCTGCTGTTCCAGGGGTATCTTTTCCTTGTCCTGGGCATTTACTTCATTGCGTGCTGGAGTCGCGGCGGAAGGACCCTGGCGATGCAGACTTGGCGGATGCAAATCGTGCGGCGCGACGGCACGCCGGTCGGTATCGGGCGGGCGGCCTTGCGGTACGTCCTCGCGTGGATCTCGCTGCTTCCGCTGGGCGCCGGCTTCCTCTGGGCGTGCATCGATCGCGACCGGCAGTTCCTTCACGACCGTCTCGCGGGAACCCGGATCGTGGTCAGCGGCGATCCGCGGATCGGGAGCTAGCGCTGGCTACCGGCGCTCTGCCCACCACATCATCAGTGTGGCCGCGCTGAGAAAAACCATGCTCGGAATCACTGCCGCAAGGAAAGGCTGCCAGTTCTGGAGCAGGCCGAGATGGGAGAAGAGGCTGTTCAGGAAATGGAAGAAGACACCCAGCATGATCCCCGAGAACACCTTCACTCCCACTCCTCCCGCGCGAACGTGTAGGTAGGCGAAGGGGAGCGCGAGGGCCATCATCACCAGCGACACGAACGGATACACGAGCTTTTTCCACATCGCGATCTCGTAGCGCTCCGCCCTTTGCCTGTTTTCGGTCAAGTGCCGCGAATACTGGTACAGGTTCCATGCCGACATCCGGTCGGGCTGGATGAACAGGACCGCGAGAATGTCCGGCGTGAGAACCGAGGTCCATTCCATCTCGGCAAGGCGCTGCACGCTGCTTCCGTCCGGGGTGAATACGGTGTTGACGATGTCGTGCAGGCGCCACATGTTCTTCCCGAGGTATTCCCCGCGCTTCGCGAAGCTGATCGACTTGAGCCGGTATTGATCGTCGAACTCGAAAACGCGGATGTCGGAAAGGCTGGTGTCCGGCTGGACTTCGCGGACATTGACGAACCGGCGGTCGTCCTTGACCCACAGACCCGTGTGGAATTCGCTCGCGACGATCGTGCTCGTCGCCGACAACTTGAGCTGCTTCGCGGCCCGCTCCGCTACGGGGGCAACCAGCTCCCCGAACACGAACGTGGCCACCGCAAAGACGACGCCGATGCGAAACAAGGTAGTCATCGCCCGCCAAGGCGCGAGCCCGGAGCCGCGCATTACGGTGTACTCGGAATTGGCGGCGAGGTGCGAAAGCGCGTAGAGGGTTCCGATTAGCACCGCTAGCGGGAAAGATTCGTAGGCGCGGCTCGGCATGGTCAGGGCCACGAAAGCGAGCGCGTGCTGCAAACGATACCCGCCCCTGCCGATGTCGGCCAGCTCGTTGATCAAGTCGAAAAAAGCGAAAAGGCTCAGGAACGCGGCAAGCACGAACGCCGTCGCTCCGTAGATCTCGCGCGCCAGGTAGTTCCGTAAGGTGTCCACCTCAGCGCTTTCTGGCAAACAAGGAGCCGACTCGAATCCTCCTGTAGAACAGGATGGCGAGAACACCGAGCATCCCGGCATGGACCACCCACCAGCCGATATTGAAGCCGAGTCGTCCCTGAGATACCCAGGCCTGGACGATGCTGAGCACGTTCGCGTAGACCATGTAGGTGAAAAGCGCGAACAGCAGGTTTATGGAGCGGCTGGCTCGCGGGTTGACGAAGGACAGGGGTATGGCGAGCAGGGCGAGAACGAACGCGGCGATGGGCAGACCGATCCGCCACAGCAGCTCGGCCAATCGGGGATTGCTCGGCGCCAGTATAAGGTCGAGGGTCGGCGTAGCCTTCGTGGAGGTCTGCTCCGCCTGTGTTTCCCGTGTCTCGACCTTCATCGCATAGCGCTCGAAATCCATGACCTTGAAATCGAGATTGCCGGGAATGCCCTCGTAGCGGCGCCCGTCGAGCAGCACGACCAGACGATCCCCGTTCGAGGCGAGCTCCCGGTACCCGCGCCTGCTCACCGTGATCCCCAGCCGGCCCTCTTTCATCTGGGCGATGAACACGTTCTGCACGTTGGTCTGGTCACCCGCGATTTCTTCCACGAAAAATACCCGGTCGGCCGCCGGCGCCTCGAGAAACACACCGGGCGCAACGCGCGACACCTCGTCCCTCACGTTCATCTGATGCCTGTATTCCTCGGCCTTGCCGATCGCCCAGGGCGAAAGGAGCAGCGACAGGATCGCGGTGAGCGCGACCAGGGGCGCGGCGAACAAGAGCACCGGACGGATCCAAGCAAGAAGCGAGAGGCCCGAGCTGAACCAGACGACCATCTCCGATTCCCGGTAGCTCCGCGAAAGAGTCATCAAGACCGTGATGAACAGGGTCAGCGAGAGCAGTACCGGCAGATAGTTGAGCGCCGAGAACGCGAGAAGGGCGACCACCGCCTCGGAGAGAACCTTTCCGCCCGCCGCCTGGCCCAGCAGTCGTATCAACTGCGTCGTCAGCGTGATTGCAAACAGGGCGGAGAACACCGCCAGCGCAAGATTCCCGAACTCACGCAGCAGTGCGCGCTGAAATATCACAGTTACGGAGCCGGAGAATCGCCCGAAAACGAGCCGAGAAGCACAGCGTCGTTTTGACTTCGGCGAAGCAAACCGGAGATAATCCTCACAATTTTCCAGAGTCGGGTTCAAATGGAATTTAGCACAAAAGTAGCGGCGCCGGAGAAACAAGCGGCCGCATGCGTCGTCGTCGGCGTGTTCGAATCGCGCAAGCTTTCCCGTGCCGGCGAAGCGCTGGATCGCGCCGCGCGCGGCCAGCTGCGCGAAGTCCTCCGCTCCGGGGATATGGACGGCAAATCCGGAAGCACGCGCATGCTGTACCGCGTGCACGGCGTCGCGGCGGAGAGAGTCCTTCTCGTGGGACTCGGGAAGGAAAAGGAGTTCGGCGAGCGCCAGTATCGGGACTGCTCGCGCGCGGCGCTCGTCGCGATACGCGACACCGGAACGCGCGACGTCTGCGTCTACCTCCCGGAACTGCCGGTCGCCGGTCGCGACGGCGCATGGAAGGCTCGGCAACTCGTTCTCGCTGCCGCCGACGTTGCGTACCGTTTCGATCGGATGAAGAGCAAGAAGCCGGAAGCGGGCGCGCTGGCGCGCGTTACGGTCTCCACTTCGCAGCAGCAGGACGGTCCCGCCATCCAGCGCGGGGTGCTCGAAGGACGTGCGATCGCGGCCGGCATGTCGCTCACCCGCGATCTGGGAAATCTCCCGGCGAACGTGTGCACTCCGAGCTACCTCGCGGAGAGCGCCGTGAAGCTCGGGCGCGAATGGAAGCTTTCGGTGGAAGTGCTTGAGCGAAAGGACATGGAGAAGCTCGGAATGAACACGTTCCTCTCGGTGACGAGGGGCTCGCACCTGCCGCCCAAGTTCGTGGTCCTGCGCTACTCGGGAGCCGGCAAGAAGGAACGGCCCGTGGTGCTCGTGGGAAAGGGCATCACGTTCGACACCGGCGGAATTTCCCTGAAGCCGGCGGCGGAGATGGACGAAATGAAATTCGACATGTGCGGCGCGGCGAGCGTTCTGGGAACGCTGCGCGCGGTGGCGGAGCTCAAGCTTAGGCTCAACGTCGTCGGACTGATCCCGGCGTGCGAGAACATGCCCGGAGGAGCCGCCACCAAGCCGGGGGACATCGTGACCAGCATGTCGGGGCAGACGGTCGAGATTCTCAATACTGACGCCGAGGGGCGCCTTATCCTGGCCGACGCGCTCAGCTACGCAGAGCGCTTCGCTCCCCAGGCGGTGGTCGACATCGCCACCCTCACGGGCGCCTGCATCATTGCGCTCGGCCATGTCTGCTCCGGCCTGTTCGCCAACAAGGATAAGTTGGCGCAGGAACTCCAGGCGGCCGGCGCGGAATCCTGGGACCGCGTATGGCAGCTGCCCCTCTGGGACGACTATCACGAGGCCCTCAAGAGCAATTTCGCCGACTTCGCGAACATCGGCGGGCGCCCCGCGGGCAGCGTCACCGCGGCCTGCTTCCTGTCCAAGTTCACCCGCGAGTACGACTGGGCGCATCTGGATATCGCGGGAACGGCATGGAAGTCGGGGAGGGAAAAAGGCGCGACCGGCCGACCGGTCCCTCTGCTGGCTGCTTTCCTGATGAATCGGGCGCGACGCTAGCGGGTATCCCGGCAGCCCCGTCACATCCGCTCCGGCATCCTGATGACGCGCATCGACTTCTATTCCAACGCCGAATCCAAGCTGCAGGTCGCCTGCCAGCTCGTCGCCAAGGCGTTCCGGGAGCAATTGCCGGTCGTGGTCTATGCCCCGGACCAGGACACGGCCCGCAGCCTCGATAGGATGCTGTGGACCTATCAGGCGATAGGATTCATCCCCCACTGCCTGGCGAGCGACCCGCTTTCTCCCGAGACGCCGGTGGTCATTGCTGCCGACGGTTCCGAGAGCGCCCACCATCGGGTCGTGCTCAACCTCCACCAAGAATCGCCGCCGGCCTTCAGTCGATTCGAAAGGTTGATCGAAGTCGTCGGCACGGATGACGAGGATCGCCGGCGCGCCAGAGCCCGCTTCAGGTTCTACCGCGACCGCGGTTACGAGATCCATCACCACGATCTGACGAAATCGACTCCATGAGCGAGCCGGAAGACCTGCTGGGAAAGGCCGATGCGTTTCTGAAGCGCTACCACCCGGCGAGCACCGCCGGCAAGCACGAGGTCCCGGTGCTCACCGACATCATCGACGAGAACCGGGGAACCCCGGCCCCGGCCGCCAACCCGGCGCCGGCCCCTGCGGCCAAGGCCGAGCTCCTTGAGCTGGAGCGCCGGCTGCAGCAGGGAATCGAGGCGCACTTGCAGCGCGCGCTCGCCGGCCTGAGCACCCAACTCAAGGCCGAACTGGAAACCGTCATTCGCGACACCGTCGCCCGCGCGGTCGCCGCCGAGATCGCGCGGCTGCGGGGACCTTCGCGGAGCGGCTGAAGCTATAATCCGCCTAGAGCGCGTCGAACCGGGCTCCTCGTGAGCACCGCTCGGCGCGTTTTTTCGTGTTGAGCGCAAATGGAACTTCCCAAGACCTTCGATCCGCACGAGGTCGAGAAACGCTGGTACCCCGTGTGGGAATCGCGCGGCTACTTCGCGCACTCCGCGGGCCCGGGAAAACCGCCGTACTGCATCCAGCTCCCGCCGCCGAACGTGACCGGGACCCTGCACATGGGCCACGCGTTTCAGCAGACGCTCATGGACGCGCTGATCCGGTACCACCGGATGCGGGGCTTCGACACCAACTGGGTAGTCGGCACCGACCACGCCGGAATCGCGACTCAGATCGTGGTCGAGCGCCAGCTCGAAACCGAAGGCAAGACGCGGCGCGAGCTCGGCCGCGAGGCTTTCGTAAGGCGGGTCTGGGACTGGAAGCAGCAGTCGGGCTCGACCATCACGCGACAGATGCGGCGTCTGGGAGCCTCGGCCAACTGGAGTTTCGCGGATTCCGAAGGCCAGAAGTCCGGTTACTTCACGATGGACGAGCGCATGTCGCGCGCCGTAGTCGAGGTGTTCGTGAGGTTGCACGAGCAGGGTTTGATCTACCGCGGCAAGCGCCTGGTCAACTGGGATCCCGTGCTGGGAACCGCCGTTTCCGACTTGGAGGTCGACAGCGAGGAGGAGAACGGGAGGATCTGGGAGATAAGCTACCCGCTGGAAGACGGCGGCGGCTCGGTCGTCGTCGCCACGACCCGGCCGGAAACCATGCTCGGCGACGTGGCCGTCGCGGTGAATCCGAAGGACAAGCGCTACGCCAGGATTGTCGGCAAGCGGGTGCGGCTGCCCCTCGCGGGCCGCTCCATCCCGGTGATTCAGGACGACTACGTGGACCCCGAGTTCGGCACCGGCTGCGTGAAGATCACTCCGGCGCACGACTTCAACGACTACGCGGTCGGACAGCGCCACAAGCTTGCGCAGATCGCGGTGATGGGCCTGGACGCCAGGATGAACGAGAACTCGCCCCAAGCGTATCGGGGCTTGGATCGGTTCGAGGCGCGCAAGCGGATCATCGCCGACCTAAAGTCGCAGAACCTTCTGGTCTCCGAGAAGCCCTACAGACTGCGCGTGCCGCGCTCGGGCCGGACCGGCGTGATCGTCGAGCCCATGCTCACCGACCAGTGGTTCGTGAAGATGGACGGACTCGCCGGGCGCGGGCTCGACGCGGTCGCCCGGGGCGACGTGAAGTTCTTCCCCGAGCACTGGACCAGCACCTACAAGCAGTGGCTGGAAAAGATCCAGGACTGGTGCATCTCGCGCCAGCTCTGGTGGGGCCACCAGATCCCGGCATGGTACGACGGCGATGGCAATATCTACGTCGCGCGCAGCGAACAGGAAGCGAGCAAGCAGGCCGCGGCGAAGGGCCATTCAGGAGCACTCAGGCGCGACGAGGACGTGCTCGACACCTGGTTTTCCTCCGCCCTCGTTCCTTTCACCTCTCTCGGCTGGCCGGACAGGCCCCCTGAGCTGGAGCGCTTCCTGCCCTCCTCGGTTCTCGTCACCGGCAACGACATCATCTTCTTCTGGGTCGCCCGGATGATCATGATGACGCTCCATTTCACCGGCAAGGTGCCGTTCCGCCACGTCTACATCAACGCCATCGTGCGCGACGCCGAAGGCGAGAAGATGTCGAAATCCAAGGGCAATACCATCGATCCCCTCGATCTCATCGACGGCATCTCCTTCGAGGCCTTGCTGCAGAAATCGACCGTCGGCCTGCTCAAGGGCGAGCACAAGGAGCGCATCGAAAGATATGTGAAGAGCCACTACCCGAAGGGGATACCGGCCTTCGGGGCCGACGCGGTGCGTTTCACCTTTGCTTCGCTCGCCAGCTTCGCCATCACGCTCAATTTCGACCTAAGCCGCTGCGAGGGATACCGCAATTTCTGCAACAAGCTGTGGAACGCGACCCGGTTCGTGCTGATGAATTGTGAGGGGAAGGACACCGGGCTCGACGAGTCTTTGCCGCTGGTGCACTCGTTTGTCGAGCGTTGGATCGTCGCCGCCTTGCAGGACGCGGAAGACGAGGTCGAGCAGAGTTTCGGGGATTATCGCTTCGACAACGCCGCGCGCGCCATTTATGAATTCGTTTGGAACGAGTACTGTGATTGGTACGTCGAGCTCGCCAAGACGCGGCTCGCTAACGGCAACGAAGCGGAACAGCGCGCCACGCGCCGCACGCTGGTGCGTGTGCTCGAAGCCGCACTGCGATTGGCGCATCCGATCATTCCCTTCATCACAGAAGAGCTGTGGCAAAAGGTCGCCCCACTCTCAGGCAAGGCCGGACCCAGCGTGATGTTGCAACCTTTCCCGCAAGCAGACATGGAAAAACGTGCCCCCGAAGCCGCGACGCAGATTTCTACGCTGAAGGGTCTGACGGAGGCGTGCCGGTCGCTGCGCAGCGAGATGGGATTGTCGCCGGCGGAGAAAGTGGCTGCGCTAGTCGAGGGCGACGTCAGCGGTGTGGGCGCGGAGGTGCTGCGCCCCTATCTCATGGCGCTGGCAAGATTGTCGGAGGTAAAGTTCGTGGAGGTATTGCCTACCTCACGAGCGCCGGTCGCCGACGTCTACCCGCTGCGCATAATGCTGGACGTCAAGATCGACGTTGCCGCGGAGCGTACACGGCTTCAAAAAGAGGTCGCTCGGGTCGGGGGCGAGATAAGCAAGGCCAGTGCCCAACTCGCGAATCCGAATTTCGTCGATCGCGCCCCGCCGGAGGTAGTAACGCAGATGAGGGAGCGCCTCGCCGCATTCAAGGCGACTCTGGAGAAGCTGAAGGACCAGCTCGACAAACTCGAGCCCTGAGCCCCAGGCTCTCCCGTGATCCCCGCCCTGCGAGCGTTCCGCTCCAAGAATTTCCGGATCTTCTATGCCGGCCAGGGACTCGCGCTGCTGGGGAACTGGATTCAGAACGTGGCGATGAGCTGGCTCGTCTACCGCGTGACCGGCTCGGCTCTCCTGCTCGGCGTGACCGCGGGCGCGCAGCAGCTGCCCGTGCTGTTCCTGTCGCCCATCGCGGGCGTGTGGGCGGACCGCGTCAACCGGCGTCGCCTGCTGGTGATCATCCAGACCGTCGCGTTCCTTCAGGCGCTGACGCTCTCCGCGCTGACCTTTGCCGACGCGGTCCGCGTTCCCTACCTGATCGGCCTCGCCCTGCTCCTGGGGATCATCACCTCCTTCGAAACGCCTACACGCCAGGCCTTCCTTCTCGAGCTGATCCATCACCGCGAGGACCTGCCCAATGCGATCGCGCTGCAATCGATGCTCTTCCAGTGCACGCGCTTCGTGGGTCCTTCCGTGGCCGGATTGCTGCTCGCGGCGCTGGGCGAAGCGTGGTGCTTCCTGACCAACGCCCTCTGCTATCTGGCGATCATCGGAACCTACGCCGCGGTGCGCGTGAAGGCCCGGGAGCCTCGGCATACGGGCGTCGAGTGGTGGCGGCAGCTCGCTTCCGGCTTCAGCTATGCATTCGGCTTCACCGGCACGCGGCGCTTGTTGCTGCTGCTCATGATGGTGGGGTTTTTCTCCGCACCCTGGCAGTCCCTCATGCCGATATTCGCCGGCCAGACCTTCGGCGGCGATTCCAAGACGTTCGGGTTTCTGATCGGAGCGGTGGGAATGGGAGCGGTTACTGGGACCTTCGTGCTTGCCGCGCGGAAGTCGGTCCGCGGACTGGGCCGGGTGATCGCCGCGACCACGGTGACTGCCGGCGCAGCGCTCATCTGTTTTTCCCTCTCGGGAACGCTGTGGCTGTCGCTCGCCTTTCTCACCGTCTTCGGCGCGGGGCTCGTCGTCACGGCGGCTTCGATCAACACCATCCTGCAGACCCTCGCCGAAGAGGACAAGCGCGCGAGGGTCATCAGCCTGTACGTCATGTGCTTCCTCGGCTTCGCGCCGATCGGCAACTTCGTTGCCGGCGCGCTCGCGGAATCGATCGGGGTCCACAGGACCCTGCTTGCCTGCGGCGTGATGGTCGCCGCAGCCGGGAGCGTGTTTGCGCTCCGCCTGGAGACCTGGGCGAGCGCCGTGCGGCCGGTCTATCTCAGGCAGGGGATCATCCGCGACCGGTAGGCGCCGGCCCGAACTACTTCTACTTCTTCTTCATGAGGAAGGTGAAGACCTTGTCGTCTTCGGCGTGAGAGAGCAACTGATTACCGGTCTGCTTGGCAAAGGCCTGGAAATCCTTCACCGACCCGGGATCGGTCGCCAGCACCCGCAGCACCTTTCCGCTGGCCAGGTCCGCCAAAGCCTTCTTTGCACGGAGGATCGGAAGCGGACAATTGAGTCCCCTTACGTCGAGGTCTTTGTCGAAGGTCGTCGTCATGCTCCAAGGCTCGCTCTCAGAGGGCGAGAACTATATACCAAAGCGCTCCGGCGCAAAAGCGGAAGCCGGCGTCGCGAGCAGGGTGCAGCCCGGGAATGCCCAGATCACGGGCGGGTTGCCGAATCAGTTGGCGATACTTAAACTGGGACGCCGATAGTGTCACCGGAGTGGCTTTGGCAAAGGGAACGCCAACACCTGATTCGAAATGGCTGGTGTACGTCGCCAGCCTTCCGATGGACGATCCCGCCTCCAGAATGCGGGTGCTGCGAACGCTCGAAGCGATGGGCTGCGCGCTGCTGCGCGAAGGGGTGTACCTGCTTCCCGATACTCCGACAAACCGGCAAGGCCTGCATCGTTTGTCGGAGCACACCGCGCGGATCAACGGCTCGGCTCACGTCCTGCACGTCGTCAACGCCGGCCCCGATCAGGAGCGCTCCTTCAAGTCGCTTTTCGACCGCGCGGGCAAGTACGAGGAGCTGATCAAGATCATCGAAGGCCTGCGCTCGGGGTTCGGCATCTCCGAGCCCAGCGCGATCGCCCGAGTCCTCAACAAGCAGCGCCGCGAATTCGAGGCCATCAGCGCCCTCGATTTCTTCGATTCGCCGTTGAAGGAGAAGGCGGCGCGCGTTCTGCGCGAGACCGAGGCGGAAGTGCGCAAGAGGATGTTCCCGGACGGCGCGCAATCCGGCGGACGCCTCACCCAAACCGGCCGCTACTACTTCAAGCGCGTGTGGGCATCCCGCAAGCCGCTTCTGGCGGATCGCCTCGCCTCCGGCTGGCTGATCCGGCGCTTCATCGACGCGGAGGCGACCTTGATGTGGCTGGACAAGTCCCAGCCGTGCCCGTCCACCGCGGTGGGGTTCGGCTTCGAAGGCGCTACGTTTTCCAACAGCAGGGACAAGGTGACCTTCGAGGAACTGCTGGCGCGATTCAGCCTGGACGGCAACGAAACGCTCGCCAGAATCGGATCCCTGGTGCATTTTCTCGACACCGGCGGCGCACCGATCGCAGAGGCCGCGGGAGTCGAGACGCTCCTTCAGGGCGCCCGTCGGCGCTGCAGCAGCGACGAGGAGCTGTTCACGGAAAGCGAGAAGACGTTCGATCTTCTTTACGAGGCGTATTTCGAAGGCCCGGGCAGAGACACCGCCCGCTAACGATATTTCCTCTCCTCGGCCTGCTGGGAACGCAGATCCCGAAGGCGGGCCTCCACGGCCGAAAGCTGGTAGAAATCCCCGTCACCGCTCTTTTGCGCGAGCTGCAGTTGCTCGATCGCCGCGGGGAGCGTCCCTTGCAGGAAGTAGGTCTCGGCAAGCGCCTGATGATGCAGCAGACGCTTGCCCGAGGCCGCGTAGGACTTTGCCTGGAGGCTGTACAACCGGGCGTCCCGCGGGTAGCTCTTCACCAGCTCGGAAAGCCAAGCGAGCGCCGCCTGGTGCTGCCCCATCCCCTGCAGCACGTCGACGTAGGCGTAGTGAAGCGGCCTGTAATTGGGAAAGCGGCTCAGACCCGACCGCAAAGCGTCCCTCGCCCCGGCCGCGTTGCCTTCGCCCACGCGAATGCGGGCAACGAGCAGGTCCACCATCGGATGAGATCCGACCAGCTTCCGCACGACTTCCGCCTCGGATGCCGCTCGGCGGAAATCCCGCGTGCGCACCAGCGCACTGGCGAGACCGTAATGCGCCCCGGCTTCGTCGGCGTAGCGGTGCTCTCGCACCACCTCGTCGAAATGCGCGACCGCTTCGGCCGGTCTGCCCTGCTCAGCGGTGAGCTTGGCGCGAACGAAATAGAACTCGACGCTGTCAGGCGCCTGCTTGTAGACAGCGTTCTGCGCGCGATTCTGCATGTCGGCGATGCGCTCGCTGGTGAGCGGGTGGGTTTGCAGATAGGCCGGGGCGTTGTTCTCGTAGAGACGCGTCGCCTTCTGCAGGCGTTCGAAGAACGTCGGCATGGCGCTGACGTCGAAGCCGGCTTGCTGCAAGTACTGAAAGCCGACGCGGTCGGCCTCCCGCTCGAATTCGCGCGTGTAGTTCAGTTGCGACTGCACGCTCGCCGCGGTGGCCCCGGCAATGACCGCCTGCGTCACGTCCGGACGCGAGCGCGCGGCGAGCAGACCCACCAGAATCGCCGCGAGGGTCGGAATCGACATCTGATCCTGCTTCCCGAGCAGCCGCGCGAGGTGGTGCTGGGTCACGTGAGCCACTTCGTGGGACAGCACGCCTGCGAGCTCCGACTCCGTTTGCGCCGCAAGGAGCAGGCCGGTGTGCACCCCGACGAAGCCCCCGGGCATGGCGAAGGCGTTGATGGTGTTGTCCCGCAACACGAAGAAGACGAAATCCTGCTGTGCATCCGAAGTCGACGCCACGATGCGCCTGCCGATTTCGTTGACGTATTCCGTGATCTCCGGATCGTCGACGTAGTTCGGTTCGCGGCGGATCTGCTGTACTGCCTGCTCTCCGATCTTGCGCTCGAGCGCCGGAGACAGAATCGCGCCCGACGTGTCGCCCAGCTCGGGCAGCGCCTGCGCCCGGGCGTGGGGGGCAAGCAGGACCAGGCTCAGGCAAGCCGCCGCCATTCTCATGGATAATATGATACCGCCGTGCGGCAGCGGTTCCCTTGGAGCCAACCGTCCGGGGCCTGCTTTCGATAGGCGGACGAATGAGCCCTTTGAGAAAATTCAGTCACTTCGATGCGTCCGGCCAGGCGCACATGGTCGACGTCGGAGAGAAAGCGGAGACGCGGCGTGTCGCGAAAGCGAGCGGGGCGATCAGCATGTCCTCGGAGACGCTGAAGCTCATCGCCGCCGGCGGGAGCAAGAAGGGCGATGTACTGGGAGTGGCGCGCGTCGCCGCGATCCAGGCGGCCAAGCGCACGGACGAATTGATTCCTTTGTGCCACCCGCTCAACCTCACGCGGGTCGCGGCCGAATTTTCCGTGGAGAGGCGGACCTCGACGATCCGGCTTGTCGTCACGGTCGAGACTCTGGGTCGAACCGGGGTGGAAATGGAGGCGCTGACCGCGGTGAGCGTGGGGCTGCTCACGATTTACGACATGTGCAAAGCGGCCGACCGCGCGATGACGATAGGAGACATCAAGTTGCTGGAGAAGTCGGGCGGGCGCTCGGGACTCTATCGGCGGAGAGCCTAGCCGGGCGGCTCCGCGACATTCTCATCGCCGCGCGGCAGGGCCCGGCTTCTGCGGGACGCTGCCGGTGCCCGCAGATTGCAGGCGCTCGATCTCGTAGTCGGCTCCCGAATACCCCAGCTCGGAGGCGCGCCGGTATTCGGCCAGCGCCTCGGGAATCCGCCCGAGACGCTCCAGAACCAGGCCGAGCCGGTGGTGGCCGACCGCTCCCCCGGGTCGCAACTCCACTACCCGGGACAAATACGGCAGAGCGAGCTGGTACTCCCCCGCGAGAAAATGGATGAGCCCGCGCGCAAAATAGCAGTGAACCGTTTCGGGATATTGCGCCAGGCATCGATCCGCAACCTCAACGGCCTTGTCGCGCTTTCCGCTGTACACATACTCTCTGCCCACCATGTAGAGCGTGCGCGATCCCCAGGGAACCGGCTGCGCCGGGAGCTTGAGGTAGGCGTCCTCCCAAAGGAGCAGGGAACTGGAAAACGTCACGAGCCGATCGTGCGCCTGGTACAGGAGAACGGGCACCGCGAGCACTGCGCCGGTCATGGCTGCGCGTATCGGAGCGGCGCTCAGCAGCGCCGCGATGGCGATCAGCAATCCCGGCGCCCAGAGATAGCTGCGGTACAGGGCAAAGGGCTCCTGAAACCGGATCGTGCTGAACTCTACCAGGTACATGCTCCACGTGTAGAGCATGCCGAACCCCACCAGCCCGACGCGCCCCCTGCGCAGCAGGAGCAGAAAGCCGATCCCGCCGAAAGCCAAGAAGCCGGCGACCCTGAGGGCGATCCAGCCCGCCGACCACGTGTCGAGGAAATCCACGCGAACGTCGATCGACATCGCCCCGGTGTCGGGCCAGAGCCAGACTGCAAGATATTTGAAGAACAGGCCGGCCTGGGTCACGGCGCTCAAGGCCCAGGAAAAGCCTTGCACGCTGTGCGCAAAAACGCCTTCGAGCTGCGTCTCAAGGCCCCCGAAGTCCGGTTCGTACCCATGTCCGATCAAGCCTCTTCTCACAAACACGGCGAAGGCCGCGGCAGGCACGCAGGCGGCGAGGTGGATTGCCGCGTGACGGAGTCCGAATCGCCGATCGCCGATGAGAAGAACCGACAGGATGGTCGATCCGGGCAAGAGGATGCTGTGCTCCTTCGACAGGACCGCGACGGAATACATCAGCGCAGCGTACAGCGCGTCGGAGTGCCGTCTCCGAACGAGTCCGCGCACGAACAGCCATGCCGAGAGCAGCGAGAACAGGGTCGCGAGCACGATCGTTCGCTGCACCAGGTAACCTGCTCCGTACACCGCAACGGGATGAATCGCGAACAGAACAGCTGCGGCGCACGCGCACAGGGCTGCGTTCCGCTCGGCTTCCTCGCCTGCCCCGCTCGAGGGTAGCGCAGCGCGCAGTAGCTGGTAGGCCAGGCTGCACAAGGCAAGCGCAACAGCGATGTGAAAGGCAAGGCTCACAACGCGGTGCGCCATCATCGTTCCGACCTCCATTTCGGTCAGGGCCAGCGTGAAATACGGCGGGAGGCGAAGCGCCAGGCCGAAAGGGTGCGTAGCGAAATACGCGAACATCTCCCCCGAGAAAAAAACCCAGTCGTCGAACACCCGGGGATTGCGCAGGAACGGCCAATACAGGGCGCTGGCGAGCCCCGCGATCAGGGCCGCGGCGCCCCAGAGGGGAAAGCGCCTTAGGATGCTTGCCGGCATTGGAGGAAAAAAAAAGGTACCCCGAAGGGTACCTTTTTCGGGACTAGGTCTGCGACTAGCCGCGGCAGGAACCCGGCAGGAACTTCGGGTTCAGGTTGGTGCCGTCGAGCGTCGAACCGCAACGCCAGGCGTACACGGTAACCCCGCCCACGTCGGCGACCGTCAGCTTGGTGGTCAGATCCTTCATGGGTTGCAGCGTCACGATCGTGTCGTTGATGTTGGCGCTGGCCGCGAAGCCCTGGATCGCGATCTGCACCAGACCATCGACGGTCGTGTGGATGCTCTTGACGTACTTGGAGGCTCCACCCGGGGTGGCAGCGGTCACTTCGCAGCCCCAGTTGTCGGCCGCCTGCGTCGCGCTGTTGCCGCTCTGGTAGATCTCGGTAATCGACGTCCGGCACGCACTGGCCGCGAGAATCACTTCAGAGATCTTTGCACGGTTGCTGTAGTCCTGGTACGCGGGGAGTGCAACCGCGGCCAGAATGCCGATGATCGCAACCACGATCATCAACTCAATCAAGGTGAAGCCCTTCTGCAACGTTCTCATGTATTTCTCCTTCCTGATGACGCCAAATTGGCGTTGCGTGCTTGATAGAGCAAGCGGCATGCCCACCGGAGACGATTACTTATCCTATTGTAAATAAATGACTATTCCAGAGTCATCTTTCCCCGCGAGGGGATGACGCCGTCCTAGCATCCCGGGTTACGGCAAAGAGTGACGCTGCACGTCACTCGGCTGGAACTGTCCCGGCCCTGTGAGGTATCCTTTCGCCGGTTCCGAATCGGGGATCCCGGCCCTCGTCCCATGCTCTTCTACTCCAGCAGGTTCGACGCCCTCGTAGAGGGCTTGTCGCAAAGGGTCAGCGCGCGCTTTCCGCCGGTGGTTGCCAATGACCCCGAGCGCGTCGTCACCGAGAGCCGGATCGAGGAGATACTGGAAGAAATCTTCGCGGGCGCTCTCCCAGAGCGCGAAGGCCAGATAGGTTTCCTAGGCAAGACCGCGTTGAGAAACGCCCTGAGACGGAAGCTGCGGGAAGTCGGGTACGACGAGAAATTCGCGGACTTTGCCGCGGAGAAATTCATCGAGCAGCTGGCGCGCTTGCCGGCATAGGCCGCCTGAATTCACGGCGTCGCATTTTCAGGGAGCATATCCGGGTATCTTGGCCTCGTCGATCTCGTCGATCTGGTCTCGGTCAAGAAACTGCTCGGCGTACCGGAGGTACACCTTCTTGCGGACAAATATGTCGAACAGATCCGGGTCGATGTGTCCGTTCAGTCTGAAGTTGCCCAGGATCCTGAGCGACTCGGAGAGAGTCTTGCCGCGCTTATAGGGTCTATCCTTGGCCGTCAGCGCCTCGAAGATATCGGCGATGCCCATGACCCGCGCCTGAACGGACATCTGCTCGCGCTTCAGGCCCCGGGGATAGCCCTTGCCGTCCATGCGCTCGTGGTGCCCGCCGGCGTATTCAGGCACGTTCCGCAGATGTCTGGGCCACGGCAGCGCCTCGAGCATCTTGATTGTGGCGACGATGTGATGGTTGATGGTTTCGCGTTCCTCCTGGGTCAGAGTACCGCGGGCGATCGTCAGATTCCTGATCTCATCCTGCGTGAGAAAGTCCGAGACGCTTCCCGCGACATCGACCCATCTGCGGTCGGTGCCGACGCGATTCACCCTGTCCCGGGCCTCGGCCGACATGACTTCGCCTCCGACGTTCGATTGGCGCAGAAATTGGCGATCGTCCTCCAGGGACCGCAAACCGTCGCGGTGGGTCTCGTCGATGCGGGCAGACTCTTCGCGCGCCGCGCTCTCGCTCAGCCCGGTCTTGCGCGCGATTTCGAGCTTGCGCTTCAACGCCTCGATCTCCAAATCGCGCTTCAGCACCTCGAAGCGCGTGTCCACGAGGTGGATCCGGTCGAAGATCGTTTCCAGCTTGGTGGCCTTGTCGACGACATGCACCGGAGTCGTTACTTTCCCGCAGTCGTGCAGGAGCCCGGCTATCTTCAGCTCATAGCGATCCTTGTCGCTCATCTTGAATTCGCGGAGCGGGCCGTCGTAGGTCTCGTTCACCGCCTCGGCGAGCATCATCGTGAGAACGGGAACGCGCTGGCAATGTCCCCCGGTATACGGGGACTTCTCGTCTATGGCGGTGTTGATGAGCGCGATGAAGGACTCGAACAGCACCTCGAGCTGGTTGATGAGCTGGCGGTTGGTAAGGGCAATCGCCGCCTGGGACGCTAGCGACTCGGCAAGCCGCTGGTCGGAGGCCCCGAAGGAGCCGACTTCGTTTGTGCCCGGCTCCATTCGGTTGATCAGCTGAAGCACTCCGATGATCTCGCCCTCGTGGTTCCTCATCGGTACGGTAAGAAAGGCCTTGGAGCGATAGCCCGTTTTCCTGTCGAAATTGCGCGTCCCGGAGAAGTCGAACCCCTCCTGCGAGTAAGCATCGGCGATATTGACGGTCTTGCCCGTCAGAGCCGCATATGCTGCGACCATCTGGTTGTTCGGCTTGCCGTCTTTCCCGTACAGATGAACCGGGTAGAAAGGTATGGGGTTGCCGGTGGTCCCGCCCATCGCGATACCCAGCGCCTCGTTGCGCATTATCGCGAATCTCAACCGCGGCCCCTCGTCGGAACCTTCCAGGGTGTACAGGGTCCCGCCGGCGGCGCGCGTGATCGTTTTCGCGGCGAGAAGGATCTTCTCGAGCAGGTTGTCGAGGTTCTTTTCTTGCGAAAGCGCGGCGCCTATCTCGTTGAGCTGCTCGAGACGGCGAAACAGATCGTCGTCGGTCTCCAAGATCCCCCCGGGTGAGCCGGCCGCGGATCGGGCCGCGTCGCGCCTCCTACTTGATGCAGACCGCGCGGACCTGCGGCATGTCTGTGATGCCCTGAAGGACTTTCTCGATTCCATCCATCTTCAGGGTCCGCATGCCTTCTTCGAGGCCCACCGCCAGGATCTCGGCGACGCGGGCGTGCTCCTGAATCAGTTTCTTGATTAGGTCGGATGCGAGCAGCAACTCGTGCAGACCGACCCGACCCTTGTAGCCCCCATTGCTGCAGGCCTCGCAGCCTTTTGCCCTATAAAGCGTGAACTGACCTTTGTCGTTGGCGTAGTGCTTCGCCAGGTCCCTGTAGACATGCTCGTAGGCCGCCTTCGCGTCCTTCTTGAACGGACCCGTGTTGAGCAGCTCCGAGCAATACTCCTGGAGGATGTGCCTCATCTCGTCCGCGCCCGCGGTATAGGGCTGCTTGCATTTGCTGCACAGCCGCTTGGCGAGCCGCTGCGCGAGAATCCCGAGGAGTGCGTCGGCGAAGTTGAAGGGGTCCATCCCCATGTCGAGCAGGCGGATGATCGACTCGGGCGCGCTGTTGGTGTGCAGGGTCGCAAAGACCAAGTGCCCGGTCAGCGAGGCCTCGATGCCCGTCCCCGTGGTCTCCTTGTCGCGCATCTCGCCCACCATGATGATATCGGGGTCGGCGCGCAGGAACGATTTCATGACCGCCGCGAAGTCCAGGCCCGCCTTCTTGTTGACCTGCACCTGGCGCAAGCCCTTCTGCGTGATTTCGACAGGATCTTCCGCGGTCCAGATCTTGGTGTCGGGCGTGTTGAGAAAGCCCAATACCGAATGCAGCGTGGTGGTCTTGCCGGAGCCCGTCGGGCCGCACACGAAGAAAAGCCCGTAGGGCTTGCTGACCGTATCCTTCAGCTTCGGAAGATTCGAAGGCGACAGTCCGAGCTTGTCCAGGGGAATGGGCTCGCCCGCCGCGAGAATACGCATCACGACGTCCTCGACGCCGCCTTGGGAGGGTATGGTCGCCACCCGCAGCTCGATGTCGAGCGGCCCGAACTTCTTGAACTTGATCTTGCCGTCCTGGGGCTTGCGCTTTTCCGAGATGTCGAGGTCGCACATGATCTTGAGGCGCGCGACGATGGCATTCCGGTACGAGCCCGGAACTTCGATGTACGGTACCAGCGAGCCGTCCTTCCTGAAGCGGATCTCGGTTTTCGCTTTCCCGGGATACGGCTCGATATGGATATCCGACGCACCCTGGTTGTAGGCGTCGATGATGATCTTGTTGACGAGCTTGACCAGCTCGTTGTCCGCCGCAGCGGAAACGTCGTCTCCCTCCGCCTCGACCGGACCCTCGTCTTCGGCGAGATCGTGAAGCATGTCGCCGATGTCGCCGCTGTCGACCGCCTCCGCCCCGTAAAAGGCCTTCAGAGTATCCTTGAACTCCTTCAGGGTCGTAACGCGGTACACGAGCTTGCGTCCCGGGAAGACGTTCTGCACGATGCGCGAGCTCTTGATCCTCTCCGGATCGAGGCAAAGGATGATCAGGCCTTCTTTGGAGTCCTCGATGGGAACCCACTGGTTGGATTCCACGTATTCGCGCTTCAGGTTCTTCAGCAGATCCATCGGCTTGATGCGATCCGGCTTGAACGGTTCGTAAGGCGTTCCGAAGAACTTGGCGAGCGCGGCGCCGATCGCCGGAAGCTTGACTTGGAATTCCTGGGTCAGGACGTCCTCGACGTCGACCGCCTTCTTGCGCGCCGAGCGCGCTGCGAGCTCGAATTCCGCCGCGGAAATCACCGCATCCGCGACCAGGAAGTCGTACTTGGTCTTGAGGACCTGCGGTTTCTGCCGCTGCTTGAGTGCGATCGCCAGTGTCTGGCACAGCTCGGTCACACCCTCTTCGGCGAGTTGCCCGAACGGCACTCCGGCCCTGTTGTTGATCAACTGGACCACGCCCACCAGCTCGGAGCTCCCCGGCTCCGCCACAGGCGCGACCAGCATCTGCTTGGTGCGATAGCCAGTGCGCTTGTCGACCTCCTGCAGGAAACGCAGGTTCGGATTGTGCGCCCTGAGCTCGCTCTCGTCGTAGACGTCCTTCAGGTTGAGCATCTTCTTCGACAGGGCGACGAAGCCGGCGATGGAATGCTCGGCAATCGGCAGCTTGAGGTCCTTGAACGAGTTGAGGCCGGTCTTGACCTTCGAAACGATGCTCTGCTTGTCCTCGCCGACGGT
>DATEGT010000220.1:0-2832 GCA_035280025.1 Burkholderiales bacterium | reverse complement strand
GCCCGCGGCGCCGCCGCGGTTCTCGACGACGACCTGCTGGCCGAGCAGCTCGCTCATCTTCGGCTGGATGATGCGGCCGACGAAATCGGAGGCGCCGCCCGGCGCGAAGGGGATGATCATGCGCACCGGCCGGCTGGGATAACCGGCCTGGGGGAACGCGAAGGCCGGAAACAGCGCGAGCGCGGCCCACGCCAGCCATTTGCACTTCATTGTCTCCTCCTCGGGCTTCCGTTTTGCGGTATTCGTTTCGACCGATGGGCGATTCTACCAGCCCCCGCGGGCACGGCGCGCGCCGTTCCCTCTCAGCCCGCCGCCCTCGCCTTCGCGCGCGCGGCGGGTTCCTCCGCCGCGATCGGCAGCGGCACGGCGCGCTTGAGCCGCGCCGACAGATCGAAGGCCTTCGTGAGCATCAGGCGGTTGTGGGCTTCCTCCGCGGTCGCGTGCTGCGTGGAAAGTCCCAGGCACACGCGGTTCAGCCATTGCTCGGTCTCCTCGCGCATCGGGCCGCGCAGCTCGCCGAGCGCCATGTCCCCCGGCGGGTAGCTGCCGAGAAAATCGACGCGGCGCGCCGCGTCGGGCGCGTAGCCCTCGCCTTGCGCCTTCGTCGTCGCGAGCACGATGTCGCGGTGGGTGTCGTCGATCGTGAGCACGCCCTCGGTGCCGACGATGCCGACCTCCAGGCTGTAGACCGCGCCCGGCCACACCTTCGGCAGCGCCCAGGAGATCGAGGCGTGGTAGAGGCTGCCGTCCTCGAAGGCGATCACGCCCGCGGTCGCGTCGATGCCCCCGCAGAGAGGCCCGAGCGCCCTGTCGATCGAGCGCGCGTAGATCTCGACCGGCTTCTTCGCCTCCATCATCCACATGACGACGTCGAGCGCGTGCGTGCCCGAGATCACCATCGGCGAGATCGAGGACGGGTCGTCGGTGCGCTCGTAGTTGTCCAGCGCCACCAGACGGTTCATGAACGCGCGCGAGGTGACGAGCGTCACGTCGCCCAGCGCCCCGGTGCGCACCTTCTCCTTCGCCGCGAGCCAGCGCCGGCGGAAGCGCTGCGTGTAGCCGACCACCGCGTCGACACCGGACTTGCGGATCGCGGCGAGCACGCGCTCGGACTCGCCGAGGTCGGTCGCAAGCGGCTTCTCGATCAGCATCGGCAGCCTGCGCTCGATTGCGGCGAGGATCGGCTCGACATGCAGGTGCTCGTCGGTCGAAATGATCGCGGCGGTGACTTCCGGCCGCGCGAGCAGCTCGCGGTAGTCGGCGGTGACGAAGTCGGCGCCGACCTTGGCCGCAACTTCCTTCGCCCGCTCGGGCTTGATCTCCGCGAGGCCAATGAAGTCCACCTGCGGATGCCGGGCCGCCACCTCGCCGCGGAACAGGCCGACGCGCCCCGCCCCGATGATGGCGAGCCCGATCCGCTTGGGATTCTTCTTCACGCCGCCGCGCGCACCGACTTCGATTTCGCGATGCCGACTGATATCACTTCGTTCCGCTCGGCGGACAGGTCGGCGGCCATGTAGACCTCCATCACCATGCGCGCGTGCTCGGGCGTCACCATCACGGGACGGTCGTAGACCACTGCCTCGAGGAAATGGACGGTCTCCGCCGCCATGGGGCCGGCGTAGGTGTGCTCGACGCGCTCGCCCGGCATGGTCGACATCGGCAGCTGCATGCCCTTCGCCATGGTGTTCAGGACCACGTCGCGGTGGCTGTCGTCGACCAGCAGCGCGCCTTCGGTCCCCACCATCTCGATCCAGGTGGAGGAGAAATTCGGGTAGCCCGGCGGCAGGCTCCAGCCTCCGCCGACGATGAACGACAGGCCCGAGTCCATGGTGACGCTGATCCACTGCTGGTCCGGAATGGGCTGCCCGCTAGCCTGCTGCATGGCGCCGTAGTTGGTCTGGGAGTACACGCGGATAGGCTTCGCCGGCTCCAGACACCACAGAACGAAATCCAGATCGTGGGTAGCCTCCATCGCCGCGGGTGAGAGCTTCACGCGGCCGCTGATCTTCTTGCCCAGGCCGCGTGTGATGTGGCGCGAGACGAGCGCCGTGACCGGCTTGCCGATGGTGCCGTCGCGGATCGACTTCCGAACGTAAGCGAACTTGGGATTGAAGCGTTGCGAATAGCCGATGGTGAATTTCAGGGACCTCTTCTTCGCAAGCGCGATCAGCTCGTCGGCCTCCGACAGCTCCATTGCGATCGGCTTCTCGAGGAACACGTGCCTGCCCGCCGAGAGGCAGTCTCGAGCCATCGGGTAGTGGGTCGTCTCGGGCGTCGCCGAGATGTAGACGGCCTCGATCTCGGGATTCTTCAGGAGATCGCGGTAGTCCGCCACCGCGCTCTTCGCCCCTGTCGCCTTGGCCACCTCGGCGAGCCGCTCGGGACGGATCTCCGCGAGGTGCAGGCTCTTGGTGAGCGCGTGGGCGGCGCAGGTCTCGGCGCGGATGCCGCCGCACCAGCCCGTTCCGATGATCGCAACGCCTATCTGTTTCATGGGACCTCCAGGATGCTCCGTATTATCGCCTGATCTTGAGCAGGCGGGCAGCCGTCTCCCCCATGATCTTCTGCTTGTCCGCAGCGGAGAGCCGCGGCACGCTGCCGATCAGCCCCACCGGGTCCTCCTCCCCCATGTCGAACGGGTAGTCGGTGCCGAGGAGAACCTGCTGCGGGCCGAACTTGTCGATCAGGTTGCGCAGCATCTGCGGATCGAAGGCGATCGTGTCGAAGTAGAACTTCTTGAGGTAGCTCGAGGGCGTCTTCTTGATCACGGTGCGGCAGTCCGGGCGCGCGCGCCAGGCGTGGTCCATGCGCGCCCAGTAGTGCGCGATG
>DATEGT010000219.1:0-15189 GCA_035280025.1 Burkholderiales bacterium | reverse complement strand
GTCGCGCAGGCTCATGCCCGCGAACAGCGTGTCCTCGGGATCGCCGAGGAAGCTCACCGCGGCGCCGTCGCCGGTGTCGAGGATGATCCGGTCGTCGGTAGGCACACCCGCGATCGCCTCGGTCAGCACCGCGTTGAAGCGTTCTTTCAGGGCTATCTGCTCGGCGACCGAACGCTGCGAGTACTCGACAATGTCGAGAAACAGCACGCTGCAGATAAACGTTCGGTTGGTGTGCTCAGGCATCTTCGTCCGCCGCGGTCGCCTGTCCGGTCCTCACCCTGTGCGGTCCCCCGTTTGACGCCATTCTACCGCGCCCGCGCGCGTCAGGCACCCGAAAGTTGCTAGAATATCAACCTATTGCCCTCAAATCCTCTGAAAACACCGAGCATTCCGCCCCGCCGATGCCGATTACCCAGGAACAAGTTCACGGCGTTCTCAAGGACGCGGTCGATCCGAACACCGGCAAGGATTTTCTCGCAACCAAGTCGGCGAGAAACATCAGGATAGAAGGCGAGGACATCGCCCTGGAGATCGAGCTGGGCTACCCGGCGAAGACCCAGCTCGAGCCGATCCGCAAGCTCATCGCGCAGAAGTTGCGCGCCCTCCCGGGCGTCGGCGCGGTCAAGGTGGATGTGACGAGCAAGATCGTGTCCCACTCGGTGCAGCGCGGAGTCAAGCTCGTTCCAGGCGTGAAGAACATCGTCGCCGTCGCCTCCGGCAAGGGCGGCGTGGGGAAGTCGACTACCGCCGTGAACCTCGCGCTCGGGCTCGCCGCCGAAGGAGCGAGCGTGGGCGTGCTCGACGCGGACATCTACGGCCCTTCGCAGCCGACCATGCTGGGCATCGCCGGACGGCCGGAGTCGAAGGACGGCAAGACGCTGGAGCCCATGATCGGCCACGGGATCCAGGCGATCTCCATCGGCTTCCTCATAGATATCGATACGCCCATGGTGTGGCGCGGACCGATGGTCACCCAGGCGCTCGAGCAGCTCCTCAAGGACACCCGTTGGAGAGACATCGACTATCTCGTGGTGGACATGCCGCCCGGCACGGGAGACATCCAGCTGACCCTCGCGCAGAAGGTACCGGTGACCGGCGTCGTGATCGTGACGACGCCGCAGGACATCGCCCTCATCGACGCCCGCAAGGGGCTCAAGATGTTCGAGAAGGTCGGCATTCCCATCCTGGGCGTGGTCGAGAACATGAGCACTCACATATGCTCGAATTGCGGCCACGAGGAGCACATATTCGGGCAGGGCGGGGCGGAGCGGATGTGCAGGGAGTACGGGACCGAGCTCCTCGGGGCCCTGCCTCTGGACATCAGCATCCGCGAGCAGGCCGACTCGGGCAAGCCCACCGTGGTCGCCGATCCCGACGGCCGCGCGGCCGATATCTATCGGGCGATCGCCCGCCGGCTGGCGGTCAAGATCGCCGAGTCGGCGAAGGATATGACCTCGAAGTTTCCGAACATCGTCGTCTCCAAGAACACCTGAACTACCCCTTGCGTTCCAGCAGGGACTTGCCTACTATCCCTTGTGTGCGGGAAACGGGCGGCGCGAGGCCGCCGGGCGCGAGGAGGCGCGCGCAGTGCCGGAAAAGTTCCTTGATTTCGGAAATGCAGTCCCTATAATCGACGCATTACGGGCTCCGGTTCGGTTGTCTGCGCAGCGGACGGTCAAACCCGGGCCCGATGCTTTTGGAGGTTCGAGTTCGCAACGTGGCACCGGCGCAAAGGAGGTCATCATGACAAGCAAGAGGGAGTACTACGGCTCGCAGGACTTCTTCGCCCTGGATATTCCCATAACGTAGGTTCGTGCTGGAGACCCAAACGATGCAGATGCGCGCCGGCGTAGCCAAAAAGACCATCAAGTCCATACGACAGCAGGCATTCGAGCAGACCCATCTCTTCGACTCGCACCCCGAGTCGAGCCTGGACTTCGAGAAAGTCCGGGACGCAGTCAAGGACGGCTACCAGAAGCCGTTCCTCCTGATCGATTCGAACATCATCCGCGAGAAGGCGCGTCGCTTTGCGGCGGCGATGCCCCGCGTGCGGCCGCACTACGCGGTCAAGGCGAATCCGGACCCCCGGGTGCTCAAGGTCGTCCTCGAGGAAGGAGGCGGGTTCGAGATCGCCTCCATCTCGGAGCTCGAGCTGCTGCTCGCCCAAGGCGTTCCCGCCGCCGAGGTCTTCTACTCGAACCCGGTCAAGTCGCGCGAGCACATCGCCGCCGCGGCGGCGAAAGGCGTCGAGTGGTACGTGATCGACTCGCTCGAAGAGCTGAAGAAGATCCACTCGGTCAAGGCGGACGCCAAGCTCTACCTTCGCCTCGACACGCCCAACATAGGCAGCGACTGGCCCCTCGCCGGCAAGTTCGGCGCCCACACTGCCGAAGTGCGCGACATCGTCGCCAGCGCGGCGAGGCTCAAGGCCGACCTCGCGGGCGTCGGCTTTCACGTCGGCTCCCAGTGCCGCAACCCCGAGAACTGGCGCGTTGGCATCGAGAAGGCGCGTGCGGTATTCGATCTGATGGCGAAGGCCGGACTCAATCCGCGCTTGCTGAACATCGGCGGCGGCTTTCCCGTGAGGCACGTCAAGCCGATACCGTCGATCGAGGTGATCGGCGAGGTGGTCAACCGGGCGCTCGAGAGCTTTCCCGCGAAGGTGAAGGTGATCGCCGAGCCCGGGCGGTTCATGGTTTCCGACGCGGGCTATTTCGTTTGCCGCATCATGGGCACCGCGACCCGCGCGAACAAGCGCTGGATGCATCTGGACGCGGGTCTTTTCGGGGGCATCATCGAGACCGCCGAGGGACTCAAGTACAAGATCCGAACCGACCGCTCGGGGCCGGATATCCCCTGGAACGTCGCCGGCCCCACCTGCGATTCGATCGACGTGGTGATGCGCGATGAGCCGCTGCCCTCCGACCTGCAGGAGGGGGATTACCTCTACCTGAGGAACGCCGGCGCATATACGACGGCCTACGCCAGCAACTTCAACGGCTTCCCGCTGCCCGAGGTGCGGGTGATCTAGCCGCCGCGGCGCTCGTACTCGACGAAGGCGTAATCGAATCCCTCCGCTCCGCCGGAGGGGTGCTTCTCGCGCGACACCTCGCGCCAGCGCGAGCGGTCGAACTCCGGAAAGAACGCATCCCCCTCGAAGTCGCGCGCGATCTCGGTCATGTGCAGCCGCCGGGCGTGCGGTAGTGCGAGCGCATAGATCTGGGCGCCGCCGATGACGAACGCCTCGGCGGAGTCTGCCGCCTCGACGAGCGCGGCCTCGAATGAATGCACGACGACGCAGCCCGGAAATGAGCAGCGGCGCGAGCGCGATATCACGATATTGTTGCGGCCGGACAGCGGAGAGCCGATCGATTCGAAGGTCTTTCTGCCCATGATCACAGCGTGTCCCATCGTGAGACGCTTGAAGCGCTTCAGATCCTCCGGCAGGCGCCAGGGCATGGCGTTGCCGAAGCCGATGGCACGGTTGCTCGCCAACGCTGCCACGATCGAGACCGCGGGAAGAGGAAGTGTCACCGCGCTATTGTAGTAAAGTTACCTTTGGACCCGGCGCGAAGAAACTGAGAGGTAGGCGGTGGATTCGAGTTCCTCGCAAGCCTGCATCCTGGTTGTCGACGACGATCCCAAGAGCCGGATGGCCATGGAGGAGCTGCTGCAGTCGTCCGGACACTGCGTTGTCCTCGCGCAATCGGGCGAGGAGGCGCTCCGCCGCGTTCTGGGCCAGGATTTCGCCGTCATCCTGATGGACGCTCGCATGCCGGGTGTGGACGGTTTTACGGCGGCGCGAACCATCCGCGGTCGCGAGCGCTCCCGCTCCACTCCGATCATCTTCCTCACCGGCGCCTACGAGGATCTTCCTTCGATGTTCCGGGGGTACGAGGCGGGTGCCGTGGACTATATCGTAAAGCCCATCGTGCCCGAGGTACTCAAGTTCAAGATCGCGGTTTTCGTCGACCTGCACAACAAGAATCTAGCGCTGACCCGCGAGATCGCCGAGCGCCGTCGGGCGGAGGAGCATCTCCGCGCGTCCGAGGAGAACCTCCGCGCGCTGGCAGCCCGCCTGCAATCGGTGCGCGAAGAGGAGTCGATTCGCATAGCGCGCGAAATTCACGACGAGCTGGGCCAGGCGCTCACCGGCCTGAAGATGGATCTGAACTGGGTGGCGAAGCGGCTTCCATCGGATCGGAGCGCGCTGTCCGCGAAAACCACCTCGATGTTCGATCTGATCGACGGAACGATCCAGGCCGTGCGCAAGATCGCGACGCGGTTGCGACCAGAAGTTCTGGACGATCTAGGCCTCGGGCCGGCCATCGATTGGCAGGCCAAGGAATTCCAGAAGCGCAGCGGGATCCGCTGCAAGGTGACGCTCCCGGCCGAAACGCCGGCGCTCGATCGCGACCGCTCGACGGCGGCATTCCGCATTTTCCAGGAGCTGCTGACGAATGCCGCTCGCCATGCCGAGGCGACCAGATTGGACATCGCGATGAGCCTGGAATCCGGCACGCTGGTGCTCCGGGTCGAGGACAACGGCAAGGGGATCGACGAATCCGCGACGTTCAGCCCGAAGTCGCTGGGGCTCCTCGGCATGCGCGAGCGCGTCCTTGCCTTCGGCGGCCAGATAGACATCAGGGGAACGCCGCAGCAGGGGACCAAGATCAAGGTGTCCATTCCGCTCGGCTTGAAGTAGACTGGTGTCGACGGCGCCCGTCGAGGGCGTGTCCTGTGGGGAGTACGGCCATCAGAGTCCTGATAGCGGACGACCACGCGGTGGTGCGGCGCGGCCTGAGAGAGATCCTGGCGTCGGAGCAGGATATGGAAGTCGTGGGCGAAGCGAAGGACGGCCACGACGCGCTCGAGCTCGCGCGCAAGCTCGACTGGGACGTGGCGGTCCTCGACTATTCCATGCCCGGCCGCAACGGGCTCGAGCTCATCAAGGAAATCAAGCGCGAGCGTCCCGGACGCCCGGTGCTGATACTGACGATGCTCCCCGAGGAAGCCCACGCCGCGCAGGTCTTCAAGGCGGGAGGCGCGGGCTACATCAACAAGGAGAGCGCCAACGAGGAGCTGACGGCCGCGATCCGCAAGGTGATGACCGGGGGCAAGTACGTCAGCGCTGCCTTCGCCGAGAAGCTGGCTTCCGAACTGGCCTCGGACTCCCAGAAACCCCTCCACGAATCGCTCTCCGACCGCGAGTACCGCGTCATGTGGCTGCTCGCTTCGGGCAGGCAGATCAACCAGATCGCCGCCGAAATGTACCTCAGCCCGAGCACCATCAGCACCTATCGAGCGCGGATATTGAAGAAACTGCGGCTCGGCGACAACGCTGCGCTCGTGCGCTACGCCGTCAAGTATCAGCTCATCTAGCACTTCCTTCTTCGATATTCCACGGGTCATCGCGGGCGGCTCTGTAGCGCGAAGGCGACCCCGGGACGCCGATTCGCTACAAAAAGATCAAGCTCCCGCGAATAGTGAGCCGGCCGACGACGCAATATCATGATGCGCGCCCGCGCTTTCACGCGGCGCCACGACAGCCCAGCATTCCAAGGATGGAGCCCGGATCATGAATGGCGCAATCCTCGTAGTGGAAGACGAGCCCCTCACCCAAAGGCTGATCGCCGCCAATCTCGAGCGCGCGGGGCATCGCGTGATGCGCGCGTCCAACGTGCCAGAGGCGATGGCGTCGATTCGCCAGATCGTGCCGGACCTGGTGCTGCTCGACTGGATCCTGCCCAACGCGACGGGGGTCAGCCTGGCGAGGCAGCTGCGCACCGACCAGCGCACCCGCGACATCCCCATCATCATGCTGACCGGACGCTCCCAGGAAAGCGACAAGGTGACCGGACTCGAGGCGGGAGCCGACGACTACATCACCAAGCCGTTTTCCACGCGCGAGTTGCTCGCCCGGATCAAGGCGGTAATCCGGCGCCGCGCGCCGCTGCTGAGCGACGAGATCGTCGAGGCGGCGGGTCTCCGGCTCGACCCCGCGGCGCATCGCATCACCGCGGGAGGAAGCAGGATCGAGCTCGGCGCGACCGAATTTCGCCTCCTGCATTTCTTCATGGCGCACCCCGACCGGGTCTACAGTCGCGCCCAGCTCCTCGACGAGGTCTGGGGAGATCACGTATTCGTCGAGGAACGCACCGTCGACGTCCATATCCGGCGGCTGCGGCAATCGCTCCATCCGTCGGGCCACGACGGGCTGCTCGAGACGGTGAGAGGGACCGGTTACCGTTTCCTGCGGAAGATCCCCGAGGGCAGCGCTCCCCAGCCTTTCGGGTCGGCGTCCTAGTAGGCGTCTTGGGTCCTCAGCACGACGAGGATCGTCTTCAGCACGATCTGCAAATCGAGCTGCAGGGACCAGTTCCGCAGATAGCTCAGGTCGTACTCGATGCGGGCGCGCATCTTCTCCAGGGTTTCGGTCTCGCCCCGCAGCCCGTTCACTTGCGCCCATCCGGTGATGCCGGGCTTGACCTTGTGCCTGATCATGTAGCCTCGGATCAGCTTGCGGTACATCTCGTTGTGGGCAACGGCATGCGGCCTGGGCCCGACCACGCTCATCCGGCCCTGCAGGACGTTGACGAACTGAGGGAGCTCGTCGAGCGAATACTTCCGCAGGAACGCTCCGAACGGCGTCACGCGGCGATCGCCGCGCGTCGCCTGCCGGACGACGTTTCCGTCCTCGAGCACGGTCATGGTGCGGAACTTGTAGACGATGATTTCTCTTCCGTCGAGGCCGTAGCGGCGCTGCGTGAACAGAACCGGGCCGGGCGAGGTCAGTTTGACGCCGACTGCGATGGCGAGCATGACCGGCAGCATCAGCGCCATGGCCGCGAGCGCGAGGCCGATGTCGCTGGCCCGCTTGACCAGCCCGTTCAGCCCGCAGAACGGCGTTTCGCAGACGGCGAGAACGGGCATGCCGCCGATCGCGTCGACGCGCGCCTGGATGAGGTCGAAGAGAAAGATATCCGGAGTGAAGTATATGGACGCCGTGGTATCGCGCAGCTCCTCTAGCAGATTCAGGATCCTGGGCTGCGAGGCCATCGGCAGGGTGAGGTAGATGAGATCGACCCGGTGGGCCTTGACATAGCCGGCGAGGTCGCACAGAGACCCCAGCACCTCGCAGGGCCCGGCGCCTCCGAGCCGCTCCGGGCCGCGATCGTCGAAATAGCCGGCGACACGAATGCCCAGAAACGGCGCGCTCCTGATTCTCTCGGCGAGCTTGCGCCCGAGCTCGCCCTCGCCGGCGATCACCGCGATGCGCTGCACGCCTTCCGCCGCCATCAGGCGGGGCAGGACGACGGGCGTGAGCCTTTTCGCGATGAAGAGCAGCACAGGCGTCGCGAGCGCCCACGCGATGAGGACCGGAGCGCTGAAGGAGCCGAGCGTCTGCGTTGCCCAGCCGATGAGCAGCAGGAGCCCGATCACCGCCAGCCAGCCGGTGAGGACGTCGATCGCGAGGGCGCGGCTGCTCGCCGCTTCGGACGCGTTCCCCGGGAAGGTCAGAGAGAAGAGGATCAGCGCGAGGATCAGGTAGGCCCCTCCGAAGGATTCGCCGAACGCCAGCGTCGCGGCGACGAGGCTTGCTTCGGCGATGAGGGGGTCGAGCGCCGCCTCGACGAGCGCGGCGGGGGTGAGACGCCGGCTCAGGATTTGCCGGTGAGATTGATCGGTCGCGAGCAGCATCGGAGGGGGGCTTGTGAAGTGTCCCCACCATACCGCGCGATTGCGCTCAATCAAGGAGCGGCCCGTTTAGCTCGAAGGGACTAGGCCGGGTTCATGGACTATGCGGCCGTTTCATGGCCATGTCACAAACGGACTCCACATTGGCGCAGATGATCCTGAATCTACGCGCCGCGGTCGAACAAGATATCGACGGCCCGCTTGCCGCGCGATACCCGCCCCACGAACCGTCCCAGCCTTCCGAGTTACCCCAGCCCCCAGCAGAAGCGATGACTGCGACAACCTCCGGCGGCTCGCTCCCCGATCCCTTGGAGCTCGAGTCGCTGATGCTCAATATCGACGCCTCGCTGAGGGTTCACGCGCGGCATCACTTCTTCACTTGGACCCAGGGACTGCTGCAGAACCTGATCCAGCACGAGGTGCTGATCTGCGCGTTGCGCAGCAGCGAGCCCCTGCTGTTTCACGTCGACTCGCTCGCGACCTCGCCCGTGGAACCCGCGCCGTTCAACGAGATATTCGGGCGTGACACTGCTCTGGTGCCCCATCTGATCAGGACCTGGGAGGATAGCTCCTACCGGCCGGTTTTCGTCGAGACCGGGGCCGCCAGCCAGTTTGCGCAGACGCCCCTGGCGCGGGAAGTGACGCGAATCGGCGCGAGCGGGGTCCTCGCGCACGGTACCTACGATGTGTTCGGAAAAGTCGCCAGCTTCTTCACGTTCGCCTGCAAGCCGGACACGATCGGGCCGAGGCAGATCTACTTCGCCGAGCTCATGGTGCCGTTCCTGCATCTGGCCTGGGTGCGCACCCAGGTCAACCGCCCGGCGGCCGACGGCCGCGGGGCGGTGCCAGGCGCTCCGGCTCTTCTCACCTCGAGGGAGCAGGAAATTCTCAGATGGATCCACATGGGCAAGAGCAACATAGAGATCGGGGCGATCCTCGGCATCAGCCCGTTGACGGTGAAGAACCACGTCCAGAAGATCCTGCGCAAGCTCAACGTCCAGAACCGGGCGCAAGCCGTCGGTCGGGGGCTTGCCCTGCGCATTCTCAGCATGTAGTCCCGCGGCAGCCCGCGGCATAGTCCCAAGGGACTATCGCCGGGCGGCGGCACTCCGGGGTCGCTGTCATTGGAGAAGCGGATTCTCGGATTCCTCACAACCCTTCAAAGGAAGGCGCGATGGAAGCAAGATTCCAGGCCGGGCTCGGCATCGTCGTCGTCTGGCTGATTCTCGCAAGCGCGGACACGCCCGCCGCGGATCTCCGTCTCGGCGAGCACGAGCTCGTCCCGGTGACTCGCGTTGCGATCTCCCGCGAGACCCTGCGCAGCTCCCTCGGACCGCAGCCTGAAATCACGACGGTCCGTACCGCGAAGGAAGACGCCGTCCGGCGCGCTTCCGGACCGGAAGAAGCATCGCTTCCGCAACCCGGCAGCTGGGCCGTGGTCCTCGCCGGCCTGCTCGGCGTAGTTGCCATCGCGCGCCGTCGCATGTCGGCGTGAGAATCCGGGCGTGCGTATCCGGCCTCGGCTACGCAGGCTTCATCGCGGTCGCAACCCTGGCGCCGGCGCCGGCGCTGGCCCTATGGGACGGCAAGCTTACCCTGTTCGCCGAGGAAAAAGCCACCCGCGACGACAACGTGTTCCGCCTCTCGAAGAACGTCGATCCGGCGTCCGCGATCGGGTCGACGTCGACGGGCGACACCTACCAGACGACGTCGCTCGGATTTGCCTTCGACGCGCCGCTCAGTCGGCAGCGCTTTCAGGCCGGCTATACCTGGAGTGCCACCCGCTTCGATCGATTCACCGACCTCGATTTCACCGGCCACGACGCGCGGGCGCTATGGCTTTGGCAGGTCGGCAATGATCTGAGCGGGCAGCTCGGGTATACGGAGAACTTCGCGCTCGCGCCGTTTGCCTATACGCAGAGCAGCACGCCGGATCCGCTGAAGACGCGGCAGGCGTTTCTCAACGCCGCCTATCTCCTGACCCCTCGATGGAGACTCCAGGCTGGCGGAGGCGTGTTCGAGCAGAAGAACGGCGATCCGGCGCTTCAACCGAACGACATCACCATTTCCAGCGGCGACGCCAGCCTGAGCTACGTCACGCCCGCCAATACCTCCCTGGGTCTCAGCGCCCGGGTCGAGGAGGGACGCTACCCGAACCGGGAGTTCGTCGCCGGGAGTCCCTTCGACGACTCCTACCGCCAGGTCAGCGCCGGCGTCATCGGGGACTGGACCGTCACCGGGGTCTCGCACGTGGTCGCGCGCGCCAGCCGCGTGAGCCGGCGCTATCCCAACACGCCCCAGAGCGACTTCGAGGGCTACACCGCAGTTGCCGAGTACGACTGGAAGCTTACGGGCAAGTTGTCGCTGACCGGGGTTATCCGCCGGGACATTAGCCCGTTCCAGGACATCCAATCGAGCTTCGTGCTCGTGAAGGGGATCACGATCCGCCCGACGCTCGCCCTCACGCAGAAAATCGACATGTCCGCGAACCTCGACTACGGCCTCTGGTACTACCTCGGGGATCCGGGGCTCGTGTCCGGGGGGGCGCAAGGCCGGATCGACCACGTGAGGTCCGCGGCGGCGGCGCTTTCGTACCGGCCGGTTCAAAGCGTCATGCTGCAAGCGAGCGTGCAGCGCGAGAACCGCACTTCGAACATCCCCACTGCCGACTACCTCGCGAACGTCGCTTCGCTTACCGCCCGTCTCTCTTTCTAGGGGGATGCGACCGACCAGCCGGGATCGGACATCGTTGCGATGAAAGGCCCGCTCGACACCGTCGCTCCGCTCAGGAACCAGACCGCGTCCTGCCCGGTCGCCGCATTGCGCCACAGGATGTCGGCCTTGCCGTCTCCGTCGAAGTCTCCGGTTCCGGCGACGCTCCAGTTCGGGTCCGCCACCGTCCAGATCGAGGCGCTGCTCGCAACGGTGGCGCCGCGCATGAACCAGATCGCGTTCTCGCCCGTCGTCGTGTTGCGCCACAGGATGTCGGCCTTGCCGTCGCCGTCGAAGTCGTCGGTCCCCACGATGGTCCAGGCGGGGTCCGGCAATGCGTTGATCGAAACCGCGCTTGCGATGGCGGCGCCTTTCATGAGCCAGAGCAGGTTGTCGCCCGTAGCGATGTTGCGCCACAGGATGTCGGCCCTGGCGTCGCCGTCGAAGTCGGCGACGCCCACGACGCTCCAGTTCGGATCGGCCATGGCCGCGAAACCCGTCGCGCCTCCGGCGACCGTTGCGCCGCTCATCAGCCAGATCGCGAGCGCCCCGGTCGCGGCGTTGCGCCAGAGGATATCGGATCGCCCGTCGCCGTCGAAATCGCCCAGGCCCGCGACACTCCAGTTCGAATCGAGCTGCGAGCTGATGGCGACGTCGCCCAGGACGGAAGCGCCGCTCATGAGCCAGATCAGATTGGCTCCCGCGGCGCTGTTGCGCCAGAGAATGTCGGCCTTGCCGTCGCCGTCGAAGTCGCCCACGCCGGCGATCGCCCAGGCGAAGTCGGCGACCGTGGAGAACGTGCTGGCGCTCGCGACCGCTGCGCCGTTCATCAGCCACATCGCGTTGTCGCCCGTCGCTCCGTTGCGCCAAACGATGTCGGACTTGCCGTTTCCGTCGAAGTCGCCGCGCGCGACCCTGCGCTTGGGCGTCTTCACCGAAACCGCCGCGGTCCAGGCCGATTTGTTGCCCACGGCGTCGAAGGAGCTCACGCGGTAGGCGTAGGTCGTCGCCGGTGCGAGGCCGGTGTGCCGGAACGACGTGCCCCCGGTGGTGGCGAGCGCCACGCCGTTGAGATAGACGGTGTATCCCGCGACCCCGACGTTGTCGGTCGAGGCGTTCCACGAGAGGTTGATCTGGCTGGCCGATACCGCCGTTCCCTTGAGACCGGTGGGTATCGACGGCGCTGCAGTGTCGGAAGCGGGCGGCGTGGTCGCGCTCGCAGCGACCGACTGCCCGGACGGATTTCCCGCAGCGTCTGTCGCCTGGACCGTGTACGAGTAGGTGGTGGAAGCGCGCAAGCCGCTGTCCTGGTAGCTGGTGACCGCCCCGAGCGTGACGAGCAATACCCCGCCGCGGTAGACGCGATAGCCGACGACTCCCACGTCGTCGCTCGCGGCGGCCCAGGACAGATTGATTTGCGACGCGGAGACCGCGGTGGCGAGGAGCCCCCCCGGGGTAGACGGCGCAGTGATGTCGGGAGCGGCCTGAGTCGCCGCGCTCGCCGCGGCCGACTGGCCCGACACGTTCCCGGCGGCATCGGCCGCCTGGACTGTATACGAGTAGGCGGTGGAAGCGCGCAAGCCGCTGTCCTGGTAGCTGGTGACCGCTCCCAGCGTGACGAGCAGCGCCCCGCCGCGGTAGACCCTGTAGCCGGTGACTCCCACGTCGTCGGTCGCCGCGTTCCAGGACAGGCCGATCTGCGACGAGGAAATCGAGGAGGCGACGAGTCCCGTCGGCGTCGTGGGGGGAGTGGTGTCCGTCCCGGACGATGTTGCCGAGGCCATCGCGACTCCGTCGAGCAGCTCGAGCGACACGGCGTTCGGCGTCGAGCCGCGGATCACGCGGTCGTGAATGATCGAGCTCGGCTGCCCCGTCGGGCTGTGGTAGTTGGCGAGCTTCAGGTAGCAGGTATTGCCGGTGTAGAGCGTCGGCCCTGTATACGCGAGCTTCTGCACCCCGTTCACCCAGGCGTAGAAGAAGCCGTCGGCGTTCGGCGACCAGCGCACGTGGTAGACGAAGTCGTACCAGACGTTCTTCAACAGCGGACCGATGGCTGCGCCGTACGTCGTCGGATTGGCGGGGTCCCCGCCGTGGCCGACGAACTGCAATCCCGTGGGCCGGTCGGGACTCAGCGCGGTGGCGGGCATGGCGTCGAGCTCCCACATCGTCGGTCCCACGGACCCGCTCTGGTGGAAGTCCGCGACGACTCCGAAATTCCAGTCCGAGCCCGTGCTTTCGGGCACCTGGACGAAGTCATCGGGGAACAGCACGGAGTGCGCCCACCACGCTTCCTGACCCTGCGAGCACGCGCTCGCCGAATCGGACAGCTCGAGGTCGTTCCGCTCGCTGGTTCCGCTGCCGAATATGTTGCTGTCCCCGGGCTCGGTGTGAAGGCGGACGCTCGTCGGGCCGTCGCGCCCGATGCTCACGATGGTCGCGCGCCCCGGTACCAGCGCTTGCTCGGAAAAGCCGCAGCTCGTAAACGAATCCGGGAAGGTGCAGGACCAGAGGATCGCCGCGGGGTCGGGAACGGGAAGGGCCTGCGCGGAGACCGGCGTCGGCCCGCAGGCGCTGAGCAGCGCGGCGAAGGCGCACGAAGCGGAAATCGAGGCGAAGCGGCGGTTCTGTGGCTGCATGATGGCGGGTGTATAGCGGCTCGTCTACAAGCGGTAGCGCCATCATGACAAACGCATAAATTTCGTTCGCAGCCAAAAATCACGAAGCTCCGTCGAATTGCCGCGGCGAAGCTGGTCCGATCGGACCAGTCGGAGAAATCATCCATGAATGTCGTGCCGCTATGTTGACGGGCTATGTGCGTGACGACGAGACGATTCGCCGCGGCCCTGTGTCTCGTGGCAACGACGCTGCCCGGAGCGGCGCTCGGCCAGTCTCAGGAAATCCTGGGAGAAGGCGATACCGTTCGCGTCACGGTCTTTCAGAATCCCGATCTCACGACCGAGACGCGGATCTCCGAGCGCGGCACGATCACTTTTCCTCTGATCGGCGAGGTCCGGCTCTCAGGCCTGACACCTGCCCGCGCCGAGGACCGGATCGCAGAACAGCTGATCAAAGGCAAATTCCTGGTCAAGCCCCAAGTCAGTGTCAACCTGGTTCAGGTGCGCAGCCGGCAGGTTTCAGTGCTCGGGCAGGTCGTCCGCCCGGGGCGCTACCCGCTCGACGGCACGAGCTCGAACCTGACCGATCTCCTCGCGCTCGCCGGAGGGGTGAGCCCGGGTGGCGACGACAGCGTCACCGTGACGATGAAGCGCGACGGCAAGGTCGTGAAGCTGGACATCGACGTGCCCGCCATGTACCGCACCGGGGATTTGTCGAAAAATATCCGGCTGGAGAACGGCGACGTGATCTACGTGCAGCGCGCTCCCGTCTTCTATATCTATGGAGAGGTGCAGCGCGCGGGGTCCTACCGCCTGGAGCAGGGCATGACCGTGATGCAGGCGCTCTCGGTCGGCGGCGGCGTGACGCCGCGCGGCACCGACCGCGGCCTGAAGATCCGCCGTAGAGGGCCGGACGGCACCCTTCACGCCATCGATGCCCGCCTGACCGATCTCGTCGAGGCCAACGACGTGATCTACGTCCGGGAAAGCTGGTTCTGATGAGCCTGCAGCAGTTCCTGCTCGCGCTGCGCGCGCGCCTCGGCGCGTTTGCCGCGGCGCTGGCGGCCACCGTCCTGGTCGCGACCGCGGTGAGCTTCCTGCTGCCGAAGACCTACCGCGCGACGACGTCGCTCCTCGTGGAAGCCAAGGAAGAGCAGTCGCTCAGCAACGCGGGTCCGAACTTCTACCCTCAGGAAAAGCTCGGCTATCTACAGACCCAGATGGAAATCATCACCAGCAAGAGAGTGGCGCGCAAGGTCGCCCAGGACCTGCATCTCGCGGAGAACCCGAGCGCGCGCGAGGCCTTCGCGAAAGCCACGGGAGGAGAGGGCTCGATCGAGGACTGGCTGGCGGAGAGCCTGCTCTTGAAGCTCAAGGTGGATACTTCGCAGAGCAGCATCATGCGGATCACGTTCTCGGCGGCCGATCCCGGTTTTGCCGCCCGGGTCGCCGATGCGTTCGCCAAGGCGTACATCGACACCATGCTCGAGCTGCGCGTCGAGCCCACCCGCCAGGCGGCCGCGTGGTACGACGAGCAGCTGAAGACCCTCAAGGCCAATCTGGAGGACGCGCAGTCGAAGCTGACGACCTATCTCCAGAGGAACGGCATCGTATCGACGGACGAGCGCTACGACGTGGACAGCGCGCGGCTGGGAGCGCTGTCAGATCAGGTGGTGAAGGCACAGGAGCAGACGTTCCAGTGGGACGCCAAGGAACGCCAAGCGAACAGGTTTCTCGGTCACGGGGGTGCGGTAGATCAGCTGCCGGAGGTGCTCGACAACGCGCTCATCCAGAGGCTCAAACCGGACCTGCTCCTGGGCGAGGCGAAGCTCCAGCAGCTCGCGACCCAGTACGGCGTCAACCACCCGCTGTACCAGCGCCAGCTGTCCGAGAACCGCAGCCTGCGGCGAAAGATCGACGGCGAGGCGAGGAAGGTCATTTCGGGGATCAGGAACTCGGCGCGCCAGAGCCGCCAGCGCGAGGCCGATCTCGCAAAGGCGCTGGCGGCGCAGCGTGCCCGCCTGCTCGCACGCAAGGAGAACCGCAACGAGTTCACGGTGCTCAAGCGGAACGTGGATTCCGCCGAAAAGGCCTACGACACGGCCATGCAGCGCCACGTCGTAAGCCAAGTCGAGAGCCGCGCCAATCAAACCAACATCACCGT
>DATEGT010000218.1:0-3553 GCA_035280025.1 Burkholderiales bacterium | reverse complement strand
TAGCCCGCCGCCGGGTCGGCGAAGAAGCGCAGCGCCTGGTGATGGCGGATCGCCCAGGCGACCTTCTCGGAGACGTAGGGCTCGAGCATCTGCGCGCCCCAGTAGCCGTGGTCGACCTTGATCAGGTTGATCGCGATGTCGTGCAGCAGGCACGCGAGCACCACCTCCTCGGGCTCGCCCTTCTTCTGCGCGTCGCTCGCGCTCTGGAGCAGGTGCGTGACGGTGTGCGGCATGAAGCGCAGCCTGAAGAAGTCGACGAGCGTGGGCTTCGGCGGCATCGGGGCGAGCGCCCGGATCGGGATCGGCGCGCCGCTCGGGGTGAGCCCGCCGAAGAGCACGCCCGCGCCGCGGCGGACCGCGGGCGGGTGCGCCTGCCTCATCAGGCGCTCTTCGAGCGCGTCGGCGCGCTCGTCGGAGGTCAGGGTCCCGCTTTTCATGTGCGCGCTCCTACTGCGGTTGGATCTTCGCCAGCTCGACGTAGCGCTTCCAGCGCTCCGCGTCGGTCCTGAGCAGCGTCTGCATCTGCTCTGGCGATCCCGGAAAGGGATCGAAGGCCGCGTTCGCGAGGAATTGCCGGGTGTCCTCCGCCGCCGTGATCTGGTTGAACCATCCCGAGAGCCTGTCCACCACGGCCTTCGGCGTGCCGGCCGGGACGACGACGCCCCACCACGGCGACACGTCGTTGCCCCCGTAGCCGAGCTCGGTCAGCGTCGGCACGTCGGGAAGCGCCACCGAGCGCTTCGCGGCCGTCACGGCGAGAATCCGCACCTTGCCCCCTTTCGCCTGGCTCGAGGCCCAGGTGGCGTCGTACGAGAGAAAGTCGACCTGGCCGAGAAGGAGGTCGGTGAGCGCCTGGCTGTTCAGCTTGTACGGCGTATAGGTGGTGTTCAGCCCGGCCTTCGCCTTGAAGAGCTCGGCGGCGATGACCCCGGTATTGCTGGGCGTGCCGTAGAAGCCGTGATTCGGCTTCGCCTTCAGATGCGCGATCAGCTCGTCGATCGACTTTATCGGCTTCGCGGCGTCGATCATGATCACGAACGAAAGCGACGCGATCGTCGTCACTGCGGCGAAATCCCTGGTCGTGTCGAAAGGCAGGCTCTTGAACAGGTACGGCGCCGAGGCGATGGTCGACGAGGCCGGCGTGATCAGGATCGTGTAGCCGTCGGGCTTCGACTTGGCGAGCGCGTCGGTGGCGAGCGCGCCGTTCGCGCCCGGCCTGTTCTCCACGATCACCGGCTTGCCGGCGAGCTTGGAGAGCCGGTCGCTGTAGAAGCGCACGATGATGTCCGCGCCCGAGCCGGGACCGAAGTTGCAGAGCGAGCGGATTTCGTGCGCGGGGTAGTCCTGCGCCGGCGCGGCATGCGGCATCAGGCACGCGGCCGCGAACGCGAACATCGCGGTAAGGGTACGGAACATGGGCTTCTCCCTGGACATGGGGCGATTCTAGGCCATTTGTTTCATATCCCGCACCAGTCGCGGATGATCGCTTCGTAGATTGCGACCGACTCGCGGATGCGCTCCATGCTGCAGTACTCGTCGGTCTGGTGGGCGAGGCGGGCCTCGCCCGGGCCGAGCACCAGCGCCGGCGCCCCGGCGTAGACCTTGAGGAGATTGCCCGCGTCGGTGTTGTAGGTCGCGGTTTTCGGCGCCGGCGGCGACCCGAGGTGCCTCCCGCAGATCTCGAACACCTTCCGCACCCAGGCCTGTCCCGGCTCCGTCCAGACGGCCTTCATGTCCGAGAACACGTCGAGCTCGGCATCCTTTCCGAGGAGCCCCGCGAGCCGCGAAAGGAGCGCGGCGTGGTCCATTCCCGGAACTGTGCGGATGTCCACGCCGACGCTCGCCTCGTCGGGAACCATGTTCACGCCCTGTCCGCCTTCGAAGGTGCCCACGTTCATGGTCGGCCCGCCCATCACCGGATGCGGCGGCGTTCCGAAATCGAAGGCCTCGAGCCTAGAGACGGCCCGGGCCGCCTTGTAGATCGCGTTCACCCCCAGCTCGGGCGTCGAGCCGTGCGCGGAGACGCCGCGGAACTTCGCGTGGAACTTGAGCGAGCCCTTGTGGCCGACGAGCGGCGCGTTCGAGGTCGGCTCGCCGACGACCATCGCTCCGGCACGGCCGAGCAGCTGAGTTTGCGCGAGGTGCTGCGACCCGATGCAGCCGCCCTCCTCCGCCGCCGTGAGCACGATCACGACGCCGGGCGTTCCCGGGAGCCTCTTCGCGACGCTGCGCGCCGCCAGCAGGATCGCCGCGACTCCGGCCTTCATGTCGGAGGAGCCGCGCCCGTACAGCCGGTCGCCGTCGGTCTCCCCGGCGAAGGGATCGCGCGTCCAGGCCGCGGTGCCGAGCGCCACCGTGTCGATATGGCCGGTGAGACAGAGCGGCGGTTTCGCCGCCGAGCCGCCGGCGCGCGCGACCAGGCTCGTGCGGCCTTCGGCGTACTCGTGGTAGTCGACGCGGAAGCCCCAGCCTTCGAGCAGCGCACCCGCGTGCCGCGCGCAGGCGCGCTCCTGCCCGGGCGGATTGACGGTGTCGAAGCGCAGCAGCGTCTGTGTCAGGCCGACCGCGTCCTGCTCGTCCATCGCTTCACCCGAGCGAAGGAAGGGGCGCCGGCGCGCCCCCGGGAATCGGAACGCGGTCGACGTTGAGGATCATCGAAACCAGCGTGTAGTACCCGATCACGCCGATCAGGTCGACCGCCCCGGTCTCGCCGAAGTGCCCGACCACGCGCGCGTAGTTGGCGTCGCTCACCGATTTCTTCTCGTGCAGCTCCCGGCAGAAATCGTGGACCGCCGCCTCCTCGTCGCTCATTCCCGAGGGGCGCCGCCCCTGCGCGAGCTCGGCCGCGAGGCGCGGATCGAGGCCGGCCTTCATCGCGTGCGCGTGGTGCGCGTGCCACTCGTACTGCGCGCTCCAGTGGCGCGCGGTGACCAGGATCGCGAACTCCTTGAGCGGCTCGGGAATCGAGCTGCGGTAGCGCACCCATTCGCCGAGCTTCTGCGCGCGGTCCGCGAGCTCGGGGCTCCGCAGCAGCGCGTTGAACGGGCCGCGCACGCCGCCCCGCGGCCCCGCGGCAATGTCGGAGTAGACCTTGCGCTGTGCCTCGCTCATCTCGCTCTCGGCGAGCGGCCTGAAGCGCCGTTCCTGCGGTTCCATGGCTCCTCCGTCTCCAGAGGCCCCATTATCGTATAAGCTTCCCGCTGGTTCATGCGACCCAGGGAGGCCGGCATGCGCACCACGCGGATTACCCTTCTCCTCGCCCTTTCCGCCCTCGCGGCGCCGGGTTTCGCCCAGGTTCCGCCGACGATGGTCGCCTCGCTCGGCAAGCAGATCCTTCAGAACGTCGTGTTCGGCGCGCTCAAGGGGAAGCTCTTCGCGTCCCTCGCCGACATGGGCTGCAAGGGATCGACTGTCGCGGGGCTCGCCGCAGCCGCCGGCACGGGCCGCGCGGGCGCGACGCAGATGCTGACCTCGCAGGCGCGGGGGTCCGCGCACGGGCCGGTCGCGATGGGATCGGCCGGAGGCGGCGCCGGGATGCCTTCGCCCGGCGCGC
>DATEGT010000217.1:0-18576 GCA_035280025.1 Burkholderiales bacterium | reverse complement strand
GGTCCGGTTCTGCCTGCCGATCTCCTCGCGGTGGTCGCGGTAGGCCTGCGCGACGCGCTCGAGCACCTGGGGAAATCCGGGCAGGTTGAAGCGGGGCTCCTTCGGAAAATAGGTGCCGCCGAAGAAGGGCGCGCCGTCGGGCGCGAGGAACATGGTGAGCGGCCAGCCGCCCGTGCGTTGAGCGAGCATCTGGTGCGCGAGCTGGTAGATCTGATCGAGGTCGGGCCGCTCCTCGCGGTCCACCTTGATGTTGACGAAGAGCCGGTTCATCACCTCCGCGACCGCCGGGTCCTCGAAGGACTCGTGCGCCATCACGTGACACCAGTGGCACGCCGAGTAGCCGACCGAGAGCAGGATGGGCTTGTTCTCGTCGCGCGCGCGCGCGAGCGCCTCCTCGCCCCACGGATACCAGTCGACCGGGTTGTCCGCGTGCTGCTGGAGATAGGGCGAGGTCTGATCGGCGAGGCGGTTGGGCATCACGTTGGTACCGGGCTGCACGGACATTATACTTTCCTGATCCTTCGAAGGAATCGCCATGAGACCCACGCGCCTCTCCGGATCCGGCTTCCTCTCCCTGTGGCATCTTCACCCGCTCAGAGTTCACATTGCGACGGTGTTCACCGCGGTGATCTTCGCGGCGTGCGGCGTGATCGCCTGGACCAACCACATTCAGGGCAAAGCCATGGTAATCGGGGCCGCCGAGGACCTGATCGAGCGGATCAGCGTCGAGGCCGGTGACGCGCTCAAGAACGTATTCGAGCCTGTGGAAACCGTGGTCACATGGGCATCGGTGGCGCCCCTGGCCTCCGCCGGCTCGCTGCGCGAACGCATGCTCTCGCTGCCGACGCTTGCCGAGGTGCTGAAGCGCCGGCCTCAGCTCACGGCCGTCTACGTCGGATACGAAAACGGCGACTTCTTCCTCGTGCGCTCGCTTCGCGACGACGCCTTGAGAAAGGTCTTCCGCGCTCCCCCGGACGCGGTATTCCTGATGCAGAGCCTCGAGCATCGCGGCGGCAAGAACGTGCCGAGCTTCGCGCTCTTCGACGCCGGGCTCCGGCGCATATCGGATTCCAGTCCCGAAGAGTACAACTTCGATCCGCGCAGCCGCGCGTGGTACGTCCAGGCCATGAAGGCGCGCGGCGCTATCGTCACGCCGCCCTACGTGTTCTTCACGACCCGCGAGGTGGGCTTGACCATCGCGCGACGCGCCGCAAACGGGCGCGCCGTCGTCGGTGCCGATGTGTCTCTGTCGCAGATCTCGGAGAGGCTGAGCCAGGTGCGCCCCACCGTGTCGTCGCAGCTCGCCCTGTTCGACGCCGAAGGGAAACGGATCATGGCCTTTTCGGACCCCGGACGGCTGGCGGCTTCGGCCGCGGGGGACAAGGCCGTGCTCGCGAGCATCGGCGACGTGTCACCCGTGCTGGCGGCGGTAGCCGGTCATCCGGAACGGTTTTCCAGCGCGCGGCGCTTCGAGAGCGGCGGGCGCGAGTGGCTGGCCCGGGTCAGGTCCGACGCGGGCAGTCTCGCTTCGTTCGCCATCGCGACGCCGCTCGACGAGCTGCTGCAGGAGGAAAACGCAGCGCTCCGGCGCACCATCCTGCTGGCCGCGCTCGTCATCCTCGTGTGCGTGCCGCTCACCTGGTGGATCGCGCAGCGCATCGCCGGAAACCTGCGCGCGCTCACCGACCAGGCCGCGGCGATCCGGCGGTTCGATTTCGGCGAGGCGCCCGCGCCGCGCACGCGCATCAGCGAGATCTTCGAGCTGGGCCGCGCGATGGCGGACATGCGCGGGACGATCCGCAAGTTTCTCGACATCACCACGGCGCTCGCCTCCGAGCGCAACTACGAGCGCCTGCTGCAGCGCGTGCTGAAGGAGGCGCATGACGCGGCCGGGGGCAGAGGCGGGGTGGTCTACCTCCTCGACGACGAGGGGCGCGCGCTCAAAGCCGCGGCGCAGGCTTGGCAAGGCGGTCCGGGTGCAGGCGCTCTCGCGGACTTGCCGGTGGGCGACGAGGCGAACCCGGTCGTGCGCGCGACGCGGCAGACTTCCGCGGCCCTGCACCTGGTGGCGGCAAAGCGTCCCGAGGGCATGGGGTTTCTCGATGCGCCCTTCGGCGCTGCTCCGGTCCCGCTCCTGACCGTTCCGCTGCTCAACCGTGCCGGCGAGGCGGTCGGCGTGCTGTGCGTGTTCCTGGACGCGGCCACGGACGGGCCCTCGCAAGAGCGGCTGGCGCTCGTCCAGGCGTTCGCGGGAGCGGGTGCCGCGGCGATCGACAATCAGCGCCTGCTGGCCGTCCAGAAAGCGCTCCTCGAATCGCTCATCAGCCTGATCGCAACCGCCATCGACTCCAAGTCGCCCTACACCTGGGGCCACTGCCAGCGCGTGCCGGAGCTGACCAAGATGCTCGCGCGCGCGGCCTGCGACGCGAAGACGGGACCGTTCGCGCAGTTCGACATCGACGAGAACGGCTGGGAGGCGCTGCACATCGCCGGCTGGCTGCACGATTGCGGGAAGGTGACCACGCCCGAGTACGTCGTCGACAAGGCGACGAAGCTCGAGACCATCTGCGACCGCATCCACGAGATCCGCACGCGCTTCGAGGTGCTGAAGCGCGACGCCGAGATCGCCTGCCTGAAGGCGGTCGCGTCGGGCGGCGACGGGACGAAGCTGCGAGCGGACCTCGAGGCGCATCTGCGGACCCTCGACGAGGAATTCGCGTTCGTCGCCGCCTGCAACGAGGGCGGCGAGTTCATGGCGCCGGAGAAGATCGCGCGCCTCGAGGCGATCGCCGCGCGCACCTGGCGCCGCACGCTCGACGACCGTCTGGGCGTGTCGCGCGACGAAGGCCGGCGCATGGCGCGCAGTCCCGCCCCGCCGCTGCCGGCCACCGAGCACCTGCTCGCCGACAAGCCCGAGCACATCATCGAGCGCGGGGCGCGGGACCGGATGCCCGAGGACAACCCCTGGGGCTTCAAGGTGAAGGAGCCCCGGCATCTGTACAACCGCGGCGAAATCTACAATCTGTGCATCGCGCGCGGCACGCTCACCGAGGAGGAGCGCTACAAGATCAACGACCACATGGCGCAGACGATCATCATGCTCAACAAGCTGCCGTTCCCGAAGCACCTGAAGGCCGTGCCCGAGATGGCCGGCGGCCACCACGAGAAGATGGACGGGACCGGTTATCCCAAGCGGCTGCTCGGAGGCACCATGAGCGTTCCCGCACGCATCATGGCGATCGCCGATATCTTCGAGGCGCTCACCGCTTCCGATCGCCCCTACAAGAAGGCCAAGACCCTGTCCGAGTCGATCCAGATCATGGCGCGCATGAAGAAGGAAAAGCACATCGACCCGGAGCTGTTCGACCTGTTCCTCGAATCGGGCGTCTACCGCGACTACGCCGAGCGCTACATGGACACACGCTGCATCGACGCCGTCGATATCGGCGCCTACGTCGGCGGGCGGGCATGACGCCCTCGCGGCGCCGCGCGCTGCTCGCTCTGGGCGGAGTCGGGCTGCATTCCGCGCTTCGCACCGCGCTCGCGCAGACCCCGGCGCAGGGCGTGCGGAGCGCCCGGGGCGAGGTGAGGGTCGACGGCAGGCCCGCTGCCGCGGGGACGCCGGTTCGCCCGGGAGACACGGTCGAGGTCGGGAAGAACGCCCTCGCCACCTTCGTCGTCGGCCAGGACGCGTTCCTCATGCGAAGCGAGAGCCGCGCCGAGCTCGCCGGGAGCGGCACAGCTGTTGCGGCGGTACGGCTCCTCACCGGGGCGCTGCTGTCGGTGTTCGCCGGCGGCGAGCACCGGCTGACCACGGCTACCGCCACCATCGGCGTGCGCGGAACGGGCGCGTACATGGAATCCGAGCCCCACCGCACCTACTTCTGCCTGTGCTACGGCACGGCCGAGGTCGCGCCCGAGGGAAGCGCGCAGCGGGAGGAGTACAGCACCACGCACCACGAATCGCCGAAGTACATCTACGGCGACGGGCGCAAGCGCGCGATCGTTCCGGCGAGCGTGTCCAACCACACCGATGCCGAGCTGATCCTGCTCGAGTCGCTGGTAGGGCGAATTCCGCCCCGGACCTTCATGGACTCGCCGCTGAAGTACTGACTAGCCGTCCGTAATCGCGCCCTTGCTCGCGGTGGAGACCAGCTTCATGTACTTGGCCATGAGTCCGCGCGTGTAGCGCGGTTTGGGCTGCTTCCACTTCTTCCTTCGCGCCGCGAGCTCCTTCGCGGAAACGTTGAGCCGCAGCAGGCGCTTCTTCGCGTCGATGGTGATCGGGTCGCCTTCCTTCACCAGCGCGATGGTTCCGCCCACATAGGCTTCGGGGGCGACGTGACCGACCACCATTCCCCAGGTGCCGCCCGAGAAGCGCCCGTCGGTGACGAGGCCGACCGAGTCGCCCAGCCCCTGGCCGATGAGCGCCGAGGTCGGCGCGAGCATCTCCTGCATGCCGGGACCGCCTTTCGGCCCCTCGTAGCGGATCACGATCACGTCGCCCGGCTTGATCTTCTTCGCGAGGATGGCATTCATCGCCGCGACTTCCGAATCGAAGACGCGCGCTGGGCCGGTGATCGAGGTCTGCTTGAGGCCGGTGATCTTCGCCACGCAGCCTTCGGCGGCGAGGTTGCCCTTCAGGATCGCCAGGTGCCCCTGCGCGTACAGCGGCTTTTCCCAGGGGCGGATGACGTCCTGGTCCCCTCGCGGGGCATCGGGCACGCCGGCGAGCTCCTCGGCAAGGGTGCGGCCGGTGACGGTCAGGCAGTCCCCGTGCAGCGCGCCGTGCACGAGCAGCATCTTCATCACCTGCGGAGGCCCGCCCGCGGCGTGGAAATCGGTCGCGACGTAGGCGCCCGAAGGCTTCAGGGCGCACAGCACCGGGACCTTGCGCCGCACGCGCTCGAAGTCCTCCAGCGTCCATTTCACGCCCGCGGCGCTCGCGATCGCGAGGTAGTGCAGCACCGCATTGGTCGACCCGCCGGTCGCCATCACCAGCGCGACCGCGTTCTCGATCGACTTGCGCGTGATGATGTCGCGCGGCCGGATGCTCTTGCGGATCGCGTTGATCAGGACCTTGGCGGATTCCGCCGAAGAATCGGCCTTTTCCGGGTCGGGCGAGGCCATCTGCGAGGAACCGAGCAGGCTCATGCCCAGCGCTTCGAACGAGGACGACATGGTGTTGGCCGTGTACTGGCCGCCGCAGGCGCCCACCGAAGGGCAGGCGTTTTTCTCGATGCCGTCGAAGTCTTCCTTCGAGATCTTCCCAAGCGCGCGGGCGCCCACGGCCTCGAAGGGCGAGACGATGGTGAGCTTCTGTCCTTTCCAGAATCCCGGCTTGATGGTGCCGGCGTAGACGAAGATTCCCGGCACGTTGATGCGCGCCATCGCCATCATCGCGCCCGGCATGTTCTTGTCGCAGCCGCCGACGCACACGACGCCGTCCATCATCTGGCCGTTCACCGCGGTCTCGATCGCGTCGGCGATCACCTCGCGCGAGATCAGCGAATACTTCATCCCTTCCGTGCCCATGCCGATGCCGTCGGTCACCGTCGGGAAGCCGAACACCTGCGGCATCGCCCCGGCCGCCTTCACCGCCGCGACCGCCCTGTCGACCAGCGGCTGGATGCCGGCGTTGCAGGGGTTCATGGTGGAGTGGCCGTTGGCGACGCCGACGATCGCCTTGTCGAAGTCGCCGTCGCCGAACCCGACCGCGCGCAGCATCGCCCGGTTGGGCGAGCGCGCGTCGCCGTGCGTGATCGTCCTGCTTCTCCAGTTGTCGCTCATGCGGGGAACTCCGGTGCGGGATTGCCGACTATCGGTTAGGCTTTCATTCTACTAGAACGCTCCCCGATGCTCGTCCATCCGAATTTCGATCCGGTCGCGATCCACCTCGGCCCCGTCGCCGTGCGCTGGTACGGCCTCATGTATCTGGTGGGCTTCGCCGTCTCGTTCTGGCTGGGGCGACGGCGCATCGGGCGCACGAAGGACGGCCGCGTCACCTACGCGGTCCTCGACGATCTGCTGTTCTTCGGCGTCCTCGGCGTGGTCCTCGGCGGAAGGGCGGGATACGTGCTCTTCTACAAGCCCGGGTACTACTTCTCCCATCTCCTGGAGATCCCCGCGGTCTGGCACGGCGGGATGTCCTTTCACGGAGGATTTCTCGGGGTGCTGCTCGCGGTGTGGTGGGTGGCGAGAAAACACGGACTGCGATGGCTCGAGGTCACCGATTTTCTCGCGCCGCTCAGCCCGCTCGCTTTCGCCGCCGGCAGGCTCGGCAACTTCATCAACGGCGAGCTGCCCGGCCGCGTCACCACCGTGCCCTGGGGCATGATCTTCCAGGGCGCGGGCCCCCTGCCGCGCCATCCCTCGCAGCTCTATCAGTTCGCCCTGGAGGGCGCGCTTCTGTTCGCGATCCTGTGGATCTACTCGGCGAAGCCCCGTCCGGTCGGAGCGGTGTCGGCCGTCTTCCTGATGGGCTACGGATGCCTGCGCTTCGTGGTGGAATTTTTCAGAGAGCCCGATGATTTTCTTGGGCTTCTTGCGCTGAGCCTGTCGATGGGACAGTGGCTGTCGCTGCCCATGATCATCGTCGGCATCGGCATGTTCGCGTGGGCTTGGCGTCGGCCCCAGAAGGTCTAAAATGAAGCGTGCCATGGTCGAAGCGAGGAGCGAACACATGCAGGCTCAGATGAGGGAGCGCTTGCGGGAGTTGCAGCTCGAGCACCGGGACCTGGACACCGCGATCAACAGAATCTCCGACGATCCCAGCCACGACCAGCTCGCACTGACCCGAATGAAGCGCCGCAAGCTCCTCATCAAGGACCAGATCTCCTGGATCGAGCGCCAGCTCGACCCCGACATCCCCGCCTGAGCCTCGGCGCTCAGCCGAGCCCGCGCGCGACGAGCGACGCGCCGCTCGCCAGCAGCAGCACCGCCACTCCCCGCATCACCATTTCCCGCGAGATCGCGCGGAAGATCTTCGACGCGAGATAGATCGCAAAGAGCCCCGCCGGAATCGCCGCCGCCGCCGCGATCCAGACGCCGTCCTGCGTCAGCAGCCCGGTCACCGCGAACGCGACCAGGCGCAGCCCGATGCTGAAGATGGTCGTGAGCGTCATGGTCGCGCGGAACTGCTCCTTGGAGAGGGCGCGGTGCGACAGGTAGATCGCGTAGGGCGGACCCCCGGCTCCGAACAGCGTTCCGGACAGCCCGCCGCAGAAGCCGGCGAAGAACGCCCAGTGGCGGCTGACGACCGCGAGGGCCCCGCGGCGCGACAGGCTGTAGAGCGCGTAGGCGAGGACGAAGACGCCGAGCGCGAGGAGCGACGCGTTGCGCGGCAGGTTCACGAGCAGCGTCGTCCCCGCGACGATGCCGGCGATCATCAGCGGCACCATGCGCGCGATGTCGCCGAGAACGGCGTTCCTCGGGTTTTCCAGACCCAGCCGCAGCCCGTTGCCGAAATCGACGATCGCGAACACGGCGAGAGCGAAGGGCAGGGGCACGAAGTAGGTCGCGAGCGGAATGGTGACCAGGGCCGAGCCGAAACCGGTGAGCCCCTGGATGAAGCCTCCGAGGAAGGCGATCGGCGCGAGGGCGAGCGCCGCCGCGGCGCCTTCCAGGACCATCAGGAGAGCGCTCGGGCGAGCACCTGGGCGACGTGGACGGCTTTCCTCGCCGCGCCGTCCTCGATCTGGTGGCGGCAGCTGGTGCCGTCGGCGACGACGATCGTGTCCTCGGCCGCGGCGCGCACCTTGGGCAGGAGCGCGAGCTCGGCCATCTTCATCGAGACCTCGTAGTGAGCCGCCTCGTACCCGAAGCTGCCCGCCATGCCGCAGCACGAGGATTCCACGGTTTCGACCTTCAGCCCGGGAACGAGAGCGAGCGCGCCGCGCACCGCCGGCATCGCTCCGAAGGCCTTCTGGTGGCAGTGCCCGTGCAGGAGCGCCTTCCCCGGCAGCGGCGCGAGCTCGAGGTCCAGGCGTCCGGCACCGTGCTCGCGGACCAGAAATTCCTCGAAGAGCAGCGCCTCTTCGGCCAGCGCGTCGGTCTCACCGCCCGGAAGCAGGGACCTGAATTCGTCGCGCATGCCGAGGAGGCACGAGGGCTCCAGCCCGACGACGGGGACGCCGCGGCCGACGTAGGGCTCGAGCGCGTCGAGCACGCGTCTCGCCTCCGCTCTCGCCTGCTCGACCATGCCCGCGGCGAGGAAGGTGCGGCCGCAGCACAGGGGCCTGCCGCCGTCCGCGGCGCGCGCGATGTGCACGCCGTAGCCGGCGCGGTCGAGCACGGCGAGCGCCGCGCGCGCATTCTCGGGCTCGAAGTAGTTGCTGAAGGTGTCGACGAACAGAACCACTTCCCCCGACTTTCCGCTGCTGTCCGAAGTGCGCAGCGAGCGCAGGAACGGGCGGCGCCATTTCGGCAGCGAGCGCTCGCCCGCGAACCCCAGCGCCCGCCTGGCGATCCTCTGGTACGCGTTCGTGATCCCGGGGAAGCGCGAGGCCCAGGGCGCGTAGCGGGGGAGGTAGCCGACCAGCCTGTCCTTCAGCGAATAGCCGTGGCGCGCATGGTAGTGGTGCAGGAACTCGATCTTCATCTTCGCCATGTCGACGCCGGTCGGGCACTCGCGCCTGCAGCCCTTGCACGAGACGCACAGCTCGAGCGTCTCGCGCATCTCGTCGGAGGTGAAGGCTTCCTTGCCCAGCTGGCCCGAGAGAGCGAGGCGCAGCGTGTTCGCGCGGCCGCGGGTCAGGTGCTTTTCGTCGCCGGTGGCGCGGTACGAGGGACACATGGTGCCGGCGTCGAACTTGCGGCAGTGGCCGTTGTTGTTGCACATTTCCACCGCCGCGGCGAAGCCAGTGCTCGCCGCGCCCGGCACGCTCCATTCGCTCCAGTCGAGCGCCTCGCGCATTTTCGGGATCGCGTAGCCGGGCTTGAAGCGGAAGAGCGTCCGGTCGTCCTGCTTGGACGGCCGCACGATCTTGCCCGGATTCATCAGGTTCTTCGGGTCGAAGAGCGCCTTGATGTCGGCCAATGCGGCGGCGAGCCGCTCGCCGATGATCGGCGCTATCCACTCCGAGCGCACCAGGCCGTCGCCGTGCTCCCCGGAGTACGCAGCGCCCTTGTAGCGCTTGACGAGCGCGCAGGCCTCCTCGGCGATCGCGCGCATCTTCGCGGCGCCGTCGGTCCTCATGTCGAGCACCGGCCGCACGTGCAGCGTGCCGACCGAGGCGTGCGCGTACCAGGTACCCTCGGTGCCGTGCTTGCGGAAGACGCGGGTGAGCGCGTCGGTGTACTCCGCGAGATTCTCCAGAGGCACCGCGCAGTCCTCGATGAAGGAGACGGGCTTTCCGTCGCCCTTCATCGACATCATGATGTTGAGCCCGGCCTTGCGTACCTCCCAGAGCTCGCGCTGCGCCCTGGCGTCGGTGAGCTCGACCACGCTGCCGGGCTGGCCGAGGTCGGCCATCAGCTGCACGAGCTCTTTCAGCTTTTTCTGCTGCAACGAAGCATCGTCACCCGAGAACTCGACCAGGAGGATCGCCTCCGGATCGCCCTTGATGACCGCATCCACGGTACCGCGAAAGGCGGCGATGTCGCGCGCCAGCCCGATCATCGTGTGGTCGACGAGCTCGACCGCCGACGGTCCCAGCTTCACGATGTGCCGGGTGCACTCCATCGCGGTGTAGAAGCGCGCAAAGTGGCACACGCCGAGCGTTCGCGCCGCCGGGATGCGCGCGAGCTTAAGGTGCAGGCGTTCGGAGTAGGCGAGGGTGCCTTCGGAGCCCACCAGCAGGTGTGCCGCGTTGGCGTGCGGGGGTCCCAGGTGGTCGAGGTTGTAGCCCGCCACCTTGCGCAGGACCTTGGGAAAGCGCGCTTCGATCTCCGCTTTTTCCCTTTCATAGAGTCCCTTCAGGCGATTCACGAAATCGCGGTAACCCTCGGGCCCCGATGGCTCGTCCATGCGGCCGAAAGTCCAGCGTGCGCCCTCGACCGTCACGGCTTCGATCGCGGCGACGTTGTGCACCATGTTGCCGTAGGCGATGGAGCGCGAGCCGCAGGAGTTGTTTCCGGCCATGCCGCCGAGCGTGGCCTGCGCACTCGTCGACACGTCCACCGGGAACCACAGGCCATGCGGGCGCAGTTGCGCGTTGAGCGCGTCGAGCACGATGCCGGGCTGCACCACCGCGGCGGCGGCCTGCGCATCGATGGAAATCACCCGGTTCAGGTACTTGGTGTGGTCGATGACGAGCGCCTCGCCGACCGCCTGGCCGCACTGGGAGCTTCCCGCGCCCCGCGGCAGGATCGGAATGCCTTCGGCCGCAGCGATCGCGATCGCTCCCCGCGCGGCCTCCTCGGTACGCGGCACCACGATCCCGATCGGCTCCAGCTGGTAGATGGAGGCGTCGGTGGAATAGCGGCCGCGGCTCGCCGCGTCGAACAGGACTTCGGCCTCGAGCTCGCCGCGCAGCCGCGCGGCGAGCGCACCGCGGTCCGCGCCTGCGAACCTGACCGGCGTCAAGGGAGCGTTCATAGGGGCGCGGGTAGAATACTCCAATGACCTCATCGGGCACGCGGCGCGCCGGCCGCCACTTCCTCCAGATCCCCGGACCCACCAACGTTCCCGACCGCGTCCTGCGGGCGATCGACTTCCCGACCGCGGATCACCGCGGACCGGAATTCGCGGACCTCGGCAAAGGCGTCATCGCCGGCATGAAACGCGTGTTCAAGAGCACGCGCGGGGACGTGGTGATCTATCCTGCCTCCGGCACCGGCGCATGGGAGGCCGCGCTCGTGAACACGCTCTCGCCCGGCGACCGCGTGCTCATGTCCGAGACCGGCCACTTCGCGACGCTGTGGCAAAAGCTCGCCGGAAGACTGGGCCTCAATGTTGAATTCCTCGCGGGCGATTGGCGCCACGGCGCCGACCCCGAGGCCATCGAGAAGAAGCTGCGCGCCGATTCGGCCAAGGCCATCAGGGCGGTGTGCGTCGTGCACAACGAAACCTCGACCGGCGTGGTCTCGCGCGTCGCCGAAGTGAGAAAGGCCATCGACGCGGCGGGTCATCCGGCGCTCCAGATGGTCGACACCATTTCGTCGCTCGCCTCCCTCGACTACCGCCACGACGAGTGGGGCGTCGACGTCACGGTCGCCGGCTCGCAGAAGGGCCTGATGCTGCCGCCGGGCCTGTCCTTCAATTGCATCTCGGCCAAGGCGCTCGCCGCCTCGAAAGCCGCAAAGATGCCGCGCAGCTACTGGGCGTGGGACGAGATGCTCGCCAACGGCAAGAACGGCTACTTCCCCTACACTCCGGCGACCAACCTGCTCTATGGCCTGCGCGAGGCGCTGACGATGCTCCTCGAGGAGGAAGGCCTCGATGCGGTGTTCGCAAGACATCAGCGCCACGGAGAAGCCACGCGCCGCGCGGTGCGCGCGTGGGGGCTGGAGATCCTGGCGCTCGACCCGCGCGAATATTCGGGCTCGCTCACTGCGGTCGTCACACCCGCCGGTCACGACGCGGACCGCGTTCGCAAGGTCATTCTCGAGGCGTTCGACATGTCGCTCGGCACGGGCCTCGGCAAGCTCGCCGGCAAGGTGTTCCGCATCGGCCATCTCGGCGATTTCAACGACCTGACCCTGATGGGCACCCTCGCGGGCGTCGAAATGGGTCTGGAGCTGGCCGGCGTGCCGGTGAAGAAAGAAGGCGTGCGTGCCGCGATGGAATATCTTTCGAGCTGCGCCAAGACGCCGGCGCGCCAAGCGGCCTAGCTAGCGCCGCCATTCGTAACGAGGAGGAGTGACATGAGGAAAGAGATGCGCTTTTTGGCGACCGCCGTGTGCGGCCTGGCTTTCGGAGCCGCTCCTGCCTTCGCCTGGGAGCCGACCAAACCCGTGGAGATCGTGGTGGCCGCCGGCGCCGGCGGCGCCTCCGACCAGATGGCGCGCATGATGCAAGCCGCCATCCAGAAGAACAACCTGATGAAGCAGCCGATGGTGGTGTCGCTGAAGGGCGGCGCGTCCGGCGCCGAGGCGCTGATGTACATGAAATCGAGCGCAACCGATCCGCACAAGGTCCTGATCGCCTATTCCCTGATCTACATGCTGCCGCTGTCGGCCAAGATTCCGTTCAACTGGCGCGAGCTGACGCCGGTATCGGTGATCGCGCTCGACCAGTTCGTGCTCTGGACCAACACCCAGCTGCCCTACAAGACGGTCAAGGAGTTCGCCGACGCGGCGAAGGCGGCCAATCCGCAATTCAAGATGGGGGGCACCGGCTCCAAGCGCGAGGACCACGTGCTCACCGTGTTCCTGGAGAAGAGGACCGGCGCCAAGTTTGCCTACCTGCCCTACAAGTCTGGCGGCGAGGCCGCCACGCAGCTCGTCGGAAACCATACCCAGTCCAACGTCAACAACCCGTCGGAGAATCTCGAAGTGTGGCGCGCCGGCCAGGTCCGGCCGCTCTGCGTGTTCGACAAGGAGCGCATCCAGTACAAGAGCAAGGTGGCGGGCGGGATGTCGTGGAACGACATTCCCACGTGCAAGGAACAGGGCGTGGACGTGCAGTACCTGATGCTTCGCGCCATGTTCCTGCCCGGCAAGGTGACGGCGGACCAGTCGGCCTTCTACGTCGATCTGTTCAAGAAGGTCTCGCAGACGGCGGAGTACAAGGACTACATGGAGAAGCAGGCGCTGAAGCCGATCTTCCTCACCGGAAAGGACATGCTGAAGTTCCTGGAAGAGGATGACGCGCTCAACAAGGGCCTGATGACGGAAGCCGGCTTCGTCGCCCAGTAATGGCGCGTTCCGACGAGGAGATCGTCGTCGGAGATCCGGCCGCGCCGTCGGTCGATTCGCCGCCGGTCGCTTCAAAACGCTGGGTCGAGCTGGTCGTCTATTTCTGCCTGGTCGCGCTCGCGGCGCTGCTCGCCTTCGACAATTGGCGCACCGGCATGGGCTGGGAGTCGACCGGTCCGAAGGCGGGCTACTTCCCGTTCTACCTTTCGCTCATCCTCGCCGGCGCGGCGCTTTTCGGCATCGCCAAGGAGCTCGTGGCGCGCGCAAAGGAGAGCGAGGCGTTCGTCAACCGCGATCAGCTCGGCCGCGTGCTGCAGGTCCTCGCGCCGACCGTCGCTTTCTGCCTGCTCACGCAATGGCTCGGGCTGTACGTCGCGAGCTTCCTGCTGATCGCGGGCTTCATGGGGCTGGTCGGCCGCATCGCCTGGTGGAAATCGGTCACCACGGCACTGGTCTTCTCGCTCCTCATGTTCGTCACGTTCGAGATCGCCTTCGACGTGATCATGCCGAAGGGGCCGCTCGAAGCCCTGCTCGGCTTCTAGGCCGTGGAGGCGTTCGGCCTTCTGCTGTACGGATTCGGTGTCCTGCTCACGTGGAAGACGCTCGCCCTCATGATGGTCGGGCTGGTCCTCGGCATTTTCGTCGGCGTGCTGCCGGGCCTTGGGGGCCCGAATGGCGTGGCGATCCTGCTCCCGCTCACCTTCACGATGGATCCGACCTCCGCGATCGTGATGCTCTCCTGCATCTACTGGGGCGCGCTCTTCGGCGGCGCGATTACTTCGATCCTGTTCAACATCCCGGGCGAGGCCTGGTCGGTGGCCACGACCTTCGACGGGTACCCCATGGCGCAGCAAGGAAGGGCCGCGGAAGCGCTGACTGCGGCGTTCACGTCGTCGTTCATCGGCTCCCTGGTGGCCGTGCTCCTGATCACCTTCCTCGCGCCTGGCATCGCGTCCTTCGCGCTGCGCTTCGGGCCTCCGGAATTCTTCTCGGTGTACCTGCTCACGTTCTGCTCGTTCGTCGGCCTGGGGCGCGAGGAGAAGCACAAGACGATCATTTCCATGGCGCTCGGGCTGCTGCTCGCGGGCGTCGGCATGGACACCGTGTCGGGGCAGCTGAGGATGACCTTCGGCTCCAACGACCTGATGCGCGGCATCAACTTCCTGGTCGCGGTGATCGGTCTCTTCGGCATCAGCGAGATCATGCTCACCATGGAGGAGCGCCTCGCGCTGCGCGGGCACGCTGCGAGCATCAGCCTGCGGGTGGTGCTCAAGGTTTGGCGCGAGCTGCCGCGCTACTGGATGACGCTCGCGCGCTCATCGTTCATCGGCTGCTGGCTCGGCATCACGCCGGGGGGCGCGATCGCGGCGTCCTTCATGGGGTACAACCTCGCCAAGCGCTTTTCCAAGGACCAGGATTCGTTCGGCAAGGGGCGCATCGAGGGCGTGTTTGCGCCCGAGACCGCGGCGCATGCGTCGGGCACTTCCGCGCTTCTTCCGATGCTGGCACTCGGAATTCCCGGCTCGGGCACGGCGGCCATCCTGCTCGGCGGCCTGATGGTGTGGGGCCTCAATCCCGGTCCTCTGCTCTTCGTCGAGCACAAGGGCTTCGTCTGGGGCCTGATCGCCTCCATGTACCTTGGCAACGTGGTGGGGCTGGTGCTGGTGCTTAGCACGGTGCCGTTCTTCGCCGCCGTCCTACGGGTGCCCTTTTCGGCCATCGCGCCCATGATCGTCGTGTCCTGCGCGATCGGAGCTTTCGCGATCCAGAACGCGATGTTCGACATCTGGCTTATGCTTCTCTTCGGCATCGTGGGCTACGTGTTCAAGAAGATCGGCATTCCCCTCGCTCCGTTCACGCTCGCGCTGGTGCTCGGAAACCGGGCCGAGGACGCCTTCCGGCTGTCGATGATCGGGGCAGGGGGAGACCTGCGCGTGTTCTGGTCGAACGCTCTGGTCGGTTCTATCACCACCCTCGCGCTGGTTCTGCTCTTCTGGCCGGCGATCTCACGGGCCATCGCTTTCGCACGCAAGTGAGCGGACCGCTCGCCGGCATCAAGGTCCTCGAGCTGGCGCAGATCATGGCCGGCCCGACCTGCGGCCTGATGCTCGCCGACCTAGGGGCCGACGTGATCAAGGTCGAGCGTGTCCCGGGCGGCGACGACACGCGCATGATGAACCGTCCCTCCGTGCGGGGCGAATCGGCGGCGTTCATGGCGATGAACCGCAACAAGCGCGGCATCGCGCTGAACCTCAAGCTCCCCGCCGCGCAGGAAGCGCTGAGGCGCATGGTGGCGAACGCCGACGTGCTCACCGAGAACTACCGCAAGGGGACCATGGAGAAGCTCGGCATGGGCTACGAGGCGCTGAAGGCGCTCAACCCGCGCCTGATCTACTGCTCCGTCTCCGGCTACGGCCGCACCGGGCCCTACGCCGACAAGGGCGGATACGATCTGGTGGCGCAGGGCATGTCGGGCCTCATGTCGATCACCGGGGAGCCCGGCCGGGCGCCCGCGAAGTCGGGCGCCCCGGTCTGCGACATCAACGCCGGGATCCTCGCTGCGCTCGGCGTGGTGGCCGCCTATATCCACCGCCTGAGGACCGGCGAGGGTCAGCTCGTCGATACGTCGCTTTTCGAGGCCGGCATCCAGCAGACGTATTGGCAATCGGCTATCTACTTCGCCACCGGCGAGATTCCCGGACCGGGAGGCTCGTCGCACCACCTTTCCGCGCCCTACCAGGCGTTTCGCGCTGCCGACGGCTGGCTCACCATCGGCGGCGCCAATCAAGCGAACTGGGAGCGACTCGTGCGGGTGCTCGGCGCGCCCGAATGGCAAGCGGACCCCCGCTTCAAGACCAATGCCGACCGGATGGCCAACCTCGAAGCCCTGGTCGCGGCCATCAACGCCCGGCTCAAGAGCCGTCCGGCAGGGGAATGGGTAGCGCTGCTGGAGGCCGAAGGCGTGCCATGCGGGCCCATCAATTCGATCGCCGACATGGCAGCCGATCCTCAGGCCTTGGCCCGCGCCATGGTGATCGAGCTCGACCATCCCCGCGCGGGTCCAACGCGCGCCCTCGGCCTCCCGATCAAGCTCTCCGCCTCCCCCGGAGGGGTCGCGCGGCCGGCGCCGCTTCTCGGCCAGCACACGCGCGAGGTGCTGGCCGAATTCGGCTTCACGCCAAGCGAAATCCAGTCCCTGGTGGACTCGGGCGCCGCAGTCAGCGCTTGATCGACAACAGACCTACTTGGTCTTCACGGCGCCCATCAAGTGGTCGGGCAGCCAGGTCGCGATCTCGGGGAACACGCACAGGATCACGATCGCTAAGAACATGCAAAGCACGTAAGGGATCGTCCCCCACATGACCCGGGTCACAGGCACGTCGGGGGCGATCGCCTGCACGATGTAGATGTTGAGTCCCACGGGCGGATGGATCAGCCCGACCTCCATGTTGATCGTGAGGATCACCCCGAACCACACCGGGTCGAAGCCCGCCGCGGTAATGATCGGCAGCAGGATCGGGCTAGTCATGAGGATGATCGCCGCGGGCGGGATGAAGAAGCCGCACACGAGCAGGAAGATGTTGATGAGCAGCATCAGCACCCACTTGTTCACGTGCATTTCGGCGATCGATTGCGCGAGCGTCTGCGTGAGGTACAGCGACGTCAGCATGTAGCCGAACAGCACCGCCGCCGCGATGATGGTGAGGATCATCACCGACTCGCGCGTGGTGTCGCGCAGGATCTGCCACCAGCTTTTCGGATCCCACATCCGGTAGATCACCACCGCGCACACCACGCAGAGCGCGGCCCCGACGCCTGCGGCCTCCGACGGCGTGGCGACCCCGCCGTACAGCACGTACATCACGCCGACGATGATGGCGATGAACGGCGCGATCTTCGGGATCGACTGGAACTTCTCACGCCAGTTGTAGCGAAAGTCCGGCGCGTGCGAGCGGAATCCGCGCTTCCAGATGATAAACAGCGTCCACAGCATGAAAAGGCCTGTGAGCAGCAGCCCGGGCAGGACCCCGGCGAGGAACAGGCGCCCGATCGAGGTCTCGGTGGCGATGCCATACAGGATGAACGTGATCGAGGGCGGGATCAGGATGCCGAGGGTGCCGCCCGCGCAGATCGAGCCGGTCGCGACGTCGTCCGGGTAGCCGCGGCGGCGCATCTCCGGAATGCCCATCTTGCCGATCGCGGCGCAGCACGCGGGGGAGGAGCCTGTGAGCGCGGCGAAGATCGCGCACGCGCCGAGGTTGGAGATGACCAGCCCCCCGGGGAGCCGGTACAGCCAGCGGTCGAGCGCCTCGTAAAGATCCTTGCCCGCGGGCGAGGAGCCGATCGCCGCGCCCATCATCACGAACATCGGAATCGAGACCAGCGTGAAGTCGTTGAGGCCCGCGTAGAACGTTTCCGCGACTACGCGCAGCGCATCGAGGCCCTGAAACAGCACCAGGAAGGCGATCGAGAGCGCGCCCAGGCCGAACGCGACCGGCACGCCCGACAGCAACATCGCGAGCGTGACGAGAAGAACCAGCAGTCCCTGTTGGGTCGGGCTCATTCCAGGTGCTCCGCGTCGGGCAGGCCGAAGGGCGTCGTCTGTCGCCTCACCAGCTGGATCAGCTCGGCGATCGCCTGGAGCGTGAGCAGGGTCAGCCCGATCGGCATCGACGAGTACGGAATCCACAGCCGGGCCCGCCACATGGTGTCGGACACCCAGCGCTGCTCCCAGGCCTCCAGCCAGAAGTTGAAGGTCAGGACGGCGAGCGTCAGGGCGAACGCGATGGTGACGAAGCTCGACGCAAACGCGAGCCGCCGGCGCGCCTTGGGCCCCATGTAGTGCGGCAGGATGTCAACGTTGACATGGCCGCGCGTCATGAGCACGTACGGGCTGCCGACGAACGTCGCCCCGATCAGGCAGTAGGTCGTGAAGTCGGTCTGCCAGATCGTGCTCTCGCCGAACACGTAGCGCAGGATCACCATCTCGCACACGACGACCACGCCGGCCGCGATCAGGCCCGCGGCGACGAAGCCGCACAGCTGCGAGATCGTGCGCATGGCGCGCACGTAGCCTTGCATCGGCTCCCTCCCCTAGCGAATGAAAAACGGCAGGCCCGTGTACCGCCCCTCCGGGGCGGACTTTTACTTGACCGAGAGCGCCTCGTCGATCAGCTTCTTGCCGTCCGGGACTTCCTTGGCGAACTCGGCGTAGGAGCTCTGCTGCGCGACCTTCAGCCACTGGTCGTACTCCGCGGCCGTCAGCGTCACGACCTCGACCTTGTGGTCGCGGAAGGCCTTGACCATCTCGTCGTCCAGGCCCTTCGCCTCCTTGGCGAAGTACGCCTGCGACTTCTGTCCAGCCTTCACGAGCGCGTCCTGCTGCGGCTTGGACAGGCGCGAGAAGGTCTTCTTCGACATCAGCACCGGCTCGTACATGAACCACAGCGCGTTCTCGCCCGGCGCAGTCAGGCACTTCACCTGCTCGTAGATGCGGAACGACACGAAGCTCCCCGAGCTGGTGTCGGTCGCGTCGGCGACGCCCGTCTGCAGCGCGTTGTAGACCTCGTTCGAGGGCACCGAGACGATCGACGCGCCGGCCGACTGCCACATCGCCGCGAAGGTCGGTCCGGCCGAGCGCACTTTCAGGCCCTTGATGTCGTTGGGCGTGCGGATGCAGGCCTTCTTGGAGGCGATCGCACCGGCGAGCCAGGCGTCGGCGAGCACCATCACGCCTGCCTGGTCGATCTTCGCCTTGATGTCCTTCATGAACTTCGA
>DATEGT010000216.1:0-2877 GCA_035280025.1 Burkholderiales bacterium | reverse complement strand
CCCGGGGCGTGGGCTGCCGGGAGCCGTTGGCGGGCGCGGGGCGCTGCGGCTTGCTGCGCGGGCCGTTCGGCCGGCGTTGCGGGGTCGACGGGCGGTTGCCGCGGCGCACTTGCGGCTCGGGCCTGGCGTCGCGCCAGCCCGACCCCGGCTCGAAGCCCGGGACGGCCTGCTGCGGGATCGCCTTGCCGGTGAGCCGCTCGATGTCGCGAAGGAGCTGGCGGTCCTCGCCCGACACGAGCGACACCGCCTGGCCCGTTTCCCCCGCGCGGCCGGTGCGGCCGATGCGGTGGACGTAGTCCTCGGCGACGTGCGGCAGGTCATAGTTCACCACGTGCGGCAGCGACTCGATGTCGATCCCGCGCGCGGCGATGTCGGTGGCGACGAGGAGCTGGAGCTCGCCGTCCTTGAAGCGCTTGAGCGCTTTCATGCGCTGCGGCTGGCTCTTGTTGCCGTGGATCGCGGCGGTCTCGATGCCGTCGGTCTCCAATTGCTCCGCGAGGCGGTTCGCGCCGTGCTTGGTCCGGCAGAAGACCAGCACCTGCTGCCAGTGGCCTTGCTTCACGAGGTGCGAGAGCAGCTGGCGCTTGCGGTCCTTGTCGACCGGGTGCGCGACCTGCGAGATCAGCTCGATCGGCAGGTTGCGTCTTGCGACCTCCACCGTGACCGCGTCCTTCATGAAGCCGCGCGCGAGCTCCCTCACTTCGTCCGGGAACGTCGCCGAGAAGAGCAGGTTCTGCCGCTTCGCCGGCAGGAGCTTCAGGATCCTGCGGATGTCGTGGATGAAGCCCATGTCGAGCATGCGGTCGGCCTCGTCGAGCACCAGGATCTCGACCTGGCGCAGGTCGATGGTCCGCTGCTCGACGTGATCGAGCAGGCGCCCGGGCGTCGCGACGACGACGTCCACGCCGCGGTGCAGCTCGTGCACCTGCGGGCCGAAGCCCACGCCGCCGTAGACCACCGCGGTGCGAAGGCGCATGTGCTTGCCGTAAGTGCGGATGCTCTCCTCCACCTGCGCGGCGAGCTCGCGCGTCGGCACGAGCACCAGACAGCGCACGGGATGGCGCGCCGGCGACTGGCTCGCGCTCGCGTGGCCCGCGAGGCGCTGCAGCATCGGCAGCGTGAAGCCGGCGGTCTTGCCGGTGCCCGTCTGCGCGGCGGCGAGCAGGTCGCGCCCGGCGAGGACGACGGGAATCGCCTGCGCCTGGATCGGGGTGGGAACGGTATAGCCCTGCTCGGCGACGGCGCGGAGCAGCTCGGCCGAAAGGCCGAGACTCTGGAATGACGTTTCGATGAAACTCTCCTAATGGTTTATCAGGAGGAGGATGCGAAAGAGCCGCGCTCTTTCTCCGCTCCTGAAATCGGCCCGGGAAGGACTTCGTCCTCCACACCGGTTCAGGCGGATGTGCTGCTATTGGAAAATTCGGGGAACTTGAGGGGAACCGCGAAGAGGCTTGCTTCGCCAACCGGATGGAGCGAAACAGCAACCTTGGCGCGCACTATACAGGAGTTCGGCGCCCCGCGCTCTACTCCCTGACGTACTTCACGAGCCGCCTCGGCCCCACCTCGCCGCCGTAGACGTTGCCGGCCGCGTCCACCGCCATGCCTTCCGCGCCGCTCGTGCCCTTCAATTCCAGCGGATCGGGTATGCGGTACAGCAGCTTTCCGCCGGAGTCCCCGACGCGGATGCCGCGCTTCCACCCGGGATTCGGCGCCACGCCGTTCGACTCGGAGTCGGCGACGTAGACGAAGCCGCCGCGCAGGGCGATGGCGCTCGGCCGGCCGAACTGCTTCCACTCGGCGATGTAGCGGCCGTTCGGCTCGAGGATCTGGATGCGCTGGTTGCCGCGGTCGGCGACGAACAGGCGCCCCTTCTCGTCGAGCGCGATGTCGTGCGGCGTCCTGAACTCCCCCGGCCCCGAGCCGAGCTTGCCGAAGGAGCGGAGGAACTTGCCGTCGCGGTCGAACACCGAGATGCGCGCGACCGTGCCGGGTGCAGCGTCGGGCCGCTGCCCCGAGTGGCCCTCGGAGATGTAGATGTCGCCGTTCGGCGCGACCGCGACCGAGCAGGGCTCGGTGAGCGCCTGGGGCGGGTTGCCGGCGACGCCGGGGTTGCCGATCATCATCAGCATGCGGCCCTCGGGGGAGAACTTCACCACCGTGTGGCCGGCCGGCTTCGCGGGATACTTGGCGCGCTCGCGGGCATTCTGCCCGCGCTGGTCCACCACCCAGACGTTGCCCTCGCGGTCCTGGAAGATCTTGTGCGGGAAGACGAACATCCCCGCGCCGAAGCTCTTCACGATGGCACCTTCGGGATCGAGCTTGTGCACCGGCGCCCAGTCCGAGCCCGCGCAGGAGTCGTACAGGAAGGGCGACTCGCCCGGAGGAACGTCCGGGTTGGCGCCGCAGCGGTCGGCGACCCAGAGCGATCTGCCGTCGTTGTCGACCGCGACCGCGGAGAGCGCTCCCCAGGCGCGCCCCTCGGGCAATTTCCCCCAGGGAATGATCGCGCGGTAGGGATCGGGCAGGTCGTTGGCCGGCGTGGCGTCGAGGTTCGACGAGATCCGCGTGCAGCCGAGGACCGCGGCGGCGGCGAGGACGAACAGTCTTTTCATTGCTCCTCCCGGGGCGGGGGCGGCGCTCCCCGGCGCCTACCCGGCTTTCCTCCCCACCACGCCGAAGAGCGCGGGCACCTGCTTCTCCTTGCGCCGCTCGCCCGCGCGCGGGGCCTCGGCGCGCGGCTCGGGCTGCCGCTGATCCTCGGGGGCCTCGTTGCGCTCCGCGGCCGCCTGCTGCCGCGCGTACTCGAGCTGCTCGCGGCGCACCTGCTCGAGATTCTTCTCCGAGGGAAGCGCGAACGCGCCGCCCCGATCGGGCCTG
>DATEGT010000215.1:0-2276 GCA_035280025.1 Burkholderiales bacterium | reverse complement strand
CGCCGAAGGGGATGCTGGTGTTCACGCCCGACGGGCGCTTCATGCAGATCCACGTCGCGAGCGACGTCCCGAGGATCGCGGCGAACAACCGCCTGAAGGGGACGCCGGAGGAATACTCGGAGATCATGCGCCGGAGCATCTCGGTGTTCGGCACGTACACGGTCGACGACGCGAAGAGGACGGTGACGTATCACGTCGTCTCCGCGTCCTTCCCGAACTGGCAGGGCGAGTCGCAGACGCGCACGATCGACAAGCTCACGGCGGACGAGTTCATCAACACGAACCCGAACGTCGCCGGAGGGCGCGGCTCGGCGTCGAATTTCTACAAGCGGGCGAAGTAGCGCCGCCGTTCCGATGGCGCTCGGGCGGAAGGACCTGGAGGACATCTCCGCCCGCACGCTGGATCACTACGACAAGCGCGCCGGGGATTTCTGGGAAGGAACGCGCGATCACGACGTCAGCCAGAACATCGCGGCGCTGCTGCGGCACATCGAGGGCGCGCCGCCGTTCGCGATTCTCGACCTGGGCTGCGGGCCGGGGCGCGACCTGAAGGCGTTCGCGGCTCTTGGCCATGCTCCGGTCGGCCTGGAAGGCTCGGAGCGCTTCGCCGCGATGGCGCGCGAGCACAGCGGCTGCGAGGTGTGGAAGCAGGATCTGCTCGCGATGGCGCTCCCCGAAGCGCGCTTCGACGGCGTGTTCGCGAACGCGGTGCTGTTCCACGTGCCGGGTCAGGAGCTGCCGCGCGTGCTGCGCGAGCTGCGCGCGACCCTGAAGCCGCGCGGCGTGCTCTTCAGCTCGAACCCGCGCGGCGCGAACGAGGAGGGCTGGAACCGCGGCCGCTACGGCGCGTACCACGACCTCGAGGCCTGGCGCCGATTCGCGACCGGGGCGGGTTTCGAGGAGCTCGAGCATTACTACCGGCCGCCGGGCCTGCCGCGCGAGCAGCAGCCCTGGCTCGCGAGCGTGTGGCGGCGCGGCTAGCTGACGGTCCCGGGACGCCGCCGGGGAGCGGGTGGATTTCCCGGCTTTCGCCCCCATCTTTGCGGCTCCATGACTGAAAATTCCAGGCGCGACGAGCTGCGCCGCGCGCTGCTCGAGCTCCACAAGGCGCTGCTCGACGCGCAGCGCGTCCGCTACGAGCGCGAGCACGGCCGCGTCGAGTCCCGGGGCGAGCTGCTCGACATCGTGCTGCGCGCGCCGTCCTTCGAGTGGCTGCGCGTGCTCTCGGCGCTGATCGCGCGCCTGGACGAGCTCGGCGAGGAGCAGGGCAAGGACACGGCGGCCGAGACGCGCGGCGTCGTCGAGCGGCTGCAGTCGCTCGTGCGCTTCGACGGCAACCCGGGATTCACCGGCCCCTACCGCGAGATCGTCGACGCCGTCCCCGACGCGCTGGTCGCGCACGTGAAGCTCTCGCGCCTGCTCGCCGGCTTCGGCGCGGAGCCCGCCGGCCACGCGCGCAGGCCCTAAAGCGCCGGAATCGCGTAGAATCCCGCCGTTCCCGCCCGGGCAGCGGGCGGAACGGCGCATCGGGAGCCATAGCGTGTTCGCATTGTGGAAGACCGCCCACGTTCTCTCCTCCGCTGTCATCTTCGGCACCGGCCTCGGGATCGCGTTCTTCACCTGGTTCGGCTGCCGCGCCTCGGTGCGCGCGCGGGACATCGGCGCGCTGCGGCTGGTGATGCGCTACACCGTCGTCGCGGACGCCTGCTTCACGGCTCCGGCGGTGGCGTTCCAGGCGGCGAGCGGCGTGATCCTCATGAACGCCCACGGCTGGCCGATGCTGAGCGCGTGGTCGGCCGCGGTGTGGAGCCTGTTCCTCTTCGCCGGCGCCTGCTGGGTGCCGGTGCTCCGCATCCAGGTGCTGCTTTCCCGCGAGGCGCAGCGCGCGCCTTCGGTCGACGCGCTGCCCGCGTCTTTCCATCGCGCCTTCGAATGGTGGCGGGCGCTGGGCGTCGGCGCCTTCGCCGCGGTGATCGCGATCACCTGGCTGATGGTCGCGAAGCCGCTCGCGCCGGTCTAGGGCCCGCTGGCGGTCCTAGGCGGCTTTTCCCTGCGGAGCGTCCTCGCCGAGGCGCGAGGCCATGAACGAGGCGCGCTCGCCGACCGCCTTCAGCAGCGCGGCGCCGAACTTGGGGCTGCGCTTCACCAGGTGCAGGAACATGTGGCGGCTCATCGCGAGCAGGGCGCAGTCGGTCTCGGCCACCGCGCTCGCGAGGCGCGGCTTGCGCTCGACGAGCGACATCTCGCCGAACACCCCGCCCGGCCCGACCTTCTCG
>DATEGT010000214.1:0-31357 GCA_035280025.1 Burkholderiales bacterium | reverse complement strand
CCCGACCTCATCAAGCTGCGCAGCCGCGCGAGCGCCGCGCGGCCCTTCGTCCGGATCCGCGACATGGAAGCCCGGGCGCAGCAGGCGTACCTGGGCAAGATCAAGGACCTCGAGGCGAGCCTCGGCCAGACGCAGGAGAAGCTCAACGCGCTGCAGAAGGGAAGGGGCCCCAACGCGGGGGCCATACTGACCTCCGAGCAGCAGTCCGAGCTCGAGGATTTCCGGCGCAAGGCGGCCGAGACGCGCCTCGCGCTGAAGGAGGTGCGACGCGAGCTGCGCGCCGAGAGCGAGGCGCTGCAGTTCTGGACCAAGGTCGTCAACATCGCGCTCATGCCTCTGCTCGTGACGATCGCGGGCGTCGCCTTCGCCATCGTGCGCCGCCGCCGGAAGCCCGCGCTGTGAGCCGCAAGCAATTTCTCATCCTTCTCGCGCTGCTGGCGGTGCTCGCCGCCGCGGCCGCCGGCGTGACCCTCTCCGACCGCTCGGCCTGGACCAGCGCCGACTCGCGCGCCGGGCAGAAGGCGATCGCGGACCTGAAGATCGGCGACGTCGCCGAGGTCGCGATCCGCGATGCCTCGGGCGAGACGCACCTCGTGCGCGGCCCGAACGGCTGGACCGTGCGCGAGCGCGCGGACTTTCCCGCCGACATCGATCGCGTCGCCGGGATGCTGGTGAAGCTCGCGGAGATGAGGGTGGTGCAGAGCGAGCCGCTGATCGAGCAGCAGCGGGCGCGGCTGGACCTGGTCGAGCCGAAGGACAAGGCGGCCGGCGCGGGAACCGCGGTCGAGATCAGGGACGCGAAGGGCGGCGTCCTGGGCCGGCTGCTCCTCGGCAAGAAGATCATGAAGGGCTCGGCGATGGCGTCGATCGGTCGCCCGGAGGCGGATGCGACCGGGCGCTATCTGATCGCTGCGGCCGAGCCCGGAACCGTGCTCGCCGTCGGCGATCCGCTGCTGCAGGTGGATGCGAAGGCGCAGGACTGGCTGGTGAAGGACCTGCTGCGCGTCGACGGCTCGAAGACGGTTTCCTCCTCGAAGGATGGCAAGCTGCGCTGGACGGTGACGCGCGACACCGAGTCGGCCGACTGGAAGCTCGCCGGCTCGAGGGACAGGCCCGATCTGCAGAAGGCGACCGACGTCGCGAGCTCGCTCGGCTGGGTGAATCTCGTCGACGTGGTCGCGGATCCGGCCAAGGCGGACACCGGCCTCGACCATCCCACCCGCATCCAGTCGCAGACCTTCGACGGCCTGAAGTACACCCTGGACATCGGCAAGCCGGAGGGCGCGAACTACTACGTGAAGATCGCGGTTGCCGGCGAGCCGCCGAAGACGCGGACGCCCGCGAAGGGCGAGAAGGCCGGGGACAAGGCCAAGAACGACAAGGAATTCGAGGAGCGCCGGAAGAAATTGCTCGAGAAGGTTCAGGGGGAGAAGAAGCTCGAAGCCTGGACTTACCTCGTGTCGAAGACGACGCTCGACCCGCTGCTGCGGGACCGCCAGCAGCTCATGCCGGAGAAGAAGAAGCCCGCCAAGAAGACCTAGGGAGGTCTCATGCAGATCAAAGGCAGTACGTTCATCGTCACCGGCGGCGCGTCCGGCCTCGGCGAAGGCACCGTGCGCATGCTCGCCGGAGCCGGCGCGAGCGTCGTCATCGCGGATGTCCAGGGCGACAAGGGCGAAGCCGTCGCGAGGGAGCTCGGCGCCCGGGTGCGATACGTGAAGTGCGACGTCACGAGCGAGCCCGACAGCCAGGCCGCTGTGGACGGCGCGCTCAAGAATTTCGGCGGCCTTCAAGGCCTGGTGAACTGCGCCGGCGTCGCCATCGCCGAGCGCACGGTGAAGAAGGACGGACCGCACGCCCTGGCGTCCTTCACGCGCGTCATCGGCATCAACCTGATCGGCACGTTCAACATGATCCGCATGGCGGCCGTCGCGATGGCGAAGGGACAGCCGAACGCGGCCGGCGAGCGCGGCGTCATCGTCAGCACGGCCTCGGTGGCCGCCTACGACGGGCAGATCGGGCAGGCGGCGTACTCGGCGTCGAAGGGCGGAGTCGTCGGAATGACACTCCCCGTCGCGCGCGACCTCTCGCGCGACGGCATACGCGTGTGCACCATCGCCCCGGGGATCTTCGAGACGCCGATGCTCCTGGGGATGCCGAAGGACGTCCAGGACGCCCTCGCCAAGCAGGTGCCGTTTCCCCCGCGGCTGGGCAAGCCCACGGACTACGCGCAGCTGGTGAGGCAGATCGTCGAGAACGAGATGCTGAACGGCGAGGTGATCAGGCTGGACGGCGCGATCCGCATGGCGCCGAAGTGATCCGGGCGGCCCGGATCGCGGCGTCGCGCGGCACGGTCAGCGATCGAGCTTCTCGCGGTACAGCTTCAGCCGCCTGACGTAGATTTCCGCGTTCATCAGAAGTCCGTCCCTTTCCTCCGGTTTCAGCTCGCGGACCACTTTTCCCGGTGCGCCCAGCACCAGGACGCCGTCGGGATAGTTCTTGCCTTCCGGGATGACCGCGCCTGCGCCGACGAGGCAGCTCTTTCCGATGACGGCGTGGTTCAGGATGACCGCGCCGATGCCTATGAGCGAGCCGTTGCCGACGGTGCAGCCGTGGAGCATCGCCTGGTGGCCGACGGAAACGTCGCTGCCGATGGCCATGGGGATGCCGGGATCGGTGTGCAGCACCGCGCCGTCCTGGATGTTGGTGCGCTCGCCGATGGTGATGACGTCGCTGTCGCCGCGTATCACGGCGTTGTACCAGACGCTCGTCTGGTTGTGGAGGATCACGGAGCCGATGATGGTCGCGTTGTCGGCGATGAAATGCTCGTCGCCGTGAGTGACGGGCTTGCGCTCGCCCAGCGTATGCAGTGTCATGATTGCGGCCGATTATATCGGAAGCGGTTATCATCACGCGCTCGATGAAACCGAGCCGATCCGAGTTCGTGCAGCTGCGCGGGCTGCGTTACCACTGCCGGGTCTGGGGCGATGAAGGCGCGCCCACGCTGTTCATGCTCCACGGCTGGATGGACGTGTCGGCATCCTTTCAGTTCCTGGTGGACGCGATGCGCGGGCAATGGCGCGTGATCGCGCCGGACTGGCGCGGCTTCGGGCTCACGGAGTGGGCGAAGGGCGGCAGCTACTGGTTTCCCGACTATTTCGCGGATCTCGACGCGCTGCTCGATCGTTTCAGCCGCAACGCTTCCGCGACGCTCGTCGGCCACAGCATGGGCGGCAACGTCGCCGGGATGTACGCGGGAGTGCGCCCCGAGCGCGTCGCGCGGCTGGTGAGCCTGGAGGGCTTCGGTCTCGCCGGAGCCGGACCCGAGAAGGCGCCGGAGCGCTATGCGCGCTGGCTGAAGGAGCTGTCGGAGGATGCGCCGGGCTTCCGCGACTACGATTCCTTCGACGCGCTCGCCGAGCGCCTGCGCGGCAACAATCCGCGCTTGACGGGCGAGCGTGCGCTCTTCCTCGCGCGGCATTGGGGCCACGCGAAGCCCGACGGGCGGGTCGCGCTCGCCAGCGATCCCGCGCACAAGCTCGTCAATCCGGTGCTGTATCGCGTCGAGGAGGCTGCCGCCTGCTGGGACAGGGTCGCGGCGCCGGTGCTCTGGGTGAGCGGATCCGAGACGGCGATACCCAGGCAGCTCAAGCTGTCGGACGCCGAGCTCGCGGTCCGCAAGGCGCGCTTCCGGCATCTGACCGAGCGCGTGATCCCGGATGCGGGTCACATGCTCCATCACGACCAGCCCGAGCGGCTCGCCGAAGTGATCGAGGAGTTTCTCCGGTAAGATGCGGCATTGAACGCCGATCTTCATTGCCACTCCACCGAATCGGACGGCTTGCTTTCTCCCGGGGAAGTCGTCGCGCGCGCTGCGGCGAACGGGGTCGAGCTCCTGTCCCTCACCGATCACGACACGATCTCCGGTCTCGATGAGGCCCGGGCCGAAGCGAAGCGGCGCGGCTTGCGTTTCGTCGACGGAGTGGAGGTCTCGGTGACCTGGCACGGATCGACGGTCCACATCGTCGGCCTGCGCGTCGACCCGCGGTCGGCAGCCTTGCGAGAGGGGCTCGCCTCGCTCCGCAAGGGGCGCGAGGCCCGCGCGCAAAAGATCGCTGAAGGCCTATCGGCCGCGGGCATCCCCGGCAGCCTCGAGGGCGCGCGGCGCTACGCCGACAATCCCGAGCTCATCAGCCGCGCGCACTTCGCGCGGTTTCTCGTCGAGGCCGGCCGCGCTCCAGACGTGAAGAACGTGTTTCAGCGCTACCTGGTCAAGGACCGGCCGGGCTGGGTTCCGCACCAGTGGGCGTCGCTCCAGGATGCCGTGGGCTGGATACGCGCGGCCGGCGGCGTCGCGGTCGTCGCGCATCCGGGGCGCTACAAGTACGAAAGGCCCGAGCTCCGGGAGTTTTTCGGGGAGTTCAGAGACTGCGGCGGAACCGGCATCGAGATCGTGACCGGCGCCCATACGCCGGAGCAGTACCACGAGTTCGCGAAAAGCGCGCGCGAATTCGGATTCCTCGCATCGCGCGGCTCCGACTACCACGGCAAGGGAGAGAGCCATGCCGATCTCGGCAGGCTGCCGCCGCTGCCCGACGGCCTGAAGCCGGTGTGGCGCGACTGGTAGCGAAGAAGGGCGGCGGGCCGGCTCTGATAAAATGCGGCAGCCGGACATGGAATTCAATCTCGCCCAGACCATCGCCATCTACGCGCTGCCGGTCATCTTCGCAATCACCCTCCACGAGGCCGCCCACGGGTACGTCGCGCGGCACTTCGGAGACAAGACGGCGTTCATGCTGGGCCGGATCAGCCTCAACCCGATGCGCCATATCGACTGGGTGGGAACGATCGCCGTTCCGCTCCTCATCCTGGTGGCGAGCAAGCTGTTCGGAGGGCCCGCAGTCCTGTTCGGCTGGGCGAAGCCCGTGCCGGTCAATTTCCACGCACTGCGCCGTCCCAAGCGCGACATGCTGTGGGTAGCCGCGGCCGGACCCGCGGCGAATCTGGTCATGGCGCTGTGCTGGGCGGTGCTCGCGAAGGCGGCGCTGGTCCTGCCGCAGGGGATGTATTCGCTCCCGCTCGGCCTCATGGCGGAAGCCGGGATCACGGTCAACATCGTGCTCATGGTGCTGAACCTCCTGCCCATCCTCCCGCTGGACGGAGGCCGGATCGCGGTCAGCCTGCTTCCCGACCGCCTCGCGCTGGGCTACGCGCGCCTGGAGCCCTTCGGATTTCCGATCCTTCTCATGCTGGTCTTTCTGCCGCCGCACGTTCTCGGGACGATCATGATGCCGATGGTCCGGGCCTCGATCGGCGTGATCGAGACGCTCTTCCGCCTGTGAGCATGTACGAAGACCGCGTGGTCTCCGGAATGCGCCCGACGGGCGCGCTGCACCTCGGCCATTTCCACGGAGCGCTCAAGAACTGGGTGAAGCTGCAGAGCGAGCATCCCAGCCTGTATTTCGTCGCGGACTGGCATGCCCTGACGACGCATTACGATACGCCGGACGTGATCGAGGAGAACGTCTGGGACATGGTGATCGACTGGCTCGCGGCCGGCATCGACCCCGCGCAGGCGACGCTGTTCATCCAGTCGCGCGTGCCGGAGCACGCCGAGCTGCACACGCTGCTTTCGATGATCACGCCGCTCGCCTGGCTGGAGCGGGTCCCGAGCTACAAGGACCAGCAGGAGAAACTGGCCGACCGCGACCTGGCGACCTACGGCTTTCTCGGCTACCCGCTGCTCCAGGCGGCCGACGTGCTGATCTACCGCGCCAAGTACGTGCCGGTCGGCGAGGACCAGGTGCCGCACATCGAGATGATGCGCGAGGTCGCGCGCCGCTTCAATCACGTCTACGGGCGCGAGGCCGGGTTCGAGGAGAAGGCCAAGACGGCGGCGAAGCGACTGGGCAGCCGCAAGGCAAAAGTGCTGATGGATCTGCGCACCAGGTACCAGGAGCACGGGGATGCCGAGGCGCTCGCCGGCGCGCGCGCGCTGCTCGAGAAACAGGGCAATCTGTCGGTAGCCGACCGTGAGCGCCTGTTCGGGTTCCTCGAAGGCGGCGGACGCATGATCCTGGTCGAGCCCGAGGCGCTGCTGACCGAGTCGTCGAAGCTCCCGGGAACGGACGGGCAGAAGATGTCGAAGTCCTACAACAACACCATCTCCCTGCGCGAGGACGCCGAGTCCGTCAGGAAGAAAATCCGCACCATGCCCACCGACCCGGCGCGGGTGAAGCGGACCGACCCGGGCGACCCGGAGAAATGCCCGGTCTGGCGGTTCCACCTGGTCTACAGCGACGAGAAGACCCGCGAGTGGGCCAATCGGGGATGCCGCACGGCCGGGATCGGCTGCCTGGAATGCAAGCAGCCCGTGATCGACGCGGTGCTCGCGGAGCAGGCGCCCATGCGCGAGCGCGCGCAGAAATACCTGGACGACCCGACCCTGGTGCGCAACATCGTCGCCGACGGCTGCGAGAAGGCGCGCAAGCTCGCGCGCGAGACCATGCGCGACGTGCGCGAAGCCATGGGGCTGGCCTACACGTGAGCCAGCCGGTCCAGATCCCCGACGCGGGCGCGCCCCTCGCCAAGGTGCGCGGCGAGCCGCTGACCGAGCTCCCGCGCGACCTGTACATCCCGCCCGACGCCCTCGAGGTCTATTTCGATGCCTTCGAGGGCCCGCTCGATCTCCTGCTCTACCTCATCCGCCGGGCGAACATCGACGTCCTCGACATCCCCATGGCGCAGCTCACCGAGCAGTACATGGAGTACGTCGAGGTGATGCGTATCCGGAACCTCGAGCTCGCCGCCGAGTACCTGGTCATGGCGGCGATGCTGATGGAGATCAAATCGCGCATGCTGCTGCCGCGCCCGGCGATGCCCGCCGAGGAGGAAGACCCGCGCGCGGAGCTGGTGAAACGCCTGCTGGAATACGAGAAGATGAAGCTCGCCGGCCAGAAGCTCGACGCGCTGCCTCAGCTCGGGCGCGATCTCCTTCCGGTGGAAGTCTGGATCGAGCAGACTCTGACGCAGCGCCTCCCGGACGTGAACGTGGTCGACCTGCAGGAAGCGTGGCGCGAGCTGCTGGTGCGTGCGAAAATGACGCAGCATCACCGCGTCTCGCGAGAGGAGTTGTCGGTACGCGAGCATATGAGCCTCATCCTGCGAAACTTGCGCGGACGGGGCTTCGCCGAGTTCGGCGAGCTGTTCGAGCCGGCGAAGGGCGTGGCGGTGCTGATCGTGAATTTTCTTGCGGTGCTGGAGCTTGCACGGGAAGGCCTTCTGGAAGTGACGCAAGTAGAGTCTTTCGCGCCCATCTATGTGAAGCTCGCTCATGCTCAGTCCGAGTGAGATAAAGATCGTCCTCGAGGCGGCGCTGCTGGCGGCGCAGGAGCCGCTGCCGGTGGCCGAGCTGAGGAGGATGTTCGACGACGAGATCGACTCCGACACCTTGCGCCTGCTCCTCGAGGAGCTGCGGGACGCCTGGACCGGCCGCGGGGTCGAGCTGGTCGCGACCGCGAGCGGCTGGCGCTTCCAGACGAAGGCGTCGCTCCAGAAGTTCCTCGAGCGCATCCATCCCGGGAGGGCGCCGCGCTACTCGCGCGCCGTGCTGGAGACCCTCGCCATCATCGCCTACCGGCAGCCGGTGACGCGCGGAGACATCGAAAACGTCCGCGGAGTCTCGGTCTCGACCGACGTGATCAGGCGGCTGGAAGAGCGCAGCTGGATCGAGGTGATCGGGCACAAGGAAGTGCCCGGGCGACCGCAGCTCTACGCGACCACCAAGGCCTTCCTCGACGACCTGGGCCTGCGCTCGCTCGAAGAGCTGCCGCCCCTGGAAGACATCGGCAAATCGCTTGACCTCACCCAGATCCCCACGCCCGCACCGCAGCCGGCGCCCGCCGACGAGCCCGCTGAGACGGCCCAGACGAGCGCCGCCTAGGTCCCCGGGCCCCGGGGAGAAGCTGCACAAGGTCCTGGCTCGCTCGGGCCTGGGATCGCGACGCGAGATGGAGGCGGCGATCGCTTCCGGGCGGATCACCGTGAACGGCTCGCGCGCGACGCTGGGCCAGCGCGTGAACGCCGCCGACCGGATCCTGTTCGAGGGGCGGGCCGTCCGCTCGCGCTCAGGGGAAAAGGAGCCGCGCGTGCTCATCTACCACAAGCCCGCCGGCGAGCTCGTTACCACGCACGATCCTGCGGGCAGGCCGACGGTGTTCCGCAATCTGCCGCCGCTGCGCGACGGGCACTGGATTGCGGTCGGCCGCCTCGACTTCAACACCGGAGGGCTGCTCCTTTTCACCGACTCGGGGGAGCTTGCCAATCGCCTCATGCACCCGAGCAGCGAGATCGAGCGCGAGTACGCCGTGCGGGTGCGGGGCGAGCTTTCGCGCGAACAGCTCGGCAGGCTCACGCGCGGCGTCATCCTCGATGACGGACCGGCCAGGTTCGACCGTATCTCCGCCGGCGGGGGCAGGGGTTCGAACCGCTGGTATCGGGTGGTGCTGCGCGAGGGCCGCAACCGCGAGGTGAGGCGCATCTTCGAGTCGCTCGGCGTCACCGTGAGCCGCTTGATGCGCCTCCGCTTCGGACCCTTCATCCTGCCGTCGTATCTCCGGCGGGGCCACTGGCGAAATCTCGATCCCAAGGAGGCTGCGGCCCTTCTCGCCGCCCTCTAGGTCCAGATCTTCGTTGTTCCAGCCGGGGTTTCTTGCTATACTTTCGCGGCTTTTGGAATGGGCTTTCGAGCCCATTTTTTATTTATGCCCTGGGGTTCTGCATCGCCGTGAGCGTCCTCGAGCCCTTGGTCGAACGTACGGTCCGCGGGCTGGGATACGAGCTTGCGGACTTTGAGTTTGTGAACAATGGTAGGATGTTACGAGTGTTTATTGAGAAACTACATGAGATCTCTCCGGAGGCCGGACAGGCCCGGGTGACGGTCGCCGACTGCGAGGCGGTAAGCCGCCAGCTGCAGCGCGTTTTCGAGGTCGAAGGCGTCACCTACGACCGGCTGGAGGTCTCCTCGCCCGGACTGGACCGCAGGCTCAAGCGGGCGGCGGACTTTGCGCGCTTCCATGGGCACGAGGCGCAGGTGCGCCTGCGGCGCCCGGTGAACGGGCGGCGCAATTTCACCGGAATCATCGGCGCCGTCGACGGCGAGCGCGTGGAACTCGAATTCGAAGGTGAGCGGATGGCATTCGACATGGCAGAGCTGGATCGCGCGAGACTGGTGCCCAAGCTATGATGCCCGAGGGATACATGAGCCGCGAGCTCCTGCTGCAAGCCGACGCGCTTGCACGGGAGAAGAACGTCCACAAGGACGTGGTGTTCGGCGCGCTCGAGATGGCGATCGCCTCGGCGACCAAGAAGCGCTTCAGCGAGGATGTCGACGTGCGCGTCGCCATCGACCGCAATACCGGCGAATTCGAGTCGTTCAGGCGCTGGCAGGTGGTGGCCGACGGCGCGGTCGAGAACCCGGCCCAGCAGGTGACGCTCGCCGAGGCGCAGAAGCAGGACGCCGAGCTCCAGCTCGGCGACTTCATCGAGGAAGCGCTCGAGCCGATCGACTTCGGCCGGATCGGGGCCCAGACCGCGAAGCAGGTCATCCTCCAGCGAATCCGGGACGCGGAGCGCGAGCAGCTCCTGAACGATTTCCTGGGGCGCGGCGAGAAGCTTATCAACGGCGCGATCAAGCGCGTCGAGCGGGGCAACGCGATCATCGAGGTGGGGCGCGTCGAGGCTGTGCTGCCGCGCGACCAGATGATCCCGAAGGAGAACCTGCGCGTCGGCGACCGCGTGCGCGCCTTCGTCATGCGCATCGACCGCAACGTGCGCGGGCCGCAACTGGTGCTCTCGCGGACCGCGCCCGAGTTCATCATGGAGCTGTTCCGCCTCGAGGTCCCCGAGATCGAGGAGGGTCTGCTCGAGATCAAGTCCGCGGCGCGCGACCCCGGCATCCGCGCCAAGATCGCGGTGCACTCGCGCGACAAGCGCATCGACCCCATCGGCACCTGCGTGGGCATGCGCGGCGCGCGCGTGCAGGCCGTGACCCAGGAGCTCGCCGGAGAGCGGGTCGACATCGTGCTCTGGTCCGAGGACCCGGCGCAGCTCGTCATCGGCGCGCTGTCGCCCGCCGAGGTCTCCTCGATCCTGGTCGACGAGGACAAGCACGCCATGGATGTCGTGGTCGACGAGGAAAACCTCGCCATCGCGATCGGCCGCAGCGGCCAGAACGTGCGTCTCGCCTCCGAGCTGACCGGCTGGGCGATCAACCTCATGACCGAGGCGGAGTCGCAGAAGAAGAACGAGGAAGAGTCGTCCACCGCGAGGAAGCTCTTCATGGAACGCCTCGACGTCGACGAGGAGGTCGCGAACACCCTCATCCAGGAAGGCTTCTCGACCCTCGAGGAGGTCGCGTACGTGCCGATCAACGAGATGATGGAGATCGAGGGCTTCGACGAGGCGACGGTGAACGAGCTGCGCAACCGGGCGCGCGACGCGCTGCTGGTGCAGGCGATCGCGAGCGAGGAGCAGGCCGAGAACCTCGACCCCGCCCTCCTGGGCCTGGAAGGCATGGACAAGGACCTGGCGGCGAAGCTCGCGACCTCGGGAGTGAAGACGCGAGATGACCTCGCCGATCTCGCGATGGACGATCTGGTGGAGATGACCGCGATCGACGCGGAGCGCGCGAAGGCTCTCATCATGAAGGCTCGCGAGCACTGGTTCACACAGGAGTAGAACGAGACTCATGGCACAGACGAGCGTTGCGCAATTCGCAGGCGAGCTGAAGGTCCCGCCTGCGCAGCTGCTCGAGCAGCTGCGCGCCGCCGGCGTGCACAAGCGCGTGGCCGAGGACGTTCTCTCGGAGCAGGACAAGACCAAGCTCCTGGACTACCTGCGCCGCTCGCACGGCTCGGCCGAGCCCAAGAACAAGATCACTCTGACGCGCAAGCAGACCTCCGAGATCATCAAGAAATCGGATTCCAGCGGCAAGGCGCGCACGATTCAGGTCGAGGTCAAGAAGAAGCGCATCTTCGTGAAGCGCGAGTCCGAGCCCGGTCCGGCCGTGGAAGCGCCGGCAGCGGCGCCTGCGGCCGCGATCGATCCGCGGGAGGTGGAGCTGCGCGAGCAGGAGCGGCTCCGCCAGGAAGAGCTGGCCAACCGCCAGGCCGCCGAGCTCGCCGAAAAGCAGGAGCGCGAGCGCAAGGCCGCGGAGCAGAAGCCCGCAGACGCGAAGGCGCAGGCGCCCGCAGCCGGGGACACCACCCTGCACAAGCCCAAGGTCACCCCGGGAGCCGAGAAGAAGGGCGCGAAGAAGGCGAAGGAGGTCAAGGTCTGGCAGGACGAAGGCGTCAAGCGGCGCACCATCAAGACGCGCGGCGACGTCCAGGGCGCCTCCGGCTGGCACACCCCCAAGGGGGGCGCGAGGCACAAGTCGGGACCCGGGGCGGCGGAGACCGCGCCCCAGTTCACCGCGCCGACCGAGCCGGTCGTGCGCGAAATCATGGTTCCCGAGACCATCACGGTGGGCGATCTCGCCCACAAGATGTCGATCAAGGCGGCCGAGGTCATCAAGGTCCTGATGAAGATGGGCAGCATGGTGACCATCAACCAGGTGCTCGACCAGGAGACCGCGATGATCGTGGTCACCGAGATGGGGCACAGCGCCAAGGCCGCGAAGCTCGATGACCCCGAGTCGCTGCTGGCGGAGACCCCGGCCGAACATCACGAAACCGAGCTCAAGCCGCGCGCGCCGGTGGTGACGGTGATGGGGCACGTCGACCACGGCAAGACCTCGCTGCTGGACGCGATTCGGGAGACCGAGGTCGCCGCCGGCGAGGCCGGCGGCATCACCCAGCACATCGGCGCCTACCACGTGACCACTCCGCGAGGCGTCGTGACCTTCCTGGACACGCCGGGGCACGAGGCCTTTACCGCGATGCGCGCCCGCGGCGCGAAAGTGACCGATATCGTCATCCTCGTCGTCGCCGCCGACGACGGCGTGATGCCGCAGACGATCGAGGCCATCCATCACGCGAAGGCCGCGGAAGTCCCGATCGTGGTCGCGATCAACAAGATCGACAAGCACGAGGCCAACCCGGACAAGGTCAAGCAGGAACTGGTCGCGCAGTCGGTCGTGCCCGAGGAGTACGGCGGCGATTCGCCCTTCGTGCCGGTGTCGGCGAAGACCGGCAAGGGGATCGACGACCTGCTGGAGCAAGTGCTGCTCCAGGCCGACGTGCTCGAGCTCAAGGCGCCGGTCGACGCTCCGGCGAAAGGCATCGTCATCGAGGCGCGGCTCGACAAGGGGCGCGGTCCGGTCGCGACCGTGCTGGTGCAGTCGGGGACCCTGAAGCGCGGCGACGTCGTGCTCGCCGGGAGCTGCTTCGGCCGCGTGCGCGCGATGCTGGACGAGAAAGGCGGCACGGTTCCCGAAGCCGGTCCTTCGATCCCCGTCGAAATCCAGGGTCTGTCGGACGTGCCCGGCGCGGGCGAGGACGTGATGGTTCTCGGCGACGAACGCAAGGCGCGCGAGATCGCCCTGTTCCGCCAGGGCAAGTTCCGCGACGTGAAGCTCGCGAAGAAGCAGGCCGCCAAGCTCGAGAACCTGTTCGAGCAGATGGGCGAGGGCGAGGCGACGGTGCTGCCGCTGCTCATCAAGGCGGACGTGCAGGGCTCGCAGGAGGCGCTGGTCCACGCGCTCTCCGGACTGTCGACCGAGGAGGTCAAGGTGAACGTGGTGCACGCCGCGGTGGGGGCGATCACCGAGTCCGACGTGAACCTCGCGCTCGCCTCCAAGGCGGTGGTCATCGGCTTCAACACGCGCGCCGACGCGGCCGCGCGCAAGGCCGCGGAGACGTCGGGTGTCGACGTTCGCTACTACAACATCATCTACGAGGCCGTCGACGAGGTGAAGGCGGCCATGTCCGGGATGCTCGCGCCCGAGAAGAAGGAGAACGTCCTCGGCCTGGTCGACGTGCGCCAGGTGTTCAAGATCTCCAAGGTCGGCGCGGTGGCCGGGTGCTACGTCCTCGAGGGCTTGGTGCGCCGAAACGCCTCGGTGCGGGTGTTGCGCGACAACGTGGTCATCCATACCGGTGAAATCGACTCGCTGAAGCGCTTCAAGGACGACGTGCGCGAAGTGAAGGGCGGCTTCGAATGCGGCATGTCGCTGAAGAATTTCAACGACCTCAAGGTCGGCGACCAGTTCGAGATCTACGAAGTCCAGGAAGTCGCCAGGACGCTCTAGGGCGAGGAATGCCCGCCGCTCGCGGGCGCTCATGGCCAATTCGCAGAGGCTGCGCCGCGTCGCCGACCAGATCCAGCGCGAGCTCTCGGAGCTCCTGCGATCCGAGCTCAAGGATCCGCGCGTGGGCATGATCACGCTGACCGGGGTCGAGGTGTCGCCCGATCTGGCTCACGCGAGGATTTTCTTCACGTCCCTGGGCGAGGCCGATGCCCTGACACGCACCGAAGAGGGCCTGAAGCGCGCTGCCGGCTTCCTGCGCTCCGAGCTCGGGCACCGCCTGAAGCTCCGCGTCACCCCCGAGATCCGCTTCGTGTACGACGGCTCGGTCGAGCGAGGCGTGCGCCTGTCGAAGCTGATCGACGACGCGGTCTCCGGAAAAAAGGACGGCTAGAGGCGGGATCGTGAGCGACGCGGCCAACGGCGTGCTTCTCCTCGACAAGCCGTCCGGCCCGAGCTCGAACGCCGTGCTGCAGAGAGCGAAGCGGCTGCTCGGCGCGTCGCGCGCGGGCCACACGGGAACGCTGGACCCGCTGGCGAGCGGCTTGCTCGTGATCGCGTTCGGGGAAGCGACCAAGTTCGCGGGCGGGCTGCTCGAGGCGGACAAGGCCTATCGCGCCGCCGTGAAGTTCGGAATACGCACCTCGACCGGCGACGCGGAAGGCGATGTCCTGTCGCGGTCGGAAATCCCGGTCTCCGAAAACGGGCTGCGCAAGGCGCTCGAACGGTTCCGCGGGGAGATCGAGCAGGTTCCGCCCATGCATGCGGCGATCAAGCACCAAGGCCGGCCCCTGTACGCCTACGCGCGGCGCGGGCAGAGCGTGGACCGCCTGCCGCGGCGCGTGGCGATCCGGCGCCTCGAGCTGGAGAGCTTCGAAGGATCCGCGGCAAGCGTGTACGTCGAATGCAGCAAGGGCACCTATATCAGGACGCTTGCCGAGGACATCGGGGCGGAACTCGGCAGCGGCGCGCACCTTTCCGCGCTCCGGCGTCTCGCGGCCGGGCCGTTCTCCGTCGACCAGGCGGTCACGCTCGAGGGCTTCGAGGCCCTGCCTCCGGCCCGGAGACGGGAGCGGCTGCTGCCGCCGCAGAGCCTGCTCGACTCCTGGCCGCGGCTGCGTCTCGACGCGGCGTTCGCCGCGAAGTTCGGGCAGGGGCGGGCGGTTCCCGCGAGCGCGGCGGACGGCGATGTCGCGGTGTTCGGGGACGACGACGCCTTTCTCGGGACGGGCGAAGTCTCCGGCGGAACTCTCAGGCCGCGGCGCCTGCTCGCGCGCTCCTGATCGCTTCCCGGCCGGGAAAAAGCTTGTGAAAGGTGCTGATTCCAAGGTAAAATGCCCGCCTTCCGCAAAGAGACAAATCAGGGCTGAGAATGTCGGTTAGCGTTACGCAGAAGGCGCAGATCGTCCAGCAATACCAGCGCGCCACGGGTGACACCGGTTCCCCAGAAGTCCAGATCGCGTTGCTCACGGCCCGCATCAACGGGCTGACAGATCACTTCAAGCAGCACGTCAAGGACCATCATTCGCGGCGCGGGCTCCTCAAGCTCGTCAGCCAGCGCCGCAAGATGCTCGATTACCTCAAGCGGAAGGACAACGGAAAGTATCACCAGCTGATCGAGCAACTTGGCCTGCGCAAGTGATTTCCCCGGCGTCCATTGCATCCGATGGGCGCCTTGAGCTCCACCACCGGCCCGGCGCTCCTCGCCGGTGCCACGTCAATCAAAACGACCCGGGCCGGCGCCCGGGCCCACTGAACGGATAGATACGATCATGGCGCTAGCTCCCTTCAAGAAGACCTTTACCTACGGCGCGCACCAAGTCACGCTCGAAACGGGCGAGATCGCCCGCCAGGCGCACGGCGCCGTGGTGGTGAACATGGACGACACGGTGGTTCTGTGCACCGTGGTCGGAGCCAGGCAGGCCAAGGCGGGGCAGGACTTCCTGCCGCTGACCTGCGATTACGTCGAGAAGACCTACGCCGCGGGCAAGATACCCGGGGGCTTCTTCAAGCGCGAAGGCCGGCCTTCCGAGAAGGAGACGCTGACTTCCCGCCTCATCGACCGCCCGATCCGTCCTCTGTTCCCCGACGGGTTCTACAACGAAGTGCAGGTGGTCGCGCAGGTGCTTTCCTGCAACCCCGAGGTCGATCCCGACATTCCGGCGATGATCGGCGTGTCTGCGGCACTCACGCTCTCCGGGGTGCCGTTCAACGGCCCGATCGGCGCGGCGCGCGTCGGCTACGTGAACGGCGAATACGTGCTCAATCCCACCGCGAGCCAGCTCAAGGAGAGCCGGCTCAACCTGGTTGTCGCCGGGACGCAGCACGCGGTGCTGATGGTCGAATCCGAGGCCGCCGAGCTGCCCGAGGACGTGATGCTCGGGTCGGTCGTGTTCGGACATCAGCAGATGCAAGCCGCGATCCAGGCGATCTACGAACTGGCCGACCAGGCCGCCAAGCCTGCCTGGGACTGGAAGCAGGCCGAGAAGGACCAGGCCCTGGTCGAGCGCATCCGCGAGCTGTCGGAAGCCGATCTGCGCGCGGCGTTCAAGGTCAAGCAGAAGCAGGCGCGCTCGGAGGCGATCGACGCCATCTGGAAGCGGGTGTTCGACGCCATCGGCGTCGGCGGGGAAGGCGGTCCCGAGGCGAACGTCGTGAAGGATATCTGCTTCGCGCTCGAGTCCAAGATCGTGCGCAACCAGATCCTCGACGGCGAGGCGCGGATAGACGGCCGCAACACCAGCACGGTTCGGCCGATCACGGTTCGCGTGGGAGTGCTGCCGCGCACCCACGGCTCGGCGCTCTTCACGCGCGGCGAGACCCAGGCGCTGGTCGTCGCGACGCTCGGCACGGGACGCGACGAGCAGATCATCGACGCCCTCATGGGCGAGTACAAGGAGCGCTTCATGCTCCACTACAACATGCCGCCCTACGCGACCGGCGAGACCGGCCGCATGGGCTCGCCCAAGCGCCGCGAGATCGGCCACGGGAGGCTGGCGAAGCGCGCCCTCGTCGCGATGCTGCCGGGCCCGGAGGAATTCGCCTACTCGATGCGCGTGGTCTCGGAGATCACCGAGTCGAACGGCTCCTCGTCGATGGCGTCGGTCTGCGGCGGCAGCCTCGCGCTCATGGATGCGGGCGTGCCGATGAAGGCGCACGTCGCCGGCATCGCGATGGGCCTGATCAAGGAAGGCAAGCGCTTCGCCGTTCTGACCGACATTCTTGGCGACGAGGACCACCTCGGCGACATGGACTTCAAGGTGGCGGGGACCGAGCGCGGCATCACCGCGCTGCAGATGGACATCAAGATCGAGGGCATCACCAAGGAGATCATGCAGGTCGCGCTCGCGCAGGCGCGCGAGGGCCGGCTCCACATTCTGGGCATCATGAAGGAGGCGCTCGAGGGCTCGCGCACCGAGATCTCGAGCTTCGCTCCGCGCATCATCAAGATCAAGATCAATCCCGAAAAGATCCGCGACGTGATCGGCAAGGGGGGCGTGGTCATCCGCGCGCTTCAGGAAGAGACCGGGACCACGATCGAGATCGCCGACGACGGCACGGTATCGATCGCCTGCGTCTCGGCCGAGGGCGGGCAGGCGGCGAAGAAGCGGATCGAGGACATCACCGCGGACGTCGAGGTCGGACGGATCTACGACGGCACGGTCCTGAAGCTCCTCGACTTCGGCGCCATCGTCCAGCTGCTTCCGGGGAAGGACGGCCTGCTACACATCTCGCAGATCGCTAATGAGCGCGTGAACAACGTCTCGGACTACCTCAAGGAAGGCCAGCACGTGAAGGTGAAGGTGCTCGAGGCCGACGAGAAGGGGCGCGTTCGCCTCAGCATGAAGGCGGTCAAGGCCGAGACCGCCGCGACCCAGCACTGACCGGTCGCCGATTCCGGCGAAAGGGCGCCGCGGCGCCCTTTCTATTTCCCGCTCTGCCTCTCCCGTTGCTCGTCGAGGGTCTTGCAGTCGATGCACAGCGTCGCGGTGGGCCGCGCTTCCAGCCGCTTCAGCCCGATCTCGATCCCGCAATTCTCGCAGAATCCGTAGTCGTTCTTGTCGATGCGCGCGATGGTCTCGTCGATCTTCTTGATGAGCTTGCGCTCGCGGTCGCGATTACGCAGCTCGAGGGAGATGTCGGATTCCTGGCTGGCGCGGTCGTTGGGGTCGGCGAAAACGGTGGCGTCGTCCTGCATCTCGTGGACAGTCCTGTCGATGTCCTTCGACAGCTCCGCCCGCAGCGCGGCCAGCATCTTCCTGAAGTGAGCGCGCTGCGGCGCGTTCATGTATTCCTCGCCTTTTTTCGGACTGTAGGGCGGGAAAGTCTTGGACAGCAGTTCCAAAATCGCCGGCTCCGTGTTGCGCTCCCGGAAATCATTTGATACCAGAAATTCCAAACCCGCAAGCGCTTTCTCGCCCGCAATCCGCCCGCTCGTGAAGCGTTGACCCTGGTCAGTCCGCGGGCGTAATATGCGACACCCGCGGGGTGTAGCGCAGCCTGGTAGCGCGCTTGCTTTGGGAGCAAGATGTCGGGAGTTCAAATCTCTCCACCCCGACCAGATTCAGCGGCCGGCGGACGCAAAAGTCAGCGCGCAGGCCGCGGCACGACATCCGTGCCCGTAGCTCAACCTGGATAGAGCACCAGCCTTCTAAGCTGGGGGTTGTGGGTTCGAGTCCCGCCGGGCGCGCCAGATTCTTCTAGCGAATTTTTCGAAAGGAAGCCTGATGATCGAAGTGTATACCTGGCCCACGCCCAACGGGCACAAGATCCATATCATGCTCGAGGAGACGGGGCTGGGCCACGAGATCCGGCCGGTGAACATACGCGCCGGGGAGCAATTCGGAACCGAATTCCTCAGGATCAGCCCGAACAACAAGATCCCCGCGATCGTCGACCGCGACGGCCCGGACGGAAAGCCAATCTCGCTTTTCGAGTCGGGCGCGATCCTCGTCTATCTCGCCGGCAAGAGCGGCAGGCTGCTGCCGCGCGACGATCGCGGGAAGTACGTCGCCCTGCAATGGCTGATGTTCCAGATGGGATCGATCGGGCCGATGATGGGGCAGTCCGGCCATTTCCGCAGCAACGCGGTGCCCGAGAAGATCGAGTACGCGATCAAGCGCTACGGAAACGAAGTGAAGCGCCTGCACGGCGTGATGGAAAAGCGGCTGTCGGAGGCCGCGTATTTCGCTGGAAGCGAGTACTCGATCGCCGACATCGCGATCTTTCCGTGGCTGCGCGCGAGCGAGCGCAACGGCATCGACTGGGCCGAGTTCCCGAAAGTGAAGGGCTGGTTCGACCGCATCAACGCGCGGCCCGCGGTGCAGCGCGCGCTGAAGGTCCTGGCGGAAGCGCAGACGACGCCCGCGGGCCAGTACGACCCGAGGGCCCGCGAGATCCTGTTCGGCGCTACGCAATACCAGAAGCATTGAACGATCGGTGAAGGCGATCGTATTGCGCGAGTTCGGCGCCCCGGAAGTTCTCCGCCTCGAGGAAGTTCCGACGCCTGCCCCGGCGGCCGGGGAGGTGCTCGTGAAGGTGCGCGCGGTGTCGGTCAACGTCACGCTCGATCTCGCGGTGCGCAAGGGGCTCTACCGGCGCAAGCCTTCGCTGCCGCACGTGCTCGGCGTCGATCCCACGGGGGAGGTCGTCGCCTCGGGAGCGGGCGTCGCGCATCCGAAAGTCGGGGAGCGCGTCGCGGTTCACACGGTGGTCAGAAGCCCGCGCTGCACGCCGGGCCGCGAGGCCGAAGACCCGGTCTTCGGCGACATCATCGGCGTGAGCCGCTGGGGCGGATACGCGGAGTACGTCGCCGTCCCCGCCGAGAACGCCTTCGTGGTCCCGGACGACCTCGGCTTCCCGGAAGCGGCGGTGGTGATGCGGCACCTGCCCACGGCCCGGCATCAGCTCCACTGCAGAGCGCAGTTGAAGGCGGGGGAGTGGGTGCTGGTGATGGGGGCCGCGGGGGGTCTCGCGTCGTGCTGCATACAGGTCGCGAAGCGCATGGGCGCCACGGTGATCGGAGCCGCCGGATCGGACGAGCGCGTCGCAAAAGGCATCGAATTCGGCGCGGACTACGGCATCAACTATCGGACCCAGGATCTCGCCGCAGAAGTCATGAAGCTGACCAGCGGCGAGGGCGTCCACGTCGTCACCGAGAACGTCGGCGACCCCGAATTGTGGCCCGGTGCCTTCAACAGCCTGCGGCCGCTGGGACGGTTGATCACGGCCGGCGCCCACGCCGGCGGGAGCGTCGCGCTCGACCTGCGCACGCTCTACCTGAAGAGGCTCAGGATCATCGGCGATCCGCTGTGCGACTTTCCCGACATCGAATGGGCCCTGCGGGCCGCATCCGGCGGCGGCATCCGGCCGCCGGTCGTTGACCGCATCCTTCCGCTCCGGGACGCCGCGGAGGGCCATCGCCTGGTCGAGCGCCGCGCGACGGCCGGCAAGATCCTCCTCGACCCGACCTTGGCGTAGCGCACGGCCATGCGGCAAGATCTCGCCGATTCCCTCGTCCGGCCCCTGCGCGTCGCAGCCGCGCTGCTCCTGCTCGCCGCCGTCGCGGAGATCGGGTGGCTGCATGCTCTGGAGGGTTTCGAAGGCCGCGCATCCGATTTCCTCGTGCGCAGCCATGCGAAGGGGCTCGCGCCCGATCCCGACATCGTCATCGTCGACATCGACGAGCCCAGCCTGGCCCGCATGCAGGATGCGGCGGGCAAGTTTCCCTGGCCGCGGTCGGTGTACGCGGACCTGGTCCTGGGGATCGAGTCGCAGAAGCCCCGGGCGATCGTCTTCGACATACTTTTCGGCGAGGAGGACACGCGCGACCGGGAATTCGACCGTGCGTTCAACCGCTCGCTCAAGGGACTGACGAACGTCTATCTGCCGACGGCCCGTCTCGATGCCTCGGGCGATCGGAACGGAGTGCCGGCCGCGCAGGTCGCCGGTGCGCTCGGCCTGGAGCGGAGCGCAGCCGCCCAGCCCGACGCGCGCATCCAGATCCTTCCTCCGCAGATCGTGGACGAAGAGCACTGGCGGCGGTCCGGCGTCATCAACTTCCTCGAGGATTCCGATGGCGTCGGCCGGCGCTACTGGATCGCCATGCCGGCGTACGGCTGGCTGTTGCCGTCGCTCCCGGCGCGGGTCGCACGCGGCCTCGCCTTTCCGGTCCCCGACGCCGACAGCATCGTCCTGAACTGGCGCGGGAGCAGAGGGTCGTTCTCCCGGATCTCCTTCGCCGATCTCTACGACGATTTCGGCAGGAAGAACCGCAGGCGCCCACGCGACGAGCTGAAGGGCAAGATCGTCGTCGTGGGCGTCACCGCCGCAGCGCTCGGCGACGTCCGGGTCACGCCGATCTCGAGCAGCTCTCCCGGCGTCGAGATCCTCGCCACGGCGATAGACAACCTGAAGAACGCGCGCGCGATGAAGCCCGCACCGGGGATCGCACGGTCGGGTCTCGCCGCAATCCTGCTCGCGCTCGTTCTTCTGGCGTTCCGCCTGCGCCGCAACGCGGTCGAGACCGGTGCGGGGCTCGCGGTGGCGACCGCGGCGCTGCTCGGCGCGCAGTACGCGGCCTTGGGCGCGGGCCTCCTGCTCCCCGTGGCGATCCCGCTCCTGTTCGCCTGGGCGCTCTACCTCTTCGGCGCCATGCTCGCCTACCTCCGCGAGAAGCGGACGCGCGAGCAGGCGGTGCGCCTGTTCTCGCGCTTTCTCAATCCGGCGGTCGTGCGCCAGATCGTCGATCAGGGCGAGACCGTCGAGTCGCTCTCGGGCAAGACGCGGCAGATGTCGATCCTGTTCTCCGACATCCGCGGCTTCACCACGCTCTCCGAGACGCGCCCGCCGCAGGAGATCGTCGCGCTCCTGAACCGATATTTCTCGCGCCAGGTGGCCGTCGTCTTCCGGCACGGGGGCACGCTCGACAAGTTCATCGGGGACTGCATCATGGCTTTCTGGGGCGCTCCGCTCGAGGATCCGCGGCACGCGGAGCACGCCGTGGCGGCGGCGCTCGAGATGGAGCAGGTGCTCCTCGCGTTCAAGAAGGAGCTGGGCGAGGACGGCCGCGATTTCGACGTGGGCATCGGCATCCATTCCGGCTCCGCGGTGGTGGGGTTCATCGGCGCGGAGCAGAAGCTGGATTACACGGCGATCGGCGACGCGGTGAACCTCGCGAGCCGGATCGAGGGCCTGACCAAGGAGGCGCAGTGCCGCATCCTCGTGTCGCGCGAAACCGCGGACGCGTGCCATAATTCGTTCGCCTTCAGCTCCCGGGGATTCTACAAGGTGAAAGGCCGCGCCCAGGAAGTCGAGCTGCTCGAACCCAGGACGAGATCCGCATGAGGGTCGCGCTCGCCGCTCTCGTCCTCGCGGCCGCCGTTGCTCCGGCCGTGGCGCAGGAAACCGGCTTCGCGGTCCGCGACACCGAGGTGAAAAAAGAGCCGTACAGCGACGCTCAGACCGTCGGCACCGTGCCGGAGAAGGCGCAGGTCAAGGTACTCGCCCGCCAGGGCGGATGGATGCAGGTGGAATCGGGCGCGACATCCGGCTGGGTGCGGATGCTCTCGATCCGCATGAACTCGGGGCAATCGAGCTTTGCGTCGGGCCTGAAGTCGCTGTTTTCGGTTGCGCGCACGGGATCCTCGGGGCAGACCGTCACCACCGGCGTGCGCGGCCTGGACAAAGAGCAGATCCAGAACGCGAAGCCCAATCCGGAAGAGCTGAAGAAGCTCGGCGCATTCGCGGCGAGCCAGGGCGACGCCGAGCGGTTCGCCGCGGGCAATCCGCAGCTCCGGAATCAGAAGATCGACTATCTGGCGCCGCAATGAAGCGACTGCTCGCGCCGATCGCTACCGCCCTCGCGCTGGGCACCTTCCCCGGATCGGCGGGCGCGCAGTTCAATTTCAACCTCAACCGGATCATCGATACCGGAAAGAACCTCCGCGAGGCGACCCGGGACGTCAACGAGAAGCAGGAAGCCGAGATCGGGCAGGAGTACGCCGCGGTGCTCGTGGGCGCCTCGCCCCTGCTCGCCAACGCCGACGTGGAGCGCTACGTGAACCGCGTGGGACGATGGCTTTCGCTGAATTCAGAGCGGCCGGGGCTCAACTGGCAATTCGGCGTGCTGGACACCGACACCGTCAACGCGCTGTCGACTCCCGGCGGCTACGTGCTGATCACGAAAGGACTGCTCGCCAGGATGAGGAGCGAATCCGAGCTGGCCGGCGTGCTCGCCCACGAGATCGCCCACGTCGTGAAGAAGCACCACCTCGCGGCGATCCGCAAGGCCAAGGGGATGGAAGCGGGCGCGAACGTCCTGTCGATGTACCTCGACCAGCAGCGCAGCGCCGCCGCCAAGGAGCGGCTGGTGAGTGGCATGAAGGAAGTCATGCTGCGGGGCCTGGACAAGGACGACGAGTTCGAGGCCGACCGCATGGGCGTGGTCATCGCCGCGCGCTCGGGCTACGATCCGTTCGGGCTCCCCGCGGTGCTGCAGATGCTGCAGAGCCTCAACCCCAAGGACTCCGCGCTCGCCCTGATGTTCGAGACCCATCCCGATCCGGGCAGCCGTCTGGACGCGCTCGACCGAGCCATGGGCGCTCGCCTCGACGGGTTCGCGTCGCAGCCGCGGGCGGCCGAGCGCTACGCGGCCGTCATGCAGGGGAAGTGACCCGGCGGGCGCGCTTTCCCGATCCGGCCTTGCGCCAGGCCGCGGGCGGCGCGCCGAACTCGCGCTTGAAGGCGCGGTTGAAGGCCGCTTCGGATTCGTAGCCCACGTCGCTCGCGACAGCGCCGACGCCGCGGCGCCCGGCGTGGAGCATCTGCGCAGCGAGCTGCAGGCGCCAGCGCGTCAGGTACTGCATCGGCGGCTGTCCCAGAAGCTCGGTAAAGCGCTGCGCCAGCGCCGAGCGCGACAAGGCGACTTCCTTCGCCAGCAAGTCGACCGTCCAGGGCTCGGCCGGGCGCGCGTGCAGGAGGGTCAGCGCGCGCCCGACGTAGCGGTCGCGAAGGCCCGCGAGCCAGCCCGTCTGCTCGGAGGGGAGCGCCTCGAGATAGTTGCGCACGGCCTCGACGAACATGAGCTCGGAGAGCTTCGCGAGCATCACGCTGCTGCCCGGGCGTTGAGAGGCCTCCTCCGCGAGAGTCAGCTTGACCGAGCTGGCGAGCCAGGCGGCCGCTTCGGCGTGGTCGACCCTGACCCGGATCAGGCGCGGCAGATTGTCGAGCAGGGGGCGCCCGAGGCGCTTGTCGCAGGAAAGGAACCCGCACACGATGCGGGTGAGCTCGCCGCCGCCGCCCAGGCTCGCCCGCGAGATCTGCCCCGGGGCAGCGGGCACGTAGAACTCGTTGATCGGGACCGGCGTGAGATCCAGCGTGCTGCCCATGACGTGGAAATCCTTGTGCGGGAGCACGATCAGGTCGCCCGCTTCGAAACGCACGGACTCGCCGTCGGGCAGCTTGGCGAGGCAGATCCCCTGAGTGAGCAGGTGGAAGAAGATCATGTGCTCGCCCTCGGGCATCACGCTCGATGCGGCGTCCGCGTCGGCGGAGATGCACCAGGGCGCCGAGAAATCGGCGGCGAAGTAGACCGCGCCGGTCAACTTCACCAGCCTGAGCATGTCGGAGAGGGCGTCCATGGGACCGGAAGGAAGCGTGGGGTGGCCGATGGGATTCGAACCCACGACAACCGGAATCACAATCCGGGACTCTACCAGCTGAGCTACGGCCACCGTAGGGGGCGGATTATAGCGCAGCGCGTCTAAAGCTTCGACAGGATGTCCTGGAACTTCGCTTCGACCTTTGCCCGGAGCTCGGGCGTGGCGCGCGCCACGGGCGGAAAGTCCTTCAGCATCTCGAACGGGCGGCAGGCGTCGATGACGGCGCGCGAGTTCCAGGTGACCCCGCGGGGAATGCGCGGATCGAGCGGACCGCTCCACATCCTGCGCACGATGTCGATGTCCTCGGCCGGGTCGCAGCGCGTGCACATCGCCCACAGCACTTCGAACAGGCTGGCGGGGTCGATGTCGTCATCGACGACGACGACGAAACGCCCGAGATAGGAACCCGACTGGCAGCTCGCCGCGGCCATGGCGGCCTGCCTCGCGTGCCCGGCATACGCCTGCTTGATCGCGATGACGTTGAACATGCGCGCTCCGCCCGCCTCGTGGCACCACACGCCCTTGACCCCGGCCACGCCCGCCCGCTCGACCTCGTCCCAGATCATCCCGGCCTTCATGACGCACTTGCTGTAGGAGAAATCCGAAGGGGGGCGCATCGGCGTCGCGATGGTGAGGATGGGATCGTCGCGGTGATAGACGCGCTGAACGCGGATCACCGGCTGCTCGCTCTGTCCTCCCGCGTAGTAACCGGTGAACTCGCCGAACGGCCCCTCGGGAGCGGTCTCGCCCGGGTGCATTTCGCCCTCGAGCACGATCTCGGCGTGCGCCGGCATGGGCAAGCCGTGGAGCGGGCTCTCGATCACGTCGAAGGGCAAGCCGCGGTGGCCGCCGGCGTAGTCGTATTCGGAGAGCCCGAATCGCAGCTCGTTTCCGCCCGCGAGGAACAGCATCGGATCGTGCCCGCAGGACACGACCACGGGACAGGCCTTGCCCTGCCTGAAGTATTTCTCGCGGATCTGGCGCCCGTGCTTCCCCGGTGACATCCACACGCCGACCCGCTTGGCGTCGTGGACCATTACCCGGTACGTCCCGCAGTTCACCCAGCCGCCTTCGGGGTCGCGCATGATCACGAGGTCGTCGGTGCCGATGTAGCGCCCGCCGTCGAGCTCGTGGAGGAAGGGGACGGGAAACTTGAGGACGTCCACGTCATTCCCGGAGAGGCCGTTCTCGAGCACCGGGCCTTTGCCTACGACGCGCGGCGGGATCGGGGCGTGGGTCTTCATCCGGTCCCGGTAGGCGCGCACCACGTCCAGCGGATGCGCGGGGACCGGGAAGCCGAGCGTGATCGCGAGCCGCCTCATCGAATTGGTCGAGCCGGAGAGCGCGCGGTAGCCCTTCGGATATCCAGGGACGTCCTCGAACAGGATCGCCGGCGCGTTGGAGCGCTCGTTGACCGCCTCGGCGAGCGTGCCCATCTCGAGGTTCCAGTCGACCCGCGGGATCCGCAGCAGCTCTCCGGCGCGCTCGACGCGCGACAGGAACTCGCGCAAATCGGCATGCGGCCGGTCGTAGTCGTTCCAGACCTTCGACGGGCGGGGGTCGTTCATCGCCGGCTATTGTATAGGGGAAGGTCCTCGCACCGGAGCAGGAACACGCAATCGTCGCCGGCGCTGGTCTCGGCCCAGACGAAGGGAAGGCGCGGGAAGGCCCGCTCGACCCGGCTCCGGACATGGCCGGTTTCCACGACCAGCCATCCTCCGGGCCGAAGAAACGCCCGCGCCTGCTCCAAGATTCTGCGCACGAATGCCAGCCCGTCCGCGCCGCCGGCGAGCGCGATCTTCGGCTCCCGCCGGTATTCGGGCGGAAGCCTGCGCATCGCGGCCGCGCCAACGTAAGGCGGATTGGCGACGATGAGGTCGTACTTCCCGCGCCCGCGGGGAAACAGATCCGCGTGCGCCGGCTTGACGCGGCGCCCGAGCCGGTGAAGCCGGACGTTCTTCCGGGCGACGGCCAGTGCGGGGCGCGAGATGTCGGTCGCATCGACCGTCGCCTTGCGGAAGGCCAGGGCGAGGAGGATCGCGAGACAGCCCGATCCTGTGCACAGATCGAGCGCCCGGCGGACGGGCCGCGAGACCCACGGCCTCAGGCGCTCGCGCAGCAGTTCGGCGATGAACGAGCGCGGCACGATGGCGCGCTCGTCCACGTAGAAGCGGTGCTCGCCAAGCCAGGCTTCGCGAAGCAGGTAGGCGAGCGGCTTTCGCGTACGCACGCGCTCGTCGAGCAGGCGCGCGGCCTCGCGCGCTTCCCGGGCGCTCAGCCTGCGGCCGGCCGGCAGCGCGAACTCGTCGTGGGAAATCCGGAGCACGTGCGCGAGAAGCCAGGCGGCTTCGTCGCGCGCGTTGTGGACGCCGTGGCCGAAGTGCAGGCGCGCCGCGCGCAGCCGGCGCTCGGCGGTGCCGAGGCAGTCGCGGAGGGTATTGTCGCGGAAGCGGATCAGGATGCGAGGAGCCGAGCGAGCAGGCGCCGGTAGATCTCGCGCAATCCGTCGATCGCCGCCAGATCGATGTGCTCGTTGAGCTTGTGGATCGAGGCGTTCACCGGGCCGAACTCCACGACCTCGCTGCAGATCTCGGCGATGAACCGCCCGTCCGAGGTTCCGCCCGTGGTGCTCACTTCCGGCGCCGCGCCGGTGGTCTCGCGGATCGCGGCCGACAGCGCCTCGACCAGCTTCCCTCGGGCGGTGAGGTAGGGCGAGGCGGAGAGCGTCCAGTCGAGCCCGTACTCGAGAGCGTGGCGATCGAGAACGGCGTGCACGCGCTGCTTGAGGCTTTCGGCGGTGCTCGCGGTGCCGAACCGGAAATTGAATTTGATCTCGACGTCGTTGGGAGTTACGTTGTCGGCGCCGGTGCCGGCGTGGATGTTCGAGATCTGCCAGGTCGTCGGCGGAAAGGAGTCGTTTCCTTTGTCCCACTCGGTCTTGGCCAGCTCCGCCAGCGCCGGCGCGACCATGTGGACGGGATTCTTCCCCAGATGGGGGTAAGCGATATGCGCTTGCACGCCCTTGACGCGGAGCACCCCGGCGAGCGAGCCGCGCCGGCCGTTCTTGATCGTGTCGCCGAGCTTGGCGACGCACGTCGGCTCGCCGACCAGGCAATAATCGACGCGCTCGCCGCGGCTCTTCAGCAGCTCGACCACCTTCACGGTCCCGTCCACCGCCGGCCCTTCCTCGTCGGAGGTGATCAGCAGCGCGATCGACCCCGGGTGGGAAGGGTGCCTGGCGAGGAAATCCTCGACCGCGACCACGAATGCTGCGATCGAGGTCTTCATGTCGGCGGCGCCGCGGCCAAAGAGCTTGCCCTCGCGCTCGGTGGGGACGAAGGGGTCGCTGTGCCACTGGTCGAGCGGCCCGGTGGGCACCACGTCGGTGTGGCCCACGAAGCACAGCAGCGGGGAGGCGCCGCCGCGGCGCGCCCAGAGATTGGTCACTTCCCCGCGGCGCAAGGGCTCGATCCGGAAGCCCAGGCGCGCGAGGCGTTCGCCGAGCAGTGCCTGGCAGCCTTCGTCGTTCGGGGTGATCGACCGGCGCCCGATGAGCTCGCGAGCGAGCCGCAGCGCGGCGGCTGCGTCGGCCGCCACGCTAGGCGTCCTCGGTCGCGTCCAGCTTGAAGTTGCTGTACGTCGTGTTGGGGTCCGCCATCGGCTTGGCCTGAGGCCTCTTCTCGCCTCCCGCAGCGAGGGCAGCGCCCGCCTCGGTGTTGTTGATCAGCCACAGCAGGTTGTTCGCCGAATCCGCGTTGGCGAGCGCCTCGTCCTGGGTGACGACGCCATCGCCGATCATCTTGAAGAGCGACTGCTCGAAGGTCTGGGAGCCGGGCGTGAGCGCCTTCTCCATCGCTTCCTTCATCTCGTTGATCTCTCCCTTCTCGATCAGCTCGGCGATGTAGCGGCTGTTGAGCATGACTTCGACCGCGGCGGAGCGCGTGCCCCTCGTGTTCTTCACCAGGCGCTGCGATATCACGCACTTCAGCGTGGCGGAAAGATCCTGCAGCAGCGCGGTGCGGCTCTCCAGCGGGTAGAAGCTGATGATGCGGTTCATCGCGTGGTAGCTGTTGTTGGCGTGCAGCGTCGCGAGGCACAGGTGTCCCGACTGCGCGTACTGGATCGCCGAGGTCATGCCTTCCTTGTCGCGTACCTCGCCGATGAGGATGCAGTCGGGCGCCTGGCGCAGCGCGTTCTTCAGCCCGATCTTCATGTCCAGCGTATCGGTTCCGACCTCGCGCTGATTCACGATCGATTTCTTGTTCTGGAAGACGAACTCGATCGGGTCCTCGAGGGTGAAGATGTGGCCGGTCCTCTGCTCGTTGCGGAAGTCGAGCATGGCGGCGAGCGTCGTCGACTTGCCCGAGCCGGTGGCGCCGACCATGAGGATGAGGCCGCGCTTCTCGAGGATCAGGTCCTTGAGCACCGGCGGCAGGCCGAGCGTGTCGATCGGCGGGATCGTGGCCGGGATGAACCGCACCACCACGGCGGGGGAGCCTTTCTGGCGGAAGGCGCTGATGCGGAAGCTGCCGACGCCCGGAAACGTGAATCCCGTGTTCAGCTCGAGGGTGTCCTCGTACTCCTTCTTCTGCCTGTCGTCGACCACCTCGTAGAGGAGGCCGCGCACGGTGGCCCCGTCCATTATCTGCTGGTTGATGGGCAGGACATTGCCGTTGATCTTGATGTTGATCGGCGCGCCGACCGACAGGTAGATGTCGGAGGCCTTCTTCTCGGCCATGAGCTGGAACAGGCGCTTCATCGCGGACATGGGCTTTCCTCCGGGTTCTACTCGCCGCGCAGCAGCTCGTTGATGCCGGTCTTGGCGCGGGTCTTGGCGTCGACCTGCTTCACGATCACGGCACAGTATAGGCCGTATTTACCGTCGGCGGAGGGCAGGGTGCCCGGCACCACCACCGATCCTGCCGGGACGCGGCCGTGGAGGATCCTCCCGCTCGCGCGGTCGTAGATCCGAGTGCTAGCGCCGATGAACACGCCCATCGAGATCACGGCGTTCTCCTCGACGATCACGCCTTCGACGATCTCCGATCGCGCGCCGATGAAACAGTTGTCCTCGATCACGGTGGGATTCGCCTGCAGCGGCTCGAGGACTCCGCCGATGCCCACGCCCCCGGAAAGATGCACGTTCCTGCCGATCTGCGCGCACGAGCCCACGGTCGCCCAAGTGTCGACCATCGTGCCCTCGTCGACGTAGGCGCCGACGTTCACGTACGAGGGCATCAGCACTACGTTGCGCGCGACGTAGGCGCCGCGACGCGCCACGGCGGGAGGGACGACGCGGAACCCGCCGCGCTCGAACTGCTCGCGGTCGTACTTCTCGAACTTGGTCCCGACCTTGTCGTAGAACTGGAGCGATCCCGCGTGGATCGGCCGGTTGCTCTCGATGCGGAAGGAGAGCAGCACCGCTTTCTTGATCCACTGGTGGGTAATCCAGCTTCCGTTCGACTTCTCGGCGACGCGCAGCCGCCCCTGATCGAGCTCGCCGAGCACGCGCTCGACGGCCTCGCCGACTTTCGCGGGCGCAGAGCCCGGAGCGAGGCTCGCACGCGCCTCCCACGCTTGCTCGATGGTTTCCCGGATCTGTTTCATCGGATTCAAAGCGTCCTTGCGAATTCTACGATACGGCGGGCCGCCTCGAGGCATTCGTCGGTGTCGGCGACCAGCGCCATCCTCACGCGGTTCGCGCCCGGGTTGATGCCGCCCGATTCGCGGGCGAGGAAGGTTCCCGGCAGCACGGTGACGTGCTGCTCGGCATAGAGGCGCCGGGCGAACTCGGTGTCCGCGACCGGCGTCCGCGCCCACAGGTAGAAGGCCGCCTCGGGGGGCTCCACGTCCAGGGCGGTCTGCATCACCGGCGTGACGCGCGCGAACTTCTCCGCGTACTTCCTGCGGTTTTCGCGCACGTGGGCCTCGTCGCGCCAGGCGGCGACGCTCGCGTCCTGCACCGCCGGGCTCATCGCGCCGCCGTGGTAGGTGCGGTAGAGCAGGAAGGCCTTGAGAACGGCGGCGTCGCCCGCCACGAAGCCCGACCGCATGCCGGGAACGTTGGAGCGCTTCGACAGGCTGGAGAACACGACCAGGCGCTCGAAGCCTCGGCCCAGCCGCGCGGCGGCCTGCAGCGCGCCGAGCGGCGGCGCGCTCTCGTCGAAATAGACCTCCGAATAGCACTCGTCCGAGGCGACGACGAAGCCGTAGCGGTCCGCCAGGGCGAAGATCTCCTTCCAGTCGTCTGGGCCCAGGACCTTTCCGGTGGGATTTCCGGGCGAGCAGACGTAGAGCAGTTGCGTGCGGCGCCAGATCTCCTCCGGGACCGAGCCGTAGTCGGCGGCGAAGCGGCGCGCGCCGGCCGAATTGACATAGTGCGGTCGCGCGCCGGCGAGCAGCGCCGCCCCTTCGTAGATCTGATAGAACGGATTGGGGCAGACGACGACCGCGTCTCCTCTTTCCGGGTCTAGGACCGTCTGCGCGAACGCGAACAGCGCTTCGCGCGAGCCGTTGACCGGAAGCACTTCGGTCTTCCAGTCGATTCCGCGTAGGCTGTATCGCCGCACCAGCCATTCGGCGATGGCCTGGCGCAGCGCATCCCCGCCGGCGGTGGCCGGATAGCTCGCGAGCTTTCCCAGGCTCTCGGCCAGGGTGCGCTTGATGAACTCGGGGGTGGGGTGGCGCGGCTCGCCTATGCCCAGGCTGATGTGAGGCAGAGCCTGATCGGGCGTGACGCCCGCGAAAAGCTCGCGAAGCCTCTCGAACGGATAGGGCTGCAGCGACTGCAGTCTCGGATTCATTCCTCGAGCGGAGGCAGACCGAACCCGGCCGCAGGCTTCCAGCCCGCCTTGCGGTGCTCGACCACCACGCTGGTGGTGATGCCGCCGCGGACGAAGAAGCGGGCAGCGAGGCGCAGCAGTCGCGGCGAGAGCGATTTCACCAGATCGTCGCCGATGCGGTTGGTCACGGCCTCGTGAAACGCTCCTTCGTTCCTGAAGGACCAGACGTAGAGCTTCAGGCTCTTCAGCTCGACGCACTTGCGGTCCGGGACGTAGTCGAGGAACAGCGTAGCGAAGTCCGGCTGCCCGGTCATCGGGCAAAGGCAGGTGAACTCCGGAATCTGCATCCGGATCAGGTAGTCGCGGCCGGGGCTCGGGTTGGGGAAAGTCTCGAGCGACTTGCTCGGTCTGGACGGCATTTTCGGAGACGATGGCGGAAATGGAGGTGGTATTATAGGGGCTCCGTTTTGTCGGCGATGAATCCGGTGCGCAGCCGGTTTTCTTTTATCCGGATCTGTAGCGGCTTCTGCTAGCGTGCGGCTCACTCAAATCAAGCTCGCAGGCTTCAAGTCCTTCGTCGATCCCACCACCGTAAACGTCCCGGGTCAGCTGGTCGGCGTCGTCGGTCCGAACGGCTGCGGCAAGTCGAACATCATCGACGCGGTCCG
>DATEGT010000213.1:0-13355 GCA_035280025.1 Burkholderiales bacterium | reverse complement strand
GCATTATCTGCGGCCTCTTTCGAGTAAGTGTCTACTCACAGATAGATAGGCGCCAAGCCAGCCGAGGACCCCTGCCGCGACGAGCACGACGCCCATCTCGCGGGGGCTCGGGAAGCTCAGACGGAAGTCCGTTCCGTAGAGCCGGGCGAGCGTCCCCAGATCCTGATTCAGGAACGCGAGTCCGGCGACCACGATCCCCAGCGCGGCGACCCCGCCCAGCACGCCCAGCAGCCAGCCGAAATAGAAGAAGGGCCGGCGGATGTACGCGTGCGTCGCTCCGATCAGACGGCACAGCTCGATCTCGTCGCGTTGCGTCAGTATCTGCAGCCGGATCGTATTGAAGGTGACCGCCACGAGAGCGACGCCGAGCAAGCCGGCGAGCAGGGCCACCCCGGTTCGTCCCAGGCGAAGCAGCGCGTCCACGCGCCTGACCCAGGCGGAGTCGGCCTGGACGGAGGCGACCTTGGGCAGGGACTTGAACTCGAGCTCGAGCCGGTCGGCGATCACCGGGTCGCTCGCCGAGAGCGTAACCACGAAAGCGTCGGGCAGCGGATTCTGCGGCAGGCTCGCGATCACCTCGTCCATGCCGCCCGCGCGCCCGAGATCCGAGAGCGCCGCGTCGCGGGACACGAAACGCACGCTGCGCACACCCCTCGCCGCTTTCAGCCGCGCCTCGACCGCGGCGATCTCGGGCTTGCCGGCGTCTCTCGCGAGAAACACGGTGAGCTGCGGGTCGACCGATACCTTGTGGGACAGGGACTCCAGGTTCGCGAGCAGGCAATAGACCCCGAACGGCAGCGCCAGGGCGACTCCGATGGCGATGATGTTGAGCGTGGTGGCGAAGGGCGATCTCGCCAGCCGGGCGGTCGTCTGCGCGAGACTGAGACGATGATGCTGCAACCACGCCCTCATTGCAGCCTGCCGTGATCGAGCGTCAGGACGCGCTTGCGGAACTTGCCGATCAGCTGCTGATCGTGCGTCGCCACCAGCACGGTGACCCCGACCTGATGGAAGGCGTGGAACATCTCCATGATCTCGTCGGCGTAGGCCGCGTCCAGACTCGCGGTGGGCTCGTCGGCGAGCAGGATCGAGGGGCGGTTGACGACCGCGCGCGCGACGCACAGACGCTGCTGCTCGCCCCCGGAAAGCGTCACGGGATTCGCCCGCTCGCGCGTGAGGAGGCCGACCTTGTCGAGCGCGGCGCGCGCGCGCCGGGCGGCCTCGCGATACGGTTGCCCCGTCACGATGAGCGGAAGCATCACGTTGTCGAAGACGGTTCTGTCGTAGAGCAGCTTCTGCCCCTGGAACACCAGGCCCAGGCTGCGCCGCAGGTAGGGAATCGCGGCCGAGCGCATCGACGACACGTTCTGGCCGTTGACGAGCACGGTCCCGCCGTTGGCGCGCTCGATCGCGGCGATCAGCTTGAGCAGGGTCGTCTTGCCCGCCCCCGAGTGCCCGGTGAGGAACAGCATCTCTCCGGCCTCGACCGAGAAGCTGACCGCCTTCAGCGCTTCGAATCCTCCCGGGTAGCGCTTGCTGACCTGGTGGAGCGAGATGATCGCCATGCGGAGAAGCCCGGGCGCGGCTAGCCGAGGAGCGCGGCGGCGAATTCCCGGGCGGCGAACGGCCGCAAGTCGTCCGCGCTTTCGCCCACGCCGAGAAACCTGAGCGGAAGCGGATTCAGCGGCCGCGCGAGCGCGATCGCGCACACGACCCCGCCTTTCGCCGTTCCGTCCAGCTTGGTGAGAATCAGGCCCGTCAACCCGAGCGCGTCGTCGAAGACCCGGACCTGGCCGAGCGCGTTTTGACCGGTGTTGGCGTCGAGCACGAGCCAGATCTCGTGGGGTGCGCCCGGCTCGGCCTTGGCGAGGACGCGCTTGATCTTGGCGATCTCTTCCATGAGATGCGCCTGCGTCGGCAGGCGGCCGGCGGTGTCTGCGATCAGCACGTCGGCGCCGCGCGCGCGCGCCGCGGCGACCGCGTCGAACATCACCGCGCCGGGATTGCCTCCCGATTGAGCCACGACCGCGACCCCGTTCTTCTCGCCCCAGGCGGCGAGCTGCTCGCGTGCCGCCGCGCGGAAGGTGTCCCCCGCGGCGAGCAGCACGGAACGGCCCTGGTCGCGGAAGAACTTCGCGAGCTTGCCCGCAGAAGTGGTTTTGCCCGCGCCGTTCACTCCCGCGAGAAGGATCACCCGGGGCCTGCTTCCCTCGAGGTCGAGGGGACGCTCAAGCGGAGCCAGCAGCTCGGCCAGCACGTCGCGTAGCTCCGATCTCAGGTCCTCGGCGGCTCTCGCGCTCCCCGCGCGCTCGCGCAGGCGCGCGAGCACGAACCGCGTCGCCTCGATCCCCGCGTCGCTCGCGAGCAGCGCCGCTTCGAGTTCCTCGTAGAGGGCGGGATCGGCCGCGCGGTCGCGGAGCAAATCCGAGAGGCGCGAGCGGGTCTTGGCCAGCCCCTGCCTGAGGCGAGTCGTCCACGAGTCGTGCCGTGCGGTCTCGGAAGAGGCTTCGAGCATTGCCGCGAAGATGACGGAAGCGCAATCCGCTATAGAATAGCGACGTCGGATTCTAGCATTCGCCGCAATGACCTCCCGCCGCGCCGTCTTTGCTCTTGCTGCGCTCGCGCTCGCCTCGGCGGCGAGCGCCGAGCCGCGCGAGTTCACGCTCGCGAACGGATTGCGCCTCGTCGTCAAGGAGGATCGGCGCGCGCCGACTGCCGTCCAGCAGGTGTGGTATCGGGCCGGCTCGATGGACGAATCGCCGGGCACCACCGGCGTGGCGCACGTGCTCGAGCACATGATGTTCAAGGGCACCCGCAAGATCGGCCCCGAGCGCTTCTCGCGGCTGGTCGCCGAGGCGGGCGGGCGGGACAACGCGTTCACCTCGACGGATTTCACCGTGTATCACGAGCAGGTGGAGCGCGATCGCCTGCCTTTCGTGATGCGGCTGGAGGCGGACCGCATGGCGAATCTCGCCATCCGGCCGGTAGAGTTCGGGCGCGAGATCAAGGTCGTGATGGAAGAGCGCCGCCTGAGCACCGAGGACCAGCCGCGTGCGCTGCTCGAGGAGAATCTGCTCGCGACGGCGTTCGCGGCGCACCCGTACAAATGGCCCACGATCGGGTGGATGCAGGACCTCCAGAACATGACCTGGACGGACGCCCAGGCCTGGTACAAGAGCTGGTACGCGCCCAACAATGCCACCGTCGTCGTGGTCGGCGATGTCGATCCCGAGCAGGTGCTCGCCTGGGCCAAGCGCTACTACGGACCGCTCGCGCGCAAGGCCCTGCTGCCGCGCAAGCCCCAGTCGGAGCCGGCGCAGCGGGGAATGAAGCGGGTCGTCGTCAAGGCGCCGGCCGAGCTGCCCTACGTGCGATTCGGGTACAAGGCGCCGGTCCTGCGCGACGCCGGGAAGGACTGGGAGCCGTTCGCGCTCGCGGTCCTGGTGAAGGTCCTCGGCGGCAACGACGCGGCGCGCCTGAATCAGACCCTGGTGCGCGAGCGGCGCATCGCGACTTCCGCGGGCGCCGACTACGAGCTGATCTCGCGCGGTCCGGGAATGCTGTTCCTCGCGGCCGCGGCCGCACAGGGGCACGCCGCCGGGGAGCTCGAGTCGGGGATGAAGGAGATCGTCGCGCAGCTCGCGGCGCAAGGCGTCGCTCCCGACGAGCTGCAGAGGGCCAAGGTGCAGCTCCTCGCCCAGATCGTCTTTCGCAGAGACTCCTTCTTCGCCCAGGCGATGGAGATCGGCGAGCTGGAGTCTAGCGGCCTGTCGTTCCGCGACGCCGACCGGATCCCCGAGCGCATCAAGGCGGTGTCCGGGGAGCAGGTGCAGCGCGTCGCCGCGAAATACCTCGTCGACGACGGCCTGACCGTGGCCGTTCTCGACCCGCAGCCCGTCGGGCGCACCGCGCCGGCGCATTGAGCGTGAGCATGCCCTCCTTGCGCGTCGCGCTCCTCCCGCTGCTGCTCGCGGCGGCGCCGCCCGCCGATGCGCGCGTGCAGATCGAGCACTGGACCACGCAGTCGGGGGCGCGGGCCTACTTCGTCGAGACTCACGCCCTGCCCATCGTCGACGTCTCGGTCGAGTTCGCGGCCGGCGCCGCCTACGACCCTCCCGGGCGCGCGGGCCTCGGCCAGCTCACCCTGGCCCTGCTCAAGGGGGGCTCCGGGCGCTACGACGAGGGCGAGGTAGACCGCCGGATCGCCGGCGCCGGCGCGCAGCTGCACGACAATTTCGACCTCGACCGCGCGGGCTACGCCCTGAGGACTCTGTCCTCGGAGGCCGAGCGCACCGCGGCGCTGGACACGCTCGCCGACATCCTGCAGGCGCCGCGCTTCGCGAGCGACATCTTCGAGCGCGAGAAGGCGCGCGCCATCGCGAACGTCGCCGAGGAGGAGACGCAGCCGGAGCGCATCGCCGAGAAGCGCCTGTACGCGCTCATGTACCCGTCGCACCCCTACGGCGCGACCGCGACCCGCGCCACGCTCGCGGCGATCACGCGCGAAGACGTCGAGCGGCACTACCGCGCCCGCTACGGGTCGGCGGGGGCCGCGGTGACGATCGTCGGCGACCTGACCGTCGACGCCGCGAAGGCGCTCGCCGAGCAGCTCACCTCGCGGCTCGGGCGGGGCGGCGAGTCCGCGCTGCCGCCGTCCCCGCCGCCGGCGCCGGGAGAAACCGTGCGCGTGGCGTTTCCCTCGACGCAGAGCCACGTGCTGCTGGGCGAGGCCGTGCTGACGCGCGACGATCCCGACTACTTCCCGCTGCTCGTCGGCAACTACATCCTCGGCGGCGGCGGGTTCTCGTCGCGGCTCATGACCGACGTTCGCAGCAAGCACGGCCTGGCCTACAGCGTGTACAGCTATTTCTATCCGCTGGCGCGGCCCGGCCCGCTGCAGGTCGGACTGCAGACGCGCCGCGACCAGGCGTTCGAGGCGCTGAGGCGCGTGCAGGGCGTGATCGCGGATTTCATCGCGCGCGGACCGACCGCGGCCGAGCTCAAGGCGGCGAAGCAGAGCCTGGTCGGCGGCTTTCCCCTGCGCATCGACACCAACCGGAAGGTTCTCGAGCAGCTCGCTGTGATCGGCTTCTACGGGCTGCCGCTCGACTGGCTGGACAGGTACCCGGCGCGGCTCGAGGCGGTGACGCTCGGCCAGGTGCGCGACGCGTTCGCCCGCCGCGTCGCGCCCGGCAAGCTCGTGACCGTGGTCGTCGGTGCGACGGACTAGGCGCAACACCGTACGCATCATCGGCGGCCGGTGGCGCAGCCGCATCCTGCAGTTTCCGGAGGCGACGGATCTCCGGCCGACGCCCGACCGCGTCCGCGAGACGCTGTTCAACTGGCTCGGCCAGGATCTGAGCGGCATGGCCTGCCTCGATCTGTTCGCCGGAAGCGGCGCCCTCGGCTTCGAAGCCCTGTCGCGCGGCGCGGCCGCGGCGGTGATGGTGGAGAAGGACGCCGCCGCGCTGCGCGCGCTGCGCGAGAACGCGCAAAAGCTCGGCGCGGCGAACCTGACTGTCGTCCGCGGCGATGCGCTAGAATTCGCCCGGGAAACGCGCTCGCGCTTCGACGTCGTGTTCGTCGATCCGCCGTACCGCCTGGCAATCCAGGCCGCGGCGCTGGCCCTGGTGCGGGGGCTGCTCGCGCCGCACGGGCGCGTGTACGTGGAAAGCGCGTCGGCCCATGCGCCGGAGCCCGGCTGGACGGTTCTCAAGAGCTCGCGCGCGGGCAACGTGCATTTTCGCCTCTTGGCAGGGGAGATCGATGATCAAGGCGGTGTATCCGGGAACGTTTGACCCGATAACCCTCGGCCACCAGGACCTCGTGCGGCGTGCTTCCGCGCTGTTCGACAAGGTCGTCGTCGGGATCGCGGTCAGCGAAGCGAAGCGCCCGTTCTTCCAGCTCGACGAGCGCATCCGGCTGGCGCGCGAAGTGCTCAAGCCCTACCGCAACGTGACCATCGAGGGCTTCCGCGGACTGCTGATGGATTTCGTGCGCGACCAGAAAGCCCAGGTCATCCTGCGCGGGCTGAGGGCGGTGTCGGATTTCGAGTACGAGTTCCAGATGGCGGGGATGAACCGCAATCTTCATCCGGACGTGGAAACCGTGTTCCTGACGCCGGCCGAGCAGTACCAGTTCATCTCGGCGACGATCGTGCGGGAGATCGCCTCGCTGGGCGGCGACGTCAGCAAGTTCGTGCAGCCGATCGTGGTCCGCGCTCTCGCCCAGAGGGTCGGAAAGCGGAGGAGATAGGGCGGCGTCAGCGCTGGCAGCGGGTGCAGTAGAAGCTGGAGCGCTGGCCGAGCCGCGCCACCCGGATCCCGGCTCCGCAGACCCGGCAGGGGAGCGCCGCGCGGTCGTAGACGTAATAGCTCTGCTGGAAATAACCCGACGCGCCATCCGAGTGCACGAAGTCGCGCAGGCTCGATCCGCCCGCGGCGATCGCCGCCACCAGCGTCTCCCTGACCGCCTCGGCCAGGCGCCCGCAGCGCTCGCGCGACAGGCGCCCCGCGCGCGCGCGCGGATGGATCCCCGCCTTGAACAGGCTCTCGTTCGCGTAGATGTTGCCGACGCCGACGACCACCGCGGCGTTCATCAGCAGCTGCTTGATGCCGACGGCGCGGCCGCGAGTGACGCGGTACAGGAACTCCCCGGAAAATTCCCCGCTCAGCGGTTCCACGCCGAGCCGCGCGAGCAGCGGATGCCGGGAAGAATCGCCGCGGCTCCACAGCAGCACGCCGAAGCGGCGCGGGTCGCGCAGCCGCAGCGCCGAGGCGCCGAACACGAGGTCGACGTGGTCATGCTTGCGGGGAGCTGACTGCGCGTCGATCAGGCGCAGGCTTCCCGACATGCCTAGGTGCAGGATCAGCGACCCCGCGTCGCATTCGAACACGATGTACTTGCCGCGCCGTCGCAAGCGCCGCACCCGCTGGCCGACGGCGAGCCGCGCGATGTCGCGCGGCACGCGCCGGCGCAGATTGGGATTGCGCACGGTGACGGCCGTGATGGTCTTTCCCAGCACGAACGGCTCGATGCCGCGCCGGGTGATTTCGACTTCCGGAAGCTCTGGCACAGCGGGAACTCGGCGTCCTTGTCTGCCCTCTCAAATATACCTAAACTAGCCCCACAGGACAGCAAGCCCTTCATGCGTAAATCACAGCCGGGTTCGGCCCCGCCCGCCGGGGCGTCGCGCCTCTTCGCCGCGCTCGCGTTCCTCGCGCTCGCCGGGTGCGCGGCGAATCCGCCGCAGCAGGGCGGGGCGGAAGAGCAGGCGCAGGAGGAATCCGGCCAGGACCAGGCGCCGGGCGAAGCGCAGGCAGCGCCCGAGCGCGAGGACCGCGAGTCCTATCCCAATCAGGAGCTCACCGAGAACCTGCTCTACGAGTATCTCCTCGCGGAGATCGCGGTCCAGCGCGGCAACGTCGCGCTGGCGGCGCAGGCGTACGTCGATCTCGCGAAGCGCACGCGCGATCCGCGGATCGCGCGGCGCGCGACCGAGGTCGCGCTGTTCGCGCGCATGAACAACGCGGCGATCGAGGCGGCGACGATCTGGCACGACGCGGATCCGGGCTCGACGCGCGCTCTCGAAGCGCTCGCGGGCATGCTGGTCTCGGTCGGCCGCTACGACGAGGCCCTGCCGCGGCTCCAGGAGCTCCTCTCCGGCGCGGGCAGCGATGTCGCCAACCGGTTCACGCTGCTCCCGCGCATGCTCGCGAACGCGCAGGACAAGCAGGCGGCGCTCAGGCTCACCCAGAGCCTCGCCGCGGACCACCCGAAGGTTCCCGAGGCGAACTTCGCGGTGGCGCGCGTCGCCGCGAGCGCGGGGAACGACCGGGTCGCGCTCGACGAGGTGCGGAAAGCGAGGCAGCTGCGGCCCGATTCCGAGGCGGGGGTCATGCTCGAGGCGCAGCTCCTGCAGAAGACCTCGGCGGACCGGGCCGCCGCGGTCCTCGCCGACTTCCTGCGGTCCTATCCTTCGGCGCGGGAGGCGCGCCTCGCCTACGCGAGGATCCTCGTCGGGCAGAAGCGGTTCGGCGATGCGCGCGCCGAGTTCCAGAAGCTGATGACCGGGATGCCCGACAACACCGAGGTGGCGTTCGCCGTCGCGGTCCTGTCGCTGCAGCTCAAGGACTACGGCGCCGCGGAGAAATACCTCAAGGGCCTGCTCAACAGCGGCTATCGCGACAAGGACGGCGTGCGCCTGTACCTCGGGCAGGTCGCCGAGGAGCGCAAGGATCTCCCGGGCGCGCTGAAATGGTACGGCGAGGTCGGCGAGGGCGAGCAGTACGTGCAGGCGCAGATCCGCACCGCGCAGGTCCTCGCCAAGCAGGGCAATCTCCCCGAGGCCCGCGAGCGCCTGCATCGGGCCGCGGCGCGAAACCCGCAGGAGCGCATCCCGCTGATCCTCGCGGAGGCGCAGCTGCTGCGCGACGCCAACCAGACGAAGGCCGCGTTCGACCTCGTCGGGCAGGCTCTCGACCGCGTTCCCAACAATCCCGATCTGCTCTACGACTACGCCATGCTCGCGGAAAAGATCGAGCGCGTCGACATCCTGGAATCGTCGCTGCGCAAGCTCATCGAGATACAGCCGCAGCACGCCCACGCCTACAACGCGCTCGGCTATTCGCTCGCCGACCGCAACCTGCGGCTGCCCGAGGCGCAGGAGCTGATCGAGAAGGCGCTCAAGCTCGCACCCGACGATTCCTTCATCATCGACAGCATGGGCTGGGTGCTCTACCGCAGGGGCAGGCTCAAGGATTCGCTCAGCTACCTGCGGCGCGCCTACGCCGGGCGGCCCGACCCGGAGATCGCCGCGCACCTCGGCGAGGTGCTGTGGGCGCTGGGCGAGCACTCCGAGGCGGAGCGCGTCTGGGGCGACGCCAGGAAGGAAGCCCCGGACAACGAAACGCTCGCCAACACCATCAAGCGCCTGAAACGCTGATTCTTCGTGCTCCGGCTCGCGCTCTGCGTCGCGGCGGCGGCCCTCCTCGGCGCCTGCACGGCGCTGCCCGAGCGCGGAGCCGCGCCCCCGGGCGGCTTCGAGCTTTCCGGGCGAGTCGCGGTGCGCAGCGCCAGGGACTCCGGGTCGGCCCGGATTTTCTGGCGGCACTCGGGCGACGCCGACGAAATGCTCATCACCTCTCCGGTGGGCCAGACCATCGCGCGTATCAGCCGCGAGGACGGAGTGTTCCGGCTGCAGACCGGCGACCGGAAGGACTATCGGGCCTCGGATCCGGAGGTCCTCACCGAGCAGGCGCTCGGCTGGCGGCTCCCGCTCTCGGGCCTCCCGGACTGGGTCCAGGGCCGGGCGAGCCCGGACCGGCCCGCCGAGGTCACCGGCCGGGCGGGGGAAGGGCTGGACATCCGGCAGGACGGCTGGAGGGTGGCGTACGAGGAGTTCCGCGAAGGCAGGCCGTTCCGCCTGCGGCTGTCGCGCGAAGGCATCGAGATCCGGCTGGTCGTCGACCAATGGTCGAAGTGAATCCCTGGAGCCGGAGCTATCCGGCGCCGGCCAAGCTCAACCTGTTCCTGCACGTCGTCGGCCGGCGCGCCGACGGCTACCACCTGCTGCAGACCGTTTTCCGCCTGATCGACCGGTGCGACACGCTGCGCTTCGCGCCGCGCCGCGACGGCGCGATCCGGCTGCTGCGCGCGCTCCCCGGAGTGCCCGAGGAGGAGAACCTCGCGGTGCGCGCCGCGCGCCTGCTGCAGGCGGAAGGCCGCGGCGGCGCGGGCGCCGACATCGATCTCGAGAAGAACATCCCGATCGGCGGCGGCCTGGGCGGAGGCAGCTCCGACGCCGCGACGACCCTCGCGGTCCTGAACCGCCTGTGGCGCCTCGACCTGCCCCGGGAGAGGCTTGCCGCGCTGGCGCTCGCCCTGGGCGCCGACGTTCCGTTCTTTCTCCTGGGCCGGAACGCGTTCGGCGAAGGCGTCGGCGAGCGCCTGACGCCGCTCGATCTGCCGCAGGCGTGGTACGTGGTGCTGGCGCCGCCGGTCGCCGTGGCGACGCGCGCGGTTTTCTCGGCGCCTGAATTGACACGAAATTCCGAAACCATCAAAATATCGGGCTTTTCCGCCGGCTTCGGGAGGAACGATCTGGAGCCGGTGGTGTGCCGGCGCCACCCGGACGTGGCGAAGCATCTCGAATGGCTCAGGCGATTCGGTGATGCCCGCATGAGCGGCTCGGGCGCCTGTGTATTCGCCGAATTTGCGGCCGAACGCGAAGCGCGGTCGGTCCACTCCAGGATGCCCGCGGACATGCGCGGGTTCGTCGCGCGGGGGCTGGATCGCCAACCGCTCGCGGCGCTCCTGGAGAACGAGTAGCGCTTGGGGAGTCGCCAAGCTGGTTAAGGCAGCGGATTTTGATTCCGCCATGCGAGGGTTCGAATCCTTCCTCCCCAGCCAAAGAAGGATGTTGAGCCGCTCGCGCGGCTAATTTTTTGCGTACGGGGCCGCAAGCCCCGGGAATCACGGCGACTCGAAGCGGAGCGCATGGCCTACGAAAGCCTGATGGTGTTCACCGGGAACGCCAACCCGCTGCTCGCGCACGCGGTGGTGCGGCGGCTGAACATCCCGCTCGGGCACGCGACGGTGGGGAAGTTCTCCGACGGCGAGGTCATGGTGGAGCTGCTGGAGAACGTGCGCGGCAAGGACTGCTTCGTGCTGCAGTCGACCTGCGCGCCGGCGAACGACAGCCTGATGGAAGTGCTGCTGATCGTCGATGCGCTGAAGCGCGCCTCGGCGGCGCGCGTGACCGCCGCGATACCGTACTTCGGCTACGGGCGGCAGGACCGGCGCCCGCGCTCGGCGCGCGTGGCGATCAGCGCGAAGGTGTCGGCGAACATGCTCCAGGCGTCGGGAGTGGACCGCGTGCTGACGATGGATCTGCACGCCGACCAGATCCAGGGATTCTTCGACGTGCCGGTGGACAACATCTACGCGACGCCGGTGCTGCTCGGGGACGTGTGGAAGCACCAGTACGAGAACCTGCTGGTGGTGTCGCCGGACGTCGGCGGCGTGGTGCGCGCGCGCGCGATGGCGAAGCGCCTGGAATCGGATCTGGCGATCATCGACAAGCGCCGCCCGCAGCCCAACGTGTCGGAAGTGATGAACGTGATCGGAGACGTGAAGGGCCGCACCTGCGTGATCATGGACGATATCGTCGACACCGCGAACACGCTGTGCAAGGCGGCGCAGGCGCTGAAGGAGGAGGGCGCGGTCCGGGTGGTCGCGTACTGCACGCACCCGGTGCTCTCCGGCGGCGCGGTCGAGCGGATCGCGGAGTCCGAGATGGACGAGCTGGTCGTGACCGACACGATCCCGCTCTCGAAAGCCGCGCAGGCGTGCAGCAAGATTCGCGTGCTGTCGGTGGCGGGGCTGCTCGCGGAAACCATATTGCGGATCAGCAACGAGGACTCGGTCTCGTCGCTGTTCATGGAATAGTTTTTTAACGCGGTACCTGGTCGCGGGTACCGCACTTATCGGAGGCATCATGGCAATCGAAGTGGTAGCGCAGACGCGCAAGGTGCAAGGAAGGGGTGCGAGCCGCCGCCTGCGCCACGGGGGGAAGGTCCCCGGAATCCTCTACGGCGGCAAGTCCGAGCCGGTGAACATCGAGCTCGACCAGAACGAGCTCTATCACCAGCTGCGCGACGAGAAGTTCCACGCCTCGATCCTCACGCTCGCCCTGGACGGAGCGAAGCAGCAGGTGCTGCTGCGCGCGGTGAACATGCATCCGTGGAAGGCCGAGGTGCAGCACATCGACTTCCAGCGGGTCTCGGCCGACCAGAAGATCCACATGAAAGTGCCGCTGCACTTCGTGAACGCGGAGAAGTCCCCGGCGATCAAGGAGCAGGGCGGGCTCATCACCCACGTGCTGAACGAGATCGACATCCGCTGCCTCCCCGCGGACCTGCCGGAGTTCGTCCAGGTGGACCTGTCGAACATCTCGATCGGCCACTCGATCCACGTGCGCGAGCTCGCGCTGCCCAAGGGCGTGGAGCTGGCGCTCGGCGGGAACGAGAACCCGACCGTGGCCTCGGCGCAGATCCCGAAGGCGGCGATCGCCGAGGAGGAAGCCGCCGCCGCCGCCGCGGCAGCCGTGGGCGTCGAGGGCGTGGCTGCGCCCGCGGAAGCGGTGCCTGCCGCCGCCGACGTGCCGACGGTCAAGCAGAAGGCGCCCGAGGCCGCCGCTCCCGCCGCGGACGACAAGGGCGGCAAGGGGGGCAAGGGCGAGAAGGCCGACAAGGGCGACAAGAAGTAGCCCCCGCTCCTCCATCGGGAAAAGGGCGCGGGATCGGCCGCGCCCTTTTTGCATCCTTCCATGATCAAGCTCATCGCCGGCCTGGGCAATCCGGGCAAGCAGCACGAAAAGGACCGGCACAACGTCGGCTTCCGTTTCGTGTCGCGGCTGGCGGCCGGCGAGCGGGTCGAGCTGAAGCCGGCGGCGAGATACCACGGCCTGGTCGGCAAGCTCGCGCGTCCCGGCGGCGAGCTGCGCTTCGTGCTGCCGCAGACCTACATGAATCTCTCGGGCAGGTCGGTGGGCGCGCTCGCGCGCTTCTACAAGATCGCCGCCGACGAGGTGCTGGTCGTGCACGACGAGCTCGACTTTCCCCCGGGCACCGCGAAGCTCAAGCTCGGCGGCGGCGTCGCGGGGCACAACGGCCTGAAGGACGTCGCGGCGCAGCTGGGATCGCCCGGGTTCTGGCGCCTGCGCATCGGCATCGGCCATCCCGGGGACCGGAATCTCGTCGCGGACTACGTGCTCGACGCGCCCCCGCCCCACGAGCGCGAGGCGATCGAGGCGGCGCTCGCGCGCTGCACGCAGGTGTCGCAGATGCTGCTCGACGGCGAGATGCAGGCGGCGATGCTCAGGCTGCACACGGAACCCTGATGTCGCTCAAGTGCGGAATCGTTGGATTGCCCAACGTCGGCAAGTCGACTCTCTTCAACGCGCTCACCAAGGCCGGGATCGCGGCCGAGAACTATCCGTTCTGCACCATCGATCCGAACGTCGGCATCGTCGAGGTGCCCGATCCGCGCCTGTCGAGGATCGCGGCGATCGCAAAGCCCGCGAAGGTCGTCCCGGCGGCGGTCGAGTTCGTCGACATCGCGGGGCTGGTGGCCGGCGCGTCCAGGGGCGAAGGCCTGGGCAACCAGTTCCTCGCCAACATCCGCGAGTGCGACGCGGTCGCGCACGTGGTGCGCTGCTTCGAGGACGCGAACGTGGTGCACGTCGCGGGCAAGGTCGATCCGGTGTCGGACATCGAGACGATCGACACCGAGCTCGCGCTCGCCGATCTCGCCACGCTCGACAAGACCTACGCGCGCTACGGCAAGGTCGCGAA
>DATEGT010000212.1:0-17231 GCA_035280025.1 Burkholderiales bacterium | reverse complement strand
GCGCCGATCCAGACGCGCTGGTGCTGGTGCCGGGATTGCCAGTACCTCGGCGCGGGCAGCGGAACCGTCAACGCCTGCTTCCGCACTGCGACGTTCAAGGTGACCGGCAAGACCAGCGACTACGTCAGCATCGCGGACAGCGGCAACCGCATGCACCGGCGCTTCTGCCCGACGTGCGCGACCCCGCTCTTCAGCGGGGCCGAGTCGCGGCCGCACCTCGTCTTCGCCCGCGTCGGGACCTTCGACGATCCGGACCTCGCGAAGCCCGCGATGACCATCTGGACCGCGAGCGCGCCGGGCTGGGCGTGCTTCAACGAGGACCTGCCGCGATTGGAAGGACAGCCGCCGCCGGCGGCGTAGCGCGGCCGCGCTTCCGTGAAGGGCGGCACGATCTCCCGCGTCAGAACGCGAAGCCCATGTCCAGCCGCACGCCCTTCAGCCCATCGCCGAAACGATAGCTCACGCCCAGCCGCGGATTGTCGATTGTCAGCAGTCTCGACGGCTTGGCCGAGCCGATGCTCACGCCGAACTCGAACTGATCCGAGACTTCGAGCGGGTTCTGCGCCGGGAGGGAGAACTTGGCCGCCGGGAAAAAGTGGTAGTAGACGAAGGAGATGCCGAGGTCCGGAATTATTCCGCCGACGGCGACGCCGGGCAGCGCGCGACGGACTTCCGCTCCGGCCTGAAACGCACCGTAGTCCGTGGAATGTTTGCTCGCCACCTCGCCGGCCGCTCCGAGCTTCGCACCGAAGCTGAGCAGAAAGTTCTCGACGCGCACTTCGTTGAGACCGCCGATCCCCGCGCCCCACAGGTAGAAGACTCCTTCTTCCAGATCTCCCGCTCGCTGGCCGTCGATCGCAACCGAGCCCGAGGTCGGCTTGCCGACGCCCGCTTCCAGATACGGCTTCAGCCTCCACCCCTCGCCCACGGGAAGATGCAGCTCGGCGTGAGGCAGCACAAACGCGAAATCCTGCGACGCGGTGATGTCGTGACCGAGTGCCTGCGTCTCGAAGGAGGCCTGTCCGTAACCCAGGTACGTTGTGAGCACGAGCCGCGCCGCGTCGGGTTCCGGTCCCAGAGCAAAGGTCTGCATCAGCGGAATTCGGTAAACGTTCACCGAAAGTCCGCCGACGTCGTACGACCCGAAGCCGAACTGCACAGCGTAGGGGATGTTGACCTGGACGCCGATGGTGCCGGGATTCGACTGTGCGGCGGCAAAACGGGCTGCGACGAGCATCGCCACAGCGCAGAGACTGCCAACGATCAACTTCAGCACTGAGCTGGCCCTTCGATCCTAGCGAGCCGCGATTTCATCGCCGGCCGAGGCGCCTCGATACTTCCGATCTAAATCACCCCTTCCTCTCCCCGCCAGGCTTCGGATGCGCCCGCCGTATGGTCGGCGACACGACCTTGTCCGAGACGTGAAAGTCCCAGACCGCGGCGCCACCGCTCTTGGCGAACTCGGCGACGGCCTTCGGTAGATCGTCGAGGCTCTTGAAGGTCCTTCCCGCGAGGCCGAAGCCGCGCGCGATGCCCGCGAAATCCAGATAGCCGAACACCGATCCGTCCTCGGGCATGCCTTCGGAGCGCAGCTTGTGCAGCTCGGAGCCGTAGGCCGCGTCGTTCATGACGACGATGAGGATGTTCAGATTGTGCCGCTTGATGGTCTCGAGCTCCTGCACGTGCATCATCACGCTGCCGTCGCCGTCGAACAGCACGACGGTGGTATCGGGGCGCGCCGCCGCCACGCCCATGGCGAAGGAGATGCCGTTGCCGATCGCGCCGAATTCGCGGATGGTCGTGAACTTCTCCTGCGGCCGCGAGGGCATCTGCGCGAAGAACCACGAGCAGTGGCCGCCCGAGTTCACCATCTCCCAGTCGCGCGGCAGGTGCTTCTCCAGCGCCTCGACCACGTCGCGCGGGTCGAGCAGCCCCGCCTCGATGTCGAAGCTCATGCTGTCGGGCTTGGAATCGCGGATGCGCGCGGCCATCGCGTCGGTCCGCCAGGTCTTGCCGCGGGCGGGCAGCGCCGCGGTGAGCGCCTCGACGCCGAGGCGCGCGTCGGCTCTCAGATGATGCCGCGCCACTTCCTGCCCTTGCGCAAGCGCGACCGGGTCGATGTCGACCTGCAGCATCTTCGCCTTCGGCCAGAGCTGGCCGCCACCGCCCGCGTGATACGCGAGCGAGCAGCCGACCGCGACGACGAGGTCGGCCTCCTTCAGGTACTCCAGCCCGACCTCGGGCGTGAAACTGCCGGAGATGCCGATGCAGAAAGGATCGTCGTGGAACAGGCCTCTCGCGGGAAGCGTTGTCGCCAGCAGCCCGCCCGTCTTGGCGGCGAGCGCACGGCACGCGCCTCCGGCGCCTGCCTCGACCGCACCGAGGCCGGCAAGAACGACTATCCGCTCGGCGCCGGCGATGAGCTGCGCGGCCCTGGCCACGTCGTCGGGGTGCGGCGGCATGGGCGAAGTGCGCGGCAGCAGCTCGCGCGAGGGCTTCGGCAGATCCGTCTTTCCCTCCCAGGGCCGCGCCTGAAGGTCGAACGGGATCCCGACCACCACCGGCCGCCGCTCGCGCTTCGCCTGCACGAACGCGTCGCGGATCGCCACGGGCATGCGCTCGGGGTGATGCAGGGGTTGATAGGCGGCGCCGGTCGCGGTGATGAGCGGCCCCTGGTCGAGCTCCTGGTTGTACCACCCGCTCTTCAGCGGAGACTCGCCGGCGAAGACGACCAGCGGCAGGTGCGCGCGCACCGCCGCCGGGAGCGCCGTGACCAGCTGCGTCACCCCGGGACCGCAGGTGACGGTCGCCACCCCCACCTCGCGGTTCTTGCGCGAGTACGCCATGGCCGCGGCGAGCGCGCAGTGCTCGTGCCGCGTGTAGATCATGCGGCATCCCAGCCCGGACAGGCGCGCGGCCCAGTTCATGTTCGCGTCCCCGAGGAGCGCGAAGCAGGTCCGCACCTCCTCCTGCGCGAAGGCCCCGGCGAGAATGTCGTAGACGCGGGGTTTGGCTTCCAGGGGCGTAGAATCGCTGCGGTAGGCGGTGTTGCGGGTGGTCATTTTCGGTTCGTCCAACGGCAAAAGGGGGAAGACATGGCTCAAATGAAAATCATCGGCATCGTTCTGGTGGTCCTGGGCCTCGGCCTGGGATTCTGGGGATACAAGGAATCCGGCGGTTTCGGTTCACAAGTCTCCCGGGCCGTCACGGGATCAGATACTAACAGGGTGATGACGTTCTACATCGCCGGGGCCGTAAGTCTCGTGGCCGGCCTCTACATCCTCATGAAGAAGAAATAGGAAGGAGGACATCATGGACATCACCGGCCTGATCATATGGCTCGCCGTCGGCGCGCTCGCCGGCTGGATTGCCGGAAAGGTCATGAAGGGAAAAGGGTTCGGGGTGATCGGCAACATCGTCGTCGGGATCATCGGGGCCCTGGTGGGCGGCTTCCTGTTCGGCGTGCTGGGAATCACGGCGGGCGGGCTGATCGGCTCGATCGTCATGGCGATCGTGGGCGCGATCGTCCTGTTGTACGTGGTGGGCTTGATCAAGAAAGCCTGACCGCAGCGTGCCGCGCGAGGCGGGCAATCAACGAAGGTCCATCCCGTCGCCTTCTCGAGCCGCGCATTTTCCGCCAACCGCTCGATGAGAAACCGGCTCACGCTTCTCCTCGTTCCCGCCGTGTGCTCCGCGGCGGCGTTTGCACTAGACAAGAAGCATCTCGACGGCAGCGTCCGGATGACGCCGGACAAGCCGGCGCTCGAATTCGCGGCGCGTTACGAGCACGCGATCAACACGAAAAGCGCCAAGGAGTTCGAGGCCCTGCTCCATCCCGCCTCGCGCGAGTGCTACCGGACCTCGAAACACCCGGAGTACTACAAGGAGGAATTCGGAAGATGGTTCGATCTGAAGCTGGAGTCGCTCAGGGACTTCCGGAAGTACAAGCCGGATTTCGATTCCGAGTTCTATCGCCTCATGAAATATCCGAAAACCCCGACGCACGTCGTAGAGTTCAACAGCGAAGCGATGATCGGATCGAAACTGGGCCGCGGCTGGCACAGCATAGACGCGATCGAGGAGAACGGCCGGTACTATCTCGCCTACCGGTGCATGTAGACCCCTTGCGGGGCGTCAGCGACCCGCCGATCGGCGCGACGGGTTGAATCGCTGCAGGAACGGCTCGAGGTCGCCGGCGACGCGTTTGCCGGTCGCGGCGGCCCAGACGTTCCAGTGCAGCGCATCCTCCTCCCGCCGAAGGCTGATCCTGTCGACCGGCATCGGGGCGTGACCCGGGCGCAGGTGGACGACGAGCGCGTGGCGCCGGCGTCGACCCGCGCTCACGTAGGTCTCGCAAGTCAGCGAATCGATCTCGGCCCAGGGAACCAGGAACCCCGGGGGCCCGTAGTCGCCTTTGTCCACGCGGAGGAAGCTGATCAGCCCGTCCTCCGTCGCGGCGATCGCAAGCGGGGGCCGCAGCACCCATCGGCCAAAGGCATACGCCCCCCAGCAGGCCGCAAGGGCAAACGCCCAGAGGACGACGGCCGCGAGCGCCGGCGCCGCCGCACCCAGGTGCAGGGCGATGCCGGCGAGCCCGCCGCCGAACACCGCGCACAGGATCATCCCGGTGGCGGAGTTCCACCGGGGCACCCGTACCTGCCACAGGCAGGCGCCGGCGGTAGCCGTCGGCTCGTGTCCCGCAGTCATGTCTCCATATTATTTCGGCCCCACGGCGCAAAGGTACTCCGATGCGATGGACGCGATCCTACCCTGAAGAGATAGGCTACGGCACGCGCGCCTTGACGGCGTTGGCGCGGGCGAAGTACTCGATCACGCCCCCGGGCGCCGCGGGCAGCTGCTCGCGGACGGCCCGCTTCAGGCGGGTGCGGTCGCCTTCGCTCATGGAAGCGATGATCTTCGTCGTGGGCGCGTAGCCGGGCGTCTGCGCTCTCCAGAAGTCTTCGAAGTCCTCGTAGGCGAGGCAGACCTCCACGACCTTGGTTTCGATCTTCTCGAGGCTCGCGTCCTGGAACAAGGCCCGCAGCGCCTCCAGGCGCGACTCGCCCGTTCCGGGAATCGGCGGCACCTGCACGCCGAAACGGCGCATCGCGCGACGCAGCGGCCCGCTCGGCGACAGCTCCTCCGTGAAGTCCCACACGTAGGCCGCGACCGCTCCGCCCGCGCGGGCGACGCGGCGCATCTCGGCGAGCGCGCGCCGCCGCTCCGGAATGAAATTCAGGACCAGCGCGGAGGCGACGACGTCGAACGACGCATCCGGGAAAGGCAGCGTGCAGGCGTCTCCCACCTGGAACGATGCCCGGCCCGCGGCCGGCCCCCGCGAGGCCTGCGCGACCTGGGGCGCGGACGAATCGATGCCGGAGACCGCAGCCGGCGAGCAGAGCTCGACCAGCGTATGCGAGAGGATGCCGGTGCCACAGCCCACGTCGAGCCAGCGCGCGTTCGCGGGCGGCGCGAGCCATCCGAGAAAGACGGGCGCGACCGCGCGGCTCCAGCGCCCCATCGCCCGCTCGTAGGCCGCGGCGTCGTCGAAGTCGTAAGGAGTCTCGGCCATGCTCTATTGAGGCTCGAGACCGGCCTTTCGGGCAAGGCCGGCGTTCAAGGCGATCTCGCGGTCGACGTACGCCGCAAACTCCGCCGGCGACATCGGCATCGGGTCGACCCCGAGCGCCGCGAGCTTGTCGCGCACCCTGGGCACCTCGAGCGCCCTTTGCGTCTCGCGGGCGAGCCTGCCGACGATGTCGGAGGGCGTTTTCGCGGGCGCGAACAGGCCGAACCAGATCGGATATTCCGCGTCCTTGAATCCCGCTTCGCGAAGCGTCGGGACCTGGGGCAGCACGGCGGAGCGATCGGCCGTGTTCACCGCGAGCGCGCGGAGCTTCCCCTCGCGAAGTTGCGGCAGCACCAGCGCCACCGGCCCGAAGAAGAAATCGACGCGGCCGGCGATCACCTCCAGCATCGCCTCCGCGCCGCCCTTGAACGGCACGTGCACCGCCCGGATGCCGGCGCTGGCCGCGAAGCGCTCGGCGCTCAGATGGGTCGCGCTGCCGGCGCCGACGGACGAGAAATTCAGGGTGCCGGGTCGTGCTTTCGCGGCCGCGACGAGATCGGCCACCGTGTTCCAGCCTCGCTCAGGGGGCACGACGAGGACGCTCGGCGAAATCCCCACGGGCGCCACGGCGACGAAATCCCGTGACGGATCGTAGGGCAGGCCCTTGTAGAGCGCCGGCACGATGGTGTGGGCCGACCCGTGCGCGAGGATCGTGTAGCCGTCGGGCGCGGCCTTCGCGACGAGCGCGCTGCCGATGGTCCCGCCGGCGCCGACGCGATTCTCGACGACGATCGGCTGTCCGAGCTGCGCCGAGACTTGCTCGAGCACCAGGCGGTGCACGATGTCGGTGGAGCTTCCCGCGCCGACCGGCACGATCGCCCTCAGCGGTTTCGCCGGCCATGCCTGCGCGCTGGCGCCGAGCGCGTGCAGCGCCAGCGCGAAGGTCGAAATTGCGAGCGCGGAATGTTTCACGAGCACCTCCTCCTGGAAAAATCAGGCGCTCATTGTTGGATTCCGCCGCTCATGCGTCCAATATATACTTTCTCTAGATAATCATGCCGGATCGGCATCAGGAGTCCCCATGGATCTGCGCCGTATACGTACCTTCGTGACCGTGGCCGAGGTCGGCACGGTCTCCAGGGCGGCCTCCCGCCTGCATGTGGCGCAGCCGGCGCTCTCCCGGCAGATCGCCCGCCTCGAGGACGAGCTGGGCGTGAGGCTCTTCGACCGCGCCGGCCGCCGCCTGCTGCTCACCGGCGAAGGGGAGCAGCTGCTGAGCGATTGCCGCGGGCTGCTGAATTCCGCTCGCGCCCTGGGGGAGCGCGCGCAGGTGCTCCGGCGCGGTGAGGTCGGGATCCTGCGCGTGTCCGCCTCGCCGCACCTCATCGAAGGGGCTTTTCCCGAGCTGCTCCGCCGCTACGCCGGGCGCTACCCCAACGTGCAGGTGAGGCTCAGCGACGTCGTCGGCCCCGACGCGTTCGCGATGCTGGAACGGGGCGAAATCCATCTCACGCAGGGGCTCGCCAGCGCCCTCCCCTCGGACGACCCCCGCTTCGCGGGCTACCCGCTCGCGCCGATGGAGATGCTCGCCGCGAGCCATCCGCGCCTGAAGCTCGGCAAGGGCGGCGCAATCGAGATCGACCGCCTCGCGCCGTACCCTCTGCTCCAGGCGACGACCGAATTTCTCATGCGGAGGCACTTCGACGCGGCTTGCCGGATGGCGGGGTTCACGCCGAATTACATCCTGGAGTGCCGCTCGCCGCACGCGCTGCTCGCCCTGGCGGAGGCCGGGCACGGCGTCGCCATCATTCCCTCCGCGCTTCGCGTCAACCGTTACCGGCTGCGGCGAATGCGCGTCCTGTACCGGGGCAAGCCGATCGACGAGCCGCTGGCGATGATCTGGGACAGGCGGCGCGCGCTGCCGGCCTACGCAAAGGCGTTCTGCGAGATGCTCGCCGAGCAAGTGCGGCAGGTGTTCCCGGTCGACGGGAAAACTACCTGAACCGCAGATTTCCCCGCGACAGCTGCTTCACCGAGGCACACCCCATCAGCCGCATGTCGCGCTCGAGCTCCTCGCGCATGAGGCCCAGCGCGCGCTCGACGCCCGCCTGCCCCGCGGCGGCGAGCGGGAAGAGGTAGGCGCGACCGACTCCGACCGCCTTGGCGCCGAGCGACAGCGCCTTGAGGATGTGCGTGCCGCGCTGGACGCCGCCGTCCATCATGACGTCGATCTTGTCGCCGACGGCGTCGACGACCTCGGCGAGCTGGTCGAAGCCTGAGCGCGAGCCGTCGAGCTGCCGGCCGCCGTGGTTGGACAGCACGATGCCGGTGCAGCCGATGTCGATCGCGCGCTTGGCGTCCTCGACCGACATGAGGCCCTTGAGGCAGAACTGGCCGTTCCATTCTTTGACCATCTCGCTCACGTATTTCCAGTCCATCGACGGGTCGAGCATCTCGGTGAAGTAGCGGCCGATCGACAGGGTGTCGCCACCCATGTCGACGTGCTCGTCGAGCTGCGGCATGCGGTAGCGCTCGTGGGTCACGTAGTCGAGGCCCCACCGCGGCTTGATCGCGAACTGGAGCACGCCGGCGAGCGTGAGGCGGAAAGGGATCGAGAAGCCGGTGCGCAGGTCGCGCTCGCGGTTGCCCCCCGTGATGCTGTCCACGGTGAGCATCATCACGTCGATGCCCGCCTGCTTCGCCCGCTGGAGCATGGCGCGGTTCAGGCCACGATCCTTGTGGACGTAGAACTGGTAGCACTGCGGCGTGGAGTAGGCGCGGCGCAATTCCTCGACGCTCACGGTGCCCAGCGACGATACGCCGAACATCGTCCCGAATTTCGACGCGGCGGCTCCGACCGCTCGCTCGCCCGAGTGGTGGAAAAGGCGCTGCAAAGCGGTCGGCGAGCAGTAGAACGGCAGCGCGAGCTTCTGCCCCATCACCGCCACCGAGAGATCGACCTCCTTCACCCCGCGCAGCACGTTGGGCACCAGGTCGCAGCGCTCGAAGGCCTCGGTGTTGCGGCGGTAGGTCGTTTCGTCGTCCGCGGCGCCGTCGATGTAATTGAAGATCGGCCCGGGAAGCCTGCGCTTCGCGAGGCTCCGGAAGTCGCGGAAGTTGTGGCAGTCGCCGAGGCGCATTAGGGAAGAATGAGCAGAACCTTGCCGACGATGTTCTCGGCCGGGACGAATCCCCACACGCGGCTGTCGGAGCTGTTGTCGCGGTTGTCGCCCAGGACGAAATAGTGCCCCGCGGGCACCCGGCAGGAGATGCCTTCCCGGGTGAAGGTGCAGTGATCCATCAGGGGAAAAGGCTTCGCCGGAGGGACATAGGCGCCGGGCTCGGCGTCGATCAGGATGGAATACTCGCGCTCCCCGATGCGCTCCTGATACCGGGGCGAGGGGCCGGCGCGATCCATCGGAGCGTAATCGCCGATCCGCGTCCGGGGCGCTTCCTGATCGTTGACCCAGAGCCGCCTGCTGAAGTAGGCGATCCTGTCGCCGGGAAGCCCGACGACCCGCCTGGCGTATTCGATGGACTTGTCCTCCGGAGACTCGAAGACGACGATGTCTCCCCGGTTCAGCTCGGAGGAGATGGGCGCCCTCGCGAAATGAATTCCCCAGGCCTCGTAGTTGCCGTACCCCCACTTCTTCACGATCAGGCGGTCCCCCGGCGCGATCGAAGGCAGCATCGATCCCGACGGGGAGAGAAACGGCTCGAAGAAGAACGCCCGCGTCCCCGCCACGAGCGCCGCGAGCGCCGCGACGACGAACACCAGGCCGAAGCCGCGGCCGTACCAGGGGCGCTTGATCTCGCGGAAGTCCCGGGCGAAGCGGTACGCCTGGACCGAGCACACGACCGAGACCGCCAGGCTCGCGGCGCCGATCCAGTCCGGCGCTCGAGGCGCGACGAACCACACCGCCGCGATCGCGGCCAGCAGCAGGAGAACGACCGCGGCCCGCCCCGGACGCGCGACGTACAGCATCCCCGCGGGCGGAAGAAAAAAACCGAGCAGCGCGGCGAGCTTCCTGCTCGGCTTGCGGTAGGTTTCGGTGGACTCCACGATGACCGGCGCCCGGCGGCCCTCACTCGGGCGTGATCTTCGCGGCCTTGACGACCTTCTCCCAGCGCTCGATTTCCTCCGGCACGAACTTCGCCAGGTACGCCGGGCCGCGCCGTTCCGGCGGGACGATCTCCAGGCCCAGGTCTTCGAGCCGCTTGCGCACCTTGGGGTCGTCGAGCATGTCGTTCACCGCCTTCGCCGCCTTCTGCACGATCGCGGCCGGCGTTCCCTTCGGAAAGAACAGTGCGTTCCAGACGCTGGCTTCGACGCCGGCAAGCCCCTGCTCGCCGCTCGTCGCGAGCTCGGGGATGACCGCCGAGCGCCGCGGCGCCATCACCGCGATGCCTTTCACCTTGCCCGCATGCACCTGCGCGGCGCCGGTCTGGATGGTGTTGCACATGTAGTCGATGCGTCCGGCGACGAGGTCCTGCAGCGCGGGCGCTTCTCCGCGGTAGGGAATGTGGGTGATCTCGACGCCGATCGCGATGTTCAGCAGCACGCAGGGCAGGTGCGTCCCGGCGCCCACGCCGGCCGAGCCGAACTGCATCTTCGCGTGGTTCGCCCTGGCGTAGGCGATGAATTCCCGGAGGTTCGACACCGGCAGGTCCTTGCGCACGTCCAGGATGCGCGGCGACTCCGACACCAGGCCCACGGGCGCGAAATCGGTCGCGGAATTGTACGGCGGCTTCCTGTAGACCGACTGGCTGTAGGCGTGCGTCCCGGTGTTGCCGATGAGGAGCATGTAGCCGTCGGGCTCGGCTTTCGCGACGCGCGCGCTTCCCACCGTGCCCGCGGCCGCGCCGATGTTCTCGACGACGATGGGCTGTCCCAGGAGCTCGCCCAGCTTCTGCGCCTGGATGCGCGCGCTCGTGTCGACTCCGCCCCCGGCGGCGAAAGGCACGATCAGCGTGATCGGCCGCGAAGGCCAGCCCGTCTGCGCGAGCGCCGGGGCGGCGAGCGCGAGGCCTAGATATAGCGCGTGAAGCCGCCGCATACTTCCACCGTGGTTCCCGTCATGTAGCTGTTCTTCGCCGAGACCAGAAACGCCGCGACGTTGCCGATCTCCTCCGGCTCCGCCCAGCGGCCGAGCAGCGTCTGGCCGGCGATGCCGGCGCGCACCTGGTCGGCGGAGGTCCCGCGCGCCTTGGCCATCGCCTCCGCCCTAGGCCCCCAGGACTTCACGTTGGTGAACCCCGGGCAGATGTTGTTCACCGTGATGCCGGCGGCGCCGAGATCGGCCGCCATGAGCTTGGAGAAGGAGATGACCGCCGAGTTGGTGAGGCCGGTCGTCCACGCTCCCGCCAGCAGCTGCTTTCCGGTGACGCCCGATACGTTGAGGATGCGCGCCCCCTTCGCCTTCCGGAGATGCGGCAGCGCGTGCCGGGTGGTATGCACCGCCGCCATGAGCTTGAGGTTGAGGATCTTGTCCCATTGCTCGGGAGTGAGCTGCTCGAAGGCCCCGGGGATCAGGCCGCCGACGTTGTTCACCAGGATGTCGATCCCGCCGAGCTTCTGGGCCGCCTCGCTCACGAACTGCTTGCAGCCCTCGTCGGTCGCGAAGTCGGTGACGACGCCGACCGCCTTGACGCCCAGCGCCTGCACCTCCTTCACCGCGGCGTCCAGCCCCTGCGCCCCGCGCGCCGACAGGGCGACGTTGCAGCCCTCCCGGGCGAGCGCGGTCGCGATGGCGAACCCGATGCCCTGGCTCGAGCCGCTGATCGCGGCGTTTTTTCCCTTGAGACCCAGATCCATGACCTTTCCCCCTTCTTGCGCTCAGTCGAACAAGGCCCGGGGCACGTGGACGTGCCCGTCGAAGATGCGGCGCGCGGTGCGCACGAACGAGGCGCGCTCAACCACCGGCGCCGCGCCGCTGCGGTCGGTGACCAGGTCCACCTCGATCCGCCCGGAAGGATGCTCGATCGCGACCACCCCTCCCGAAATTCCCGCCGGCTCGGCGAAGCGGCTCGCGACCGAGCCGGGAAGGACCGCGGCGGTCGCCACCGCCAGCGCTCCCGTGACCGCGTGCGCCTTGTGGCAGGCGTGCGGCGTGAAATAGCGCGATGCGATGTTGCCCCCCCGGGCGGGGCGAGAGACCAGCGCGGGCTTGGGAACGACGAGCTTTGCGACGTCGCCCATGCCCATGCGCCTGCCGGCTTCCAGCCGTATCGATTCCATCCTCTGCATCATGACGCGGTCGGTGTCGAGCTCGCCCGGAGATTCGCTTCCGGTCTTGCCGAAGGCCTCGGCCGGCATGATGACCAGCGGCATCGCCATGTCGATGCACGTCGCCTCCACCCCCTGGATGACGTCGAGCGCATTGCCGGTCGGCAGCAGCTTCCCGGTCACCGCGCCGAGCGCGTCGAGGAACGTGAGCTTGATCGGCGCCGCCGGGTCGGCGACGCCGTCGATGCGCGTCGCGCCCTCGTACTGCACCTCGCCTCCCGGCGTCTGCACGATCGCTTCGACCAGGGTTTCCGTGTTGACGTTGTAGATGCGCACCAGCGTGGTGGGGCTCTTCGCCTTCACCAGCCCGGTCTCGATCGCGAAGGGTCCGACGCCGGCGAGCATGTTGCCGCAGTTGGGCTTGGTGTCGACGAAGGCCTCGTTCACCGAGACCTGCGCGAAGAGATAATCCACGTCGGCGCCGTCCTGCCCGGAGGGGCTGACGATCGCCACCTTGCTCGTGAGCGTGTTCGACCCGCCGATCCCGTCGACCTGCAGCGTGTGCGGGGAGCCCATCACGGCGAGCAGCACCGCGTCCCGCTTCGCCGGATCGGCGGGCAGGTCGGACGCGAGGAAATACGGACCTCTCGAGGTCCCGCCGCGCATCAGCACGCAGGGAATACGGCGCTGCATTTTTTCAGGGCCTTGTCAGCTTGTGCGCGGCTTTTGTAACCAGGAATAGCGGCAAACGGCGCGATGTTTACAGGGGTCCGGCCTCGGTTCAGACTGTGATCGTACCTCATCGCGGAGACGACATGCCAGGATCCCTCAGTGCCCTCGCCCTCGCGGCGCTCGCCGCCTCCCTGTGGGGCTGCGCCGCGATCTCCCCGGTGAAGAACGGGATGGACGAGATGCAGGTCCAGGCGAGGATGGGCAAGCCCGAGACCGTGCGCAGGAACTCCGACGGCTCCGAGACCTGGGAATACCCCCTGGGGCCGGCCGGGCGGGAGACCTACATGGTGACCGTGGGGTCCGACCACGCGGTGAGGGAAGTGCGCCAGGTCCTGAGCGAGCGGTATTTCCGCCAGGTGACGGCGGGGATGTCGCGTGAGCAGGTGCGCCGGCTGCTCGGCAAGCCCGGCGACGTCTCGGTGTTTTCCGCGCGCAACGAGGAGGTCTGGTCGTGGCGCTATCAGCAGGAGAATCCCATGTTCTTCAACGTCATGTTCGACCGCAGCGCGGGGACGGTGACGGCCACGCAGCAGCTGGAGGAAATCCTTTTCCTCGACACGGATTGCTGAGGCGGCCATGGTCCCGCCCCTTCTTCGCGCAAGCGTCCTCGCCTTCGCGGTGATCGCCGCCGGATGCGCCGATTTCTCGAGCGTCGCGCCGGGCGATTCCAGCATCAACGTCGCCGACAAGGTCGGCAAGCCGGTTGCGGTGTGGAAGAACCCCGACGGCTCCGAGATCTGGCAGTATCCCCGCGGCTACTACGCCACCCAGACCTTCGTCATCAGCTTCGGCCCGGACCAGCGCGTGCGGGAGATCCATCAGGCGCTGAGCGATCCCTACTTCTCGACGATACGGCCCGGGATGTCGCGCGAAGACGTGACCCGCGCGCTCGGCCGCCCCAGGGAGATCTGGGTTTTCCCGAGGCGCGACGAGGAAACGTGGACCTGGCGCTACTACGACACCAACTACATGTTCTTCAACGTGCTGTTCGACCGCACGGAAGGCAAGGTGAGGAGCACCCAGCGCCTTCAGGAGATCCTGTTCCTCGACGGCGGGCACCGCGGGCCCTGAGCGGGTCCCGCTAGCCGCTCTTCTTGCCCTGGTCGTACTCGGCCATCGCCTCGCGGGCGAGCCTGAACGCCTCGACGCCCGCCGGCACGCCGCAGTAGCACGCCACCTGGAGCAGCACCTCGCGGATCTCCTCGCGCGAGCAGCCGTTGGTCAGCGCGCCCTTCACGTGGACCTTGAACTCGTGCGGCCGGTTGAGCGCCGAGAGCATCGCGAGGTTCAGCAGGCTCCGCGTCCTGCGCGGCAGCGCGGTGCGCGTCCAGATCGTTCCCCAGCAGGCCTCGGTCGTGTACTCCTGCATCGGCATGCTGAAATCGTCGACGTTCTTGAGGTTGCGCTCGACGTATTCGGCGCCGAGCACTTCCTTGCGCACGGCAAGGCCCTTGTCCCACAGTTCTTTCACCATTGCGGTCTTCCTTCGGGTTGAGATGGATGCGGCTTCAGGCGATCGCGTGGACCAGCTCGCCGATGTTCTCGATCCACAGCTTCACCGTGTCGCCGGATTTCAGGAACCTGCCCCGCCCCATGCCCACTCCGGCCGGCGTTCCCGTGAGCACGAGGTCGCCCGGGTGCAGCGTCACCCGCGAGGACAGCATCGCGATCTGCTCGGCGGTGTCGAAGATGAGCTTGGCGGTGTTCGAATCCTGCATCAGCTCGCCGTTGACCCACAGGCGGATGCCGAGGCGGTGCGGGTCGCCGACGTCGCCCGCGGGCACGATCCACGGGCCGAGGGGACAGGAGCCCTCGAAGCATTTCTGGCTGACCCAGTCGTAGTGGAAAGGCGAGGCCGGCGGGTTCTTGTCGCGCTTCATCGCGTCGCGCGCCGAGAGATCGTTGGCGATGGTATACCCGGCGACGCAGGCGAGCGCCTTGTCCGCGGGCACGTCCTTCGCGCTCCTGCCGATCACCGCGGCGAGCTCCACCTCCCAGTCGACCTTCTGCGAGTACGTCGGAAGCTTCACCTTCGCCCCCGGTCCCACCACCGAGCTTCTCGAGGTCTTCACGAAGTGCCAGGGGTTCTCGCCCAGGTCCTTCATCGTCGGGCCCGGCTCCTTGCCCTGGGCCCTGGCCATCTCGGCCATGTGGTCCGTGTAGTTCGCTCCGGCGCAGTAGATGTTGCCCGGATAGAGCACCGGCGCGAGGAGCTTCACCCGCGCGAGCGGCGCGCCCTTCGCCCTGCTCTTTCCCGTCCCGGCGCGCTTGGCGAACGCCGCGAACTCGCGGTGCGCGCGGGGCCAGTCCGCGAGCGCGCCGAGGACCGTCGACCAGCCGGGCCTGCCCGTGACGCGCGCCCCGTCGAACACCTGCCCGCCGACCAGCAATCCCGCGCGCGCTCCCGCGCCCGACCTGAAGCTCAGCAGCCTGTAGCTCATCGTCTCCCTTTCCTAGGCGACCAGCCGCTTGACGCGGCCGATCCAGTCCGCGAACGCGACCATCTCGTCGCTCAGGAACTTGCGCGTCGTCTCGTCGGTCAGCTTGCCGTCGGTGAACTTGCCGGCGGCCATGCCTATGAACACTTCCGGTTTCGCGAGCCAGTGCACGCCCAGCCCCGCCAGGATGCGCCGCAGGTCGTACTGTCCCCTCGCGCCGCCCACGGGCCCGGTCGTGGCGCTGAAGAGCGCGGCGGGCTTGTTGGCGAACGGCTGCGGCTGGTAGCGCGACATCCAGTCGATCACGTTCTTGAGGGGCGCCCCCACCGTCCAGTTGTACTCGGGCGAGGCGAAGAGCAGCGCGTCGGCCGCCAGGATCTCGTCTCGCAGACGCGCGGCCGCCGGCGGAAAGCCCTTCTCCTGCACGTCGTAGTTGTACATCGGCAGGTCGTCGAAGCGCGTGATCTCGAGCTTCAATCCCGCGGGCATGAGCTCGCCCGCGGTCCTCAGCGCGATCATGTTGTAGGACTTCTGCCTCAGGCTGCCGCAGAATCCCAGGATCTTGTAGGTCGTATCCACGTCCTCTCGCCGTCAGTTTTGAAAGAGTCGGGCCGCGATCGCCGTCATTTGAACATCGCCGCCTCGTAGAAGCTCGGGTCGTAGTACGCCGACGGATCCTTCAGCGTCTTGTGCGGCTTCGCGTACTTGGACCTCAGGGCGAGCACCGTCCGCACGCCCTCGAGATCGATCTTGGCCTTCCTCTGGAACCCGTCCGCGGGCGACAGGAGGATTCCGTAAGCGACGAGCGCGGCCTGGGGCGTCGCGTTCGGGAGATTCTTGAGGAATATCGTGATCGCCTCCTCGCGGTTGTCCGGGTTGTAGAGCCAGTCGACCGCGTCGCTGAAGGCGCGGATGTAGCCCACCACCGCGTCGCTGTTCTTCTCGGCCCAGCTCTTGCGCGCGCCGCCCACCAGGCCCTGGTAGCGCCCGAGCACGTCGGTCGCGTTGGCGAGGCGGTGGAAGCCCTTCTCCTCGGCCTGCACCTCGAAGGGCGACAGCAGCAGCGTGCCGGCGTGCTTCTTCTCCATCAGCGCCTGGAAGCGCTGCAGCACGCCGCCCGCGGGCACGACCTTGTAGTCCTTGCCCATGTGCATCTTGTTGCGCGCCAGGATCTCGAACAGCACGAACGCGTAGCCCGTGGTCACCGCGTCGACCGACAGCGTCTTGCCCTTCAGCTGCCGGTAGCTCTTCACCTCGGGAACGGTCACCAGGCGCAGGAAGCCGTTGTCGCCGCCCATGAAGGCGAACAGGTCGGGACCCTCCTTCGGCACCTCGCCCTGCCCTTCGCGGTACGCGACCAGGTTGTCGATCGCCGTCATCGCGATGTCGAACTTGCCGTCGATGAGATTGGTGAGCTGGAACACCGAACTCGGCGTCGGCGTGACCTTCACTTCTATGCCCTGCCTCTCGAAAAAGCCCTTTTCCTGCGCCACCCAGATCGGCCAGTTGAATCCGCCCGGGAAGACGATCAGGTTCACGGTCTGCAGCGACGGCGGGGCGGGCGGCGCGGCCGCGGACTTCGGCGAGGCGGGCGCGTGCCCTCCGGAGGGACCGCTTGCGCAGGACGCGAGGAACAACAGCGACGCTACGGCCACCAGCCTGTCGAGCTTGCTCATCTCTCCTCCTCACTCAGGATCGTTCGCGGTCAGATGATCCCACATGCGCTCGGCGATGCGCCCCTGCCAGGTGGCGCGGTTCCTCGCCTGCTCTTCGTTCATTCGCGGCGCCTTGTCGGCGAGCCCGGCGTAGAGCGCGGCGAGCTCCACGCGCGCCGCATCCTCGAGAAACACCGCGAGCGCCACCGCCTGCTGGGGCGTCTCGGCTCCGGTCACGGCGCCGTTCACGCTCACCACGACCGCGGGAGCGCTTCCCATGGTCTGCGCCACGCCCACCGCCGCGGGATCGTTCCGGATCAGGCCGGGGTCGGGCCAGAACGGCACCTGCGGAAAGAAATGAGCGCCCTGGCCGTGGCGCGCCCTGGGCGTGAGGCCCAGCGCCGCCAGCGTCACCACGCTGGGCGAGATGAAGCGGCAGATCGCCCCGATATCGCCGCGGCGCTTGTAGATCTGCTGGTGCATCCTGACCTCGCCGAGCACGCCCTCGGGCAGCGGCGCGCCGGTCGAGACCACCGTCCCGGGCTCGCCCGGCCCGATCGCGCCCATCGGCTTGGACGCGCACACCAGGAAGGACGCGCCGTCGAGGCGCA
>DATEGT010000211.1:0-22958 GCA_035280025.1 Burkholderiales bacterium | reverse complement strand
TCCGGGCGACTGATCGAGAAGGCGCCCGAACACCGCGCGGCGGAGGTCCGCCGAGACGCGCTCGCCGATCCAGGATACCGAATAGAAGCGCGTGTAGGTCGCGGCGGCCAGCACGCAGACGATCGCGAGCAGCGCGAAAAGCGCGGTATCGAGCGAGGCCGCGTCCGCGTGCGAGAACCCGGCGTCGATGACCCGTTTCAGCCCCTGCCCGAGCACCAGCACGCAGCCCGCGGCCACCACGAGGGCGACCCCGGCGAGCGCCATGCGCGCGCGGTAGGGCCAGACGAAGCGCAGCACCCGCGCGAGCTGCCTGACGTCTCGATTCGGGGGACGTTCCGGGAGATTGTCGATCTGTCGCGCCAAAGCGGGGTCCGGTCATTTGCGCCCGTGGCGCAAGCATAGCGCCCGCCGCCGCTCCATGCGCGGCGGAACCGCCGGGACCCCGTCGCGCCGGGCGTCGCCCCGGCTCAGGTGGGACTGGAAGCTCCGGACTCTTGAACCGCGGTGGCGTGGGCCTGCATCAGGTGGCGCACCTGGCTGCCGATCGATCCCAGGCCGAAGACCGCGAGCAGCCCCTCCACCTGGTTCTCGATCACGACCTCGGCGCACTTGTTCCGCTCGGAGAACTCCACGATGGTCTCGGCCGGATTTCCGACGAGCACGTGGTCGCGATGCGGCACTCCGGCGTCGTCGAGCAGGCGCATCGCGGGCTCGAGCACCCGCATGCCCGCGTCGCGGTGGAAGTCGTGCAGGTCCCCGCCGCCGAAGAAGCGCGACACGTGGCGCGGCAGGGGGCGCTGCACGTTGAGCAGGTGGATGTGCACCGGCTCCCTGCGGTAGCGCGCGATGGCCTGCTCGGCCGCCCAGCGGGCGTCGCCGAGCGTGCTCACCGGAACGAGGACGTTGTGCATGATCACGCGGCCTCCGCCACGGCCCTCTTCTTGCTCTTGCCGAGGTACTTGCCCACGAGCACCACGATCAGCGCTCCGGCGATCGCCGCGACGAAATACTTGTCCAGGAACGGGAAGTGGGACTCGACGTATTCGTGCGTCGCGAGATCGCCGATCACCATTTCGCCGGCGACGTAGCCGATCAGCGCCGCGCCGATGGTGATGAAGACCGGGAAACGCTCCATCAGCTTCATCAGCATCGCGCTGCCGAACAGGATCAGCGGCATGGTGATGAGCAGGCCGAGGAACAGCATGCCGTAGTGCCCCTTGGCGGCGCCCGCCATGCCGAGCACGTTGTCCAGGCTCATGACGATGTCGGCGATGATGATGGTCCTCACCGCCTCCCAGAAATTGCTCGAGCTCTTGAGGTCGTCGTCGCCGTCCTCGGGAAGCAGGAGCTTGATCCCGATCCACAGCAGCAGGACACTGCCGACGAGCTGGATGTAGGGGATCGTCATCAGCACCGCCGCGAACACGGTGAGCAGCGTCATCAGCACGACGATGCCGCCGGTCCCGATGACGAAGGCCTTCCGCTGGTCCTTCGGGTCGAGGGAACGGCATGCGAGCGCGATGACCACCGCGTTGTCGCCGCTCAGCACGACGTTGATGATCGCGATCTTGACCAGCGCCGTCCACATTTCGGGGTCGGTGAGTGCCGCCAGCATGCCGTGCTCCCTTTTTTGAAGTTGCAGGAGCACTCAAGTTACCGGCGCGGACTTACCCCCTTCTGTCGCGGCCGTTACGTCGGCCTGTCGGCAGGATTACGCGGAACTTTCTCGAAACTTACGCCAGGCTTACGCCGGGTGCGGGTCGGGGAAGGAGACGGTGAAGGTGTTGCCGACGCCGTCGGCATCGTCGTCCAGCGTGACGTCGGCGTGGTGCAGGGCGGCGATCTCGCGCACGATCGCCAGGCCCAGGCCACTGCCGTCGGTGTGGCTCCCGAGGAGCCTGTGGAAGCGCTCGAAGACGCGCTGGCGCTCCTCGACCGGTATGTTCGGCCCGTCGTCGCTGATCGACACGCGCGGCCGGGGATGCGGGAGGACGCGCACTGTGACCTTCCCGCCGCGGCGGCTGTAGCGGATCGCGTTGTCGAGCAGGTTGTTGATGAGCTCGGTCAGGCGCAGCGCGTCCCCCTTGATGGTGACGTGCGGCCCGGCGCCCTCGAAGCCGAGGTCGATGTCCTTCTTGTAGGCCTCGGGGACCCACTCCATCGCGGTCTCGAACACCAGCCTGCTCAGGTCCACCGGCGCGAGCTCGAGCTTCTTTACCCCGCTGGGCTCGTTGCGCGCGAGCGAAAGGAGCTGCGACACCAGCCGCGACATGCGCTCGACCGCGGTGTAGAGGTGCGCGAGCGCCTGGCGCGTCTGCGCCGGGTCCTCCTCGCGCAGCGCCACCTCGATGTGCGCCTTCAGGCCCGCGACCGGGGTGCGCAGCTGGTGCGCCGCGTCCGCGATGAAGCGGTTCTGGAACGTCAGGACCTCGTCGAGCCGCGCCATCAGGTCGTTGATCGCCTGCAACAGGGGATGCACTTCGCCGGGCACGTCGGCCGGCGGCGCGACCGGGCTCAGGTCGAGGTGCGAGCGCGCCGCCACAGCCAGGCGCAGGTGGGCCAGCGGCGAGAGCCCGCGCGCCACGCCCACCCACACCAGCAGCCCCGCGATGAGGATGAGCAGCAGCTGCGGAAGGATCACGTCGATGAAGATCTCCTGCGCGAGCGCGTGCCGCTTGACCAGCGTCTCGGCGACCTGCACCACCGCGGGAGGACCGAACGATTCCGATTCGACGCCGGTGTGCAGCTCCGCGAAGCGGACCTTGTCTCCGTGAAGCTCGCCGTCGTAGAAGCCCAGCGCCCCGGGACGCGCGGTGCCCGGCTGCGCGAGCGTGGCGTCCCCGGCGACGAAGTCGCCCGCGGGGCCGTGCACGGCGTAGTAGACCTTGTCGTACTGGTCGAGCAGCAGCGTGCGCTCGGCGTCGCTCTCCAGGTCCCAGGCGAGCCCGGTCCCGGAGCGCTTGACGTGGAGCGCCAGCTCGCGCGCGATCTCCATCAGCTCCCCGTCGTAGACGCGGCCCGACAGGCGCGCCGCGATGAACCAGCTGCCGGCCGCGTCGAGAAGGAACAGCAGGGACAGCGGGATCAGCAGCCAGCGCAGCAGCTTCCTGCGCAGTGTCGCCTTAGGCCCGGTCATCGACCTTGTCGCTCGTCGCCTTGTCCAGCAGATAACCCATGCCCCGCACCGTGCGGATGTCGATGCCGAAGGGTTCGAGCTTCTTGCGCACGCGGTGGACGTAGACCTCGATCGCGTTGCTGCCCACGTCGTCGCCGAAGCCGAACAGGTGATCGATGATCTGCTCCTTGCTCACCACCCGTCCCTGACGCGACAGGAGCAGCTCGATGACCGCCAGCTCCCGCGCCGAGAGCTCGATCGCTTCCTCGCCGTGGAACAGGCGCCGCGCCGCCGTGTCGAAGCGCAGCTGCCCGTGCGCCATGCTGGTGCCCGCGTTGTAGTGGCCGCGGCGGATCAGCGCCCGCACGCGCGCCTCGAACTCGGGGAGGTCGAAGGGCTTGGTGAGGTAGTCGTCCGCGCCCAGATCGAGGCCCGCGACCCGGTCCTCCAGCGTGTCGCGCGCGGTGAGGATCAGCACCGGGACGTGGGAGCGCCGGTCGCGCAGCCGGCGCAGCACCGACATTCCGTCGACCTTGGGGAGCGCGATGTCGAGGACCACCAGGTCGTAGCTGTTGGCGCCGAGGACGCGGTTGGCTTCTTCGCCGTCCTCGACCAGGTCGACGGTGTACGCGGCCTGGGTCAGCGCGCGGGTGAGAGCCGCCGCCAGCACGGTGTCGTCCTCGACCACCAGTATCTTCATCACGCGCCCCGGAGAAACGCGGGAATCATTATGACCGATTCATTGCAGCCGGGCCTCGAGGGCCGTGATCCAGTGGCCGACCGGAAGGGCCGTGCCCGCCGCGAGGTGCGCCTGGCAGCCGATGTTGGCGGTGAGGATCGCCTCGGGGCCGCCCGCGGCGAGCGCGGCGAGCTTGTTCTCGCGCAGCTGCAGCGAGAGGCCGGGCTCGAGCAGCGAATACGTCCCGGCGGAGCCGCAGCACAAGTGCGCGTCGGGCACCGGCGTCAGCTCGAATCCCGCGCGCGCGAGGAGCTTCTCGGTGACGCCGCGCAGGTGCAGCCCGTGCTGCAGGCTGCAGGGCGGATGGAAGGCGACGCGCGCGCCCTTGCCCGCGAGCAAGGGGACCAGGCGCTCGATCTCCGCGGAGATCACCTCGCTGAGGTCGCGGGTCATCGAGCTGATCTTCTCGGCCTTGGCCGCGTAGCGGGGGTCGTTCCGCAGCAGATGCCCGTACTCCTTCACCACGGCGCCGCACCCGCTCGCCGTCATGACGATCGCTTCCGTCCCCGCCTCGACGTGCGGCCACCAGGCGTCGATCAGCGCGCGCATGTCGGCAAGACCTTCCTCCTGGTATCCGACGTGGAAGCGCAGCGCCCCGCAGCAGCCCGCCGCCTTTCCGTTCGGGCGCGCCTCGACGAGCGAGACGCCGACGCGGTCGAGGACGCGCGCCGCCGCCGCGTTGATGTCCGGAGAGAGCGAGGGCTGCACGCAGCCGGCGAGCGCCAGCATCTTTCTGCCGTGGCGCGGCGCGGGCCAGCCGCCCGCCGCGGGAACCGCAGCCGGCACCTTGTCCGCGAGAGTCTTCGGAAGAAACGGGCGGGCGACCCGGCCCAGAGCAAGAAGGAATCCGAACAGCCGCCGGCGCGGAACGACCGCGGCGAGAAGGCGGCGCTTGAATCGTTCCGCCGCGGGTCGCGACGTCTTCTCCTCGACCAGCTTGCGCCCGATGTCGAGCAGCCTTCCGTACTGCACGCCCGACGGGCAGGTAGTCTCGCACGCGCGGCAGGTGAGGCAGCGATCCAGGTGCAGGCGCGTCTTGTCGGTGATCTCGCGGCCTTCGAGCGCCTGCTTCACGAGGTAGATGCGGCCGCGCGGACCGTCGTTCTCGTCGCCGAGCAGCAGGTAGGTCGGGCAGGTCGCGGTGCAGAATCCGCAATGCACGCACTTCCTGAGGATGGCGTCGGCTTCGCGCCCCTCGGGGGTGTCACGGATGAAGTCGGCGAGGGCGGTCTGCATTACAGATCGGCGTACATCCGGCCGCGGTTGAAAATGCCGTGCGGATCGAACTCGCGCTTGAGCTGCCGGTGGATCTTCATCATCGCGGGGGCGAGCGGCTGGAACACGCCGACCGACTTGTCGCCGCCGCGGAACAGCGTCGCGTGGCCGCCGCCGCGGCGCGCCGCCTCGCGCACGGTGCGCGCATCGGCGTGCGAATGCAGCCAGCGGAGGGCCCCGCCCCACTCGATCAGCTGCTCGCCCTGGAGTCCGAGCGGCGGGGTGGTCGAAGGCACCGAGATCCTCCAGAGCGGAGCGTCGTCCCTGAAGAAGCGGTCGGTCTGCTCCTTCAGGCCGTTCCAGAACTTCGCCGCCTGCGATTCTTCCACGCGGGCTCCTCCGATCTTCCCGCACGCCTCCCTGACGGCGGCCGCGGCGCCCGAAAGCCGCACGCCCAGCGTGCCGTCGTTCCACGCGCTCGCGCTGATCGGCAGGGGCTTCCCGCCCCAGCGGTTGAGCTGCTCGATCGCCCGCTCCTCCGGCAGCTCGAGCCGGAGGGTGGTCTCGGCGACCGGAAGCGGCAGCGCCTTCAGCGACACCTCGAGGATGATCCCCAGGGTGCCGAGCGAGCCCGCCATCAGGCGCGAGACGTCGTAGCCGGCGACGTTCTTCATCACCTGCCCGCCGAACGCGAGCACCTGGCCGCGACCGTCCATGACCCTCGCGCCGAGGACGAAATCGCGCAGCGCTCCGGCCGCCTGCCGCCCCGGCCCGGAGAGCCCGGCCGCGACGGCACCACCGACGGTCGCGCCTCCCGAGCCGAACTGCGCGAAGTGCGGAGGCTCGAACGCGAGCGCCTGCCCGCGCTCGCGCATCGCGGACTCGACCTCGGCGAGCGGCGTGCCGCAGCGCGCGGTCATCACGAGCTCGGAGGGCTCGTAGGCGACGACGCCGGCGTGGCCCCGCGTGTCGAGGACTTCGCCCTCGAGCGCCTGGCCGTAGAAATCCTTGCTGCCGGCGCCGCGCAGCCGCAGGGCAGTCCCCGCCGCTCCCGCTTCGCGCACTTTCTCGGCCAGCTTCTCCAGCGCCGGTTCCATGCCTAGTTGAAGGAAATTCCGATTATCGCCTTCACGGTCCAGTCGTCGGTCGCGGGCGTCAGGCCGCGCCCGACTCCGAAATTCAGCGACCACGCTTTGCGCTCGATCTCCATGACCGCGTACAGGGTGCGGCCCTGCTCGTCGCGCGGCAGCGGGTTCGAGAGCGGCCCCATGTCCTGATAGTACTCAACGCCCAGCGCCAGGCCCGGGACGATGTCGTGCACCGCCTTGAAGGCGAGCGTGAAGTCGGGGCTGCCGCGAAAACCCGGCGAGAGCCCCCACTCGAAGATGGGGTTGACGCCGACCAGCCAGCCCTCACCGCGGTAGCCACCGATGACGCGGACTTCGTCGTTCCACCTCGAATCGGAAAAGGCCTTGTTCAGGTCGGAGAGCTCGTTGTTGATCCCGAAGTACCAGCTGCTTTCGCCCTCCGCGCCGCGCAGCGGCATCCATTTCACGCGCAGCTTGGCGCCGCCGAAGTGGTAGTGCCAGTCGGCGTCGGTCGTGGAGGGGAGATACAAGCCCCAGTCGAAGCCGTGGCCCAGGCCCCAGGAGAACTCGGGAGTGAATCGGACCCCGTGGTAGGGAGGAACGTCCCCGGGGTAGTCCGGCGTGCTCCTGCCGCTCGGCGTGGTGTTGACGTGGACCTCGACGCCGCTCTCGCCTTTCGCGTCGAGGTCGTCGGTGTACACCTGGATCTCGTCCTGGATCGCGAAAGCTCCGGGCGAGGCGAGCGCGAACGCCGCGGCGAGAGCGGGACCGAGGTGCGCCCTGGCGCGATGGCGCACGGCTAGAAGCGCGGCAGCTCGGGATGCGGCAGCTGCCCGCCTTTCACGCGCATGCGGCCGAACTCGGCGCAGCGGTGAAGGGTCGGGATGTTCTTGCCCGGGTTGAGGAGACCTTCCGGATCGAAGGCGCGCTTGACGCCCTCGAAGCGCTCGATCTCGGCCGCGCCGAACTGCACGCACATCTGGTTGATCTTCTCGACGCCCACGCCGTGCTCGCCGGTGATCGTCCCGCCGACCTCGACGCACTTTTCGAGGACCTCGCCCGCGAAGCGCTCGGTGCGGTCAAGCTCGTCGGGATCGTTGGCGTCGAAGAGTATCAGCGGGTGCAGGTTGCCGTCGCCGGCGTGGAACACGTTGGGGCAGCGCAGCCCGTACTTCCGCTCCATCTCGCCGATGAACCTCAGGATATCGCCGAGCTTCCTTCGCGGAATCGTGCCGTCCATGCAGTAGTAGTCGGGCGAAATCCGCCCGACCGCCGGGAAGGCCGCCTTGCGCCCCGCCCAGAATCTCTGGCGCTCCGCCTCCGAGGCCGAGATGCGGATCGCCGTGGCGCCCGAGCGGCGCAGCACCTCGCTCATGCTCGCGATGCCCTCCTCCACCTCCTCGCTCGTGCCGTCGGCCTCGCACAGCAGGAGCGCCGCGGCCTCGAGGTCGTACCCGGCATGCACGAACTCCTCGACCGCGCGCGTCGCCGGCCGGTCCATCATCTCCAGGCCCGAGGGCACGACGCCCGCCGCGATCACGTCGGCGACGGCGTTGCCCGCCTTCTCCACGTCGTCGAAGGAGGCGAGGATGACCCGCGCCGCCTCCGGCTTGGGCAGAAGCTTCACCGTGATCTCCGTCGCCACCGCGAGCATGCCTTCCGACCCGATCAGCACCGCAAGCGTGTCCAGGCCGGGCGAGTCGAGCGCCTCGCCGCCGAACTCGAGCGCCTCGCCTTCGATGGTGACGGCCCGCACGCGCAGCACGTTGTGCACCGTGAGGCCGTACTTCACGCAGTGCACCCCGCCCGAATTCTCGGCGACGTTGCCGCCGATCGAGCAGGCGATCTGCGACGAGGGATCGGGAGCGTAGAACAGCCCGTAGGGAGCCGCCGCCTCCGAGATCGCGAGATTGGTGACGCCGGGCTGCACCCGCGCCGTGCGCGCGAGCGGATTCACCGCGAGGATGCGCCGCATCCTGGCGAGGGACAGCAGCACGCCGTCGCCGCGCGGCAACGCTCCGCCCGAAAGGCCCGTGCCCGAGCCGCGAGCGACCACCGGCACCTTCAGCTCGTTGCAGGCGCGCAGCACCTCGCGCACCTGGTCCTCCGTCGAGGGCAGCGCCACCACCATCGGCAGCTGACGGTACGCCGAGAGGCCGTCGCACTCGTAGGAGCGCGTGTCCTCCTCCGCATGCAGCACCGCGTCGGAGGGCAGCAGCCCGCGCAGGCGCCCGGCGACCTCGGCCTGGCGGAGGAAATTGATGCCGGTGGCGGCGACGTTCATCGCCACAGAGCTTACAAGTAATTCTTCGCCCACGCCAAGCTGTCGGCGGTCTTTCCCGAGGGCAGATATTCGGCGCCGATCCATCCGCGGTAGCCGAGGCGGTCGGCGAGGTCGAACAGCGCCGGGAAGTCGATCGTCCCCGACCCGGGCTCGTGGCGCCCCGGAACGTCTGCGAGCTGCATGTGGCCGATCCTGCCGAGATTCGCCGCAATCTCGGCCGCGAGATCGTCTCCCATGAGGCGCATGTGGTACAGGTCGTACTGAACTTTGAGATTGTCCGCGCCGACCTCGTCCACCAGCGCGAAAGCGTCCGCGGACCGGCTGAGGAAGAAGCCCGGGACGGCGTGCGTGCTGACCGGCTCCACGAGGAGCGTCATTCCCGCCGCGGCGAGCTCGCCCGCGGCGTAGCGCAGATTGGACACGTAGGTCCTCCTCAGGACGGCGCGGTCCGCGTCCTGCGGGGCGACGCCGGCGAGGCAATTCATCCTCGCGCAGCCGAGCGCCCGGGCGTACTCGATCGCCCGCGCCACTCCCTCGCGAAACTCCTCGGCGCGGCCGGGCAGGCAGGCGATGCCGCGCTCGCCCTTGCGCGCGTCTCCCGCGGGAATGTTGATGAGCGCCACCTCGACGCCGACGTGCGCGGCGATCCCGGCGAGCTGGCGCAGGTTCCAGGCGTAGGGAAACTGGATCTCGACCGCCTTGAATCCGGCGCCCGCCGCGGCCTCGAACCGCTCGGGGAATTCGAGCTCCCCGAAAAGCATGCTGATGTTCGCGCTGAACCTCGGCACGGCCGACGCGAGCTCAGGCCGGCGCGGGCTTGGGGGCCGCCGGCCGCTCGTCGATCGGCAGGTTGACGACCACCGAGATCAAGGACAGGCCGATGGCGATCAGCCACACGATCTGGTACGAGCCGGTGCGGTCGAAGACGTAGCCGCCCAGCCAGCCGCCGAAGAAGCTGCCGAGCTGGTGGAAGAAGAACACGAAGCCGGAGAGCATCGCGAAGTGCCGCACGCCGAAGATGCCCGCGACCACTCCGTTGGTGAGGGGCACGGTGCCCAGCCACAGGAACCCCATGGTCGCGGCGAACAGGTACGCCGACAGCGGCGTCAGCGGGAACGAGATCAGCAGCGCGATCGCGACCCCGCGCAGGGCGTAGACCCCGGAGAGCAGGTAGGTCTTGGAGAAGCGCCCGCCCAGCCGGCCCGCGAGGTAGGAACCGAAGATGTTGAACAGGCCGATGAGCGCGAGCGATATCGTGCCTTCGCGGGCCGTGAGCCCCTGGTCGATCACGAAGGCCGGGAAATGCGTCCCGATGAACACGACCTGGAAGCCGCAGGCGAAGTAGCCGACCCCGAGGAGCCAGAAGCCCCGGTGCCTGAACGCCTCGGCGAGCGCCCGCCCGAGCGGGACGCCCGCGCCCGTGCCGGCGTAGCCCCGGTCCGCGACGCCCAGCGACGCGGGCATCGCGAGCGCCACGCCCGCCGAGAGCACGAGAAGCGCAGCGTACCAGCCGAAGGCGGAGATCAAGAGCAGGGCCAGCGGCAGCAGCGCGAACTGCCCGAACGATCCGAATGCGCTCGAGATTCCCAGTACCACGCTTCTCTTCTCGGGCGGATACGCGCGGCCGAGCGCGCCGAACACGATGTTGAAGGAGGTGCAGCTCATGCCCAGGCCGACGAACACGCCGATCGCCAGCGTGAGCCCGAGCGCGCTCGCCGAGTTCGCCATCAGCACGAGCCCGATCGCGTACAGCAGCCCGCCCGCGAAGAGCACGCGCTTGGCGCCGAAACGGTCGGCCAGCATGCCGGTCGCCGGCTGCGACAGGCCCCACAGCAGGTTCTGGACCGCGACGGCGAAGCCGAACACCTCGCGGCCCCAGCCGTTCGCCATGCTCATCGGCTGGAGAAACAGCCCGAAGCTGTGGCGCGTGCCGAGCGAGAACGTGAGGATCGCGCTCGCACAGACGAGCATCAGCGCGGGGCCGGAACTGCGGAGGCGGAACACGGGCTTTTCGGGAGGAGAAAGCGCGACAGGATATCACGCGGGCGACCCGGCGACGGCGTTTGATACCATTACCGTTTCGGTGCTAACCGCGACGCGATGTCCTCGACCGCCTCGAACATCCCGCTCGCGCAGCGGCTGCTTCCGCTGTTGAAGTGGTGGCCGCGCGTCGACGCGGCGACCCTCAGGGCCGACGCGGTCGCGGGCCTGGTGGGCGCGGTCGTGGTCCTTCCGCAGGGCGTCGCCTTCGCGACGCTCGCCGGGCTTCCTCCCGAGTACGGCCTGTACTGCGCGATGGTGCCCACGCTGGTCGCGGCCGTGTTCGGCTCGTCCCTCCACGCGATCGCCGGCCCGACCAATCCGGTGTCGCTGATGGTCTTCGCCGTGCTGAGCCCGCTCGCGACTCCCTTCACGCCGCACTACGTCGGCCTCGCGCTCACCCTCGCGCTGATGTCGGGGGTCATCATGCTCGCGCTGGGCGTGCTGGGGTTCGGATCGCTGGTGAACTTCATGTCGAGGTCGGTCGTGGTCGGGTTCACGGCCGCGCTGGGCGTATTCATCTTCCTCAGCCAGCTCGCCAATTTTCTCGGAATCGTCTCCCCGCCGGCGGCCTTTCCCGAGCTGGTCGCCGGGACCCTGAAGCACCTGGACGAGGCCAGGCCCTGGGTCGCGCTCGTCGCGGCGGCCACGGTCGCGGCGGGCGCGCTCTGGCATCGAGTGCTGCCGAGAATCCCGCCGATGCTCGCCGCGATGGTGGTCGGCAGCGTCGCGGCCTTCCTGCTGAACCAGGGGCTGGGAGCGGACCGCACCGGCCTGCGCACGCTCGGTCCTCTTCCCGGCGCGCTGCCGCCTCTCTCCTTTCCCGACCTCTCGGTGGCGACGCTGCAGACCCTGCTGCCGGGCGCGCTCGCGGTCGCGCTGGTCTCCCTGACGCAGGCGCTCTCGATCGCGCACGCCATCGCCCTCAAGTCCGGGCAGCGCCTCGACAACAACCAGGAGTTCATCGCGCAGGGGCTGGCCAACGTCGCGGCGGCGTTCTTCTCGGGCTTTCCGACGAGCGCGTCGGCCAATCGCTGCGGCATCAACTACGACGCCGGCGCGAAGACGCCCATGTCGGCCATCTTCGCCGCGCTGCTGCTGGTGCTGCTGCTCCTCGCCATCGCGCCGCTGGTCGCCTATCTCCCGATCGCGGTCGTGGCGGGGGTCCTGTTCCTGGTCGCATGGAACCTGATCGACCTGCCGCGGATTCGCAAGATCCTCGCGACCAGCCGCGGGGAGAGCGCCGTGCTCGGAATCACGTTCTTCGCGACGCTGGTGCTCGACCTCGAGTTCGCGATCCTGGTCGGCGTGCTGGTCTCGCTGGTGCTGTACCTCAACCGCACGTCGCATCCGATCCTGCGGAGCCTCGTGCCCGATCCGCGCCACACCGGGCGCAAGATGACCCAGGTCGAGGACGGCCTCCTCGAGTGCCCGCAGCTCAAGATCCTCCGCATCGAAGGCTCGATCTATTTCGGCGCCGTCGGTCACGTCGGGCGGCACCTCGACGCCCTGCGCGAGGACAGCCCCGGACAGAAGCACCTGCTCCTCATGTCGAAGAGCATCAACACCGTCGACATGGCGGGAGCCGAGCTCCTGGCGGAGGAGGCGCGCCGGCGGCGCGACGGCGGCGGGCAGCTCTACTTCTACAGCCTGCGCAAGCCGGTCGAGGAGCTGCTCGAGCGCGGCGGCTACATGGCGGAGATCGGCCGCGAGAACGTCTTCCGCGGCAAGCGCGAGGCGATCGGCGGCGTGTTCACGCGCCTGGACCGTTCCATCTGCGCGAGCTGCCGCGCGCGCATCTTCGAGGAGTGCGCGAGCGTGCCCGAGCCGAAGGCCCCGTGAAGCGCGTCCTCGCTCTTTCCGCGCTCGCGCTGCTCGCCGCCTGCAGCGGCGGCCAGCCGAAGCTCGCGCGCCTTTCGCCCGACGCGGTGGTGCTGGCCTTCGGCGACAGCCTCACGTTCGGCACCGGAGCGGCTCCCGGCGAGAGCTACCCCGCGCGGCTCGAGGCGCTGATCGGACGCAAGGTGGTGTCCTCGGGCGTGCCCGGCGAGACCAGCGCCGAGGGTCTCGCCCGCCTGCCCGGAGCTCTCGAGGAATCGAAGCCGCAGCTCGTCATCCTGTGCGAAGGCGGCAACGACTTCCTGAGGAAGCTGGACGAGGCGCAAGCCGCGGACAATCTGCGCGCCATGATCCGGCTGGCGAAGGCGCGCGGCGCGCAGGTCGTGCTGATCGCCGTTCCGAAGCCGAGCCTGCTCCCCTCACCGGCCGAGCTCTACTCCACCGTCGCCAAGGAGCTCGGCGTGCCGCACGAGGAGTCGGCGCTCAGGAAGATCCTCACCGACAACGCGCTCAAGTCCGACCCGGTGCACCCGAACGCCGCCGGCTACGCGCGGCTCGCCGAGGCCGTCGCCGCCCTGCTGAGGAAGACCGGGGCCGTCTAGCGGCGCTCTCCCGTAAGGGTTTACCCGACACCGCGGCGGTGTCCGCGAAAACGCGGAAGTATTCGCCTTTCTTTCACGCGCGGGGCGTACTATGCTGACGGCATGGCTCAGCGCGTGGATCGTCATCTCTGGATCGAAGTCGCCCAGTACCTGCTCGCGGTGGCCGCCGTCGTCGTCCTCGCCTGGATCGTCGCAGACGTCATCGGCTCGACCCTGTGGGGCGGGCCGACCAGCATCCGCCTGCGCTAGAGCGCCCCGCGTTTCACTTCGCGCCGAGCAGCCGCGAGGCGCGCGCGATGTCCTTCGGCTTGACCCAGAAAATCGCGCCGAAGCGGCGGCCGCCCCCGCTCACCGCGTCCATCGCGACCATGTTGATTTTCGCCGCGGCGAGCTTGTCGAGGATGCGCACCAGAGCACCGACACGGTCCTCGCCCTGAACCAGGAATGCGGTCTTCCTCTTGCCCGGCTTCACGCCCGCCTTTTTCGCCGCGCGCGCGAATTCGGCCGGCCTCGCCGGGACGAAGTCCACCTGCGCCTTCGCGCCGTTGGGGAAGCCGGTGAAGGCGAGCAGGTTCTGCTTCCCTTTCGCGATCGCTTTCAGCATCTGCAGGCCCACGCCGGGTCGGTTCGGTACTTGCATCGAGAAGTAGACGACTTTGCGGATCATGTCCCCTCCTTTTTGCGCACGTGATGGTCTTGAGCCATGATACGCCCATGGGCCACCGCCTCTCCAAGATCACCACGCGCACCGGCGACGGCGGGGACACCGGCCTGGGCGACGGCTCTCGCGTGCGCAAGGACAGCGTCCGCGTCGCGGCGCTGGGCGAGATCGACGAGCTGAACTCGGCGCTGGGCGTGCTGCTCGCCGAGGCGATGCCGGAGAAGCTCCGCGCGGGACTCGTGAGCATCCAGCACGACCTGTTCGACCTCGGCGGCGATGTCTCGATCCCGGGGCGGGCGACCATGACGTCCGCTCAGGCCGAGAGGCTGGAGGAGCTCCTCGAGGACCTGAACGCCGGCCTGCCCCGGCTGAAGGAATTCATCCTCCCGGGCGGGACCCGCGCCGCAGGACTCGCGCACCTCGCTCGCGCGGTGTGCCGGCGCGCCGAGCGCGCGCTGGTCGCCTTGTCGGCCTCGGAGACAGTCGCCGATTCCGCGAGAATCTACCTGAACCGCCTGTCCGACCTGCTGTTCGTCATGGGCCGCGTCCTCAACCGCGAGAGCGGCGGGGGCGACGTGCTGTGGCAGCAGGGAAAGAACCGCTAGAAAGGAAAAGGCCCGCTCGCGCGGGCCTTTTCGCACGGTTGCTCCGGCGCCTTCAAGCTTCGACGAAGGCCTCTTCGCGCTTCTTGCGCACCGCCGGCGCCAGCACTATCGCCAGCAGGAAGCCCGCGACGAGCAGCATGACCAGGCTGATCGGCCGCTGGAAGAAAACGAACGGATCGCCCCGCGACAGCAGCATCGCCCGGCGCAGGTTCTCCTCCATCAGGGGCCCGAGAATGAACCCCAGGATGAGGGGCGCCGGCTCGCACTCGAGCTTCACGAACACGTAGCCGACCACGCCGAACACCGCCGTCTGCATGACGTCGAACGGGCTGTTCGAGATGCTGTATACCCCGATGCAGCAGAACACGAGGATCGACGGGTAGAGCAGCCGGTAAGGCACGGTGAGCAGCTTGATCCACATGCCGATCATGGGGAGATTCAGCACCACCAGCATCAGGTTCCCCACCCACATCGAGGCGATCATCCCCCAGAAGAGCTGCGGCCGCTCGGTCATCACCTGCGGCCCGGGCGCGATGCCCTGGATCATCATTGCGCCGATCATCAGCGCCATCACCGGATTCGACGGAATACCGAGGGTCAGCAGGGGAATGAAGGAAGTCTGCGCGCCGGCGTTGTTCGCCGATTCCGGCGCCGCCACGCCCTGGATCGCGCCCTTGCCGAAGTTGGCCGAATTCTTCGAAACCTTCTTTTCCAGGGTATAGGCCGCAAAGGACGCGAGCAGGGCTCCGCCCCCGGGCAGGATCCCCAGGCAGGCGCCCAGGGCGGTGCCGCGCAGGACCGATGCCCACGAGTCCTTGAAATCCTGCAGCGTGGGCAGGAGGTTGCTCACCTTCTTGGTGAAGATTTCGCGCTTCTCCTTCTGCTCCAAGTTGCCGATGATCTCGGCGAAGCCGAACACGCCCATCGCGACCGAGACGAAACCGATGCCGTCCGAGAGTTCCGAGACGCCGAAGCTGAACCGCGCCACGCCCGAATTGACGTCGGTGCCGACCAGCCCCAGCAGCAGCCCGAAGATCACCATCGCGATCGCCTTGAGCAGCGAGCCGTGCGCGAGCACCGTGGCGGCGACCAGTCCGAGCACCATCAGCGAGAAGTATTCCGCCGGACCGAACTTGAGCGCGACCTCCGCGAGCGGCGGCGCGAACAGCGCGATGACGCAGGTCGACACGCAGCCGGCGAAGAACGAACCGATCGCCGCGATCCCGAGCGCCGGGCCCGCACGTCCCTGGCGCGCCATCTGGTAGCCGTCGAGGCAGGTGACGACCGACGAGGACTCGCCCGGTATGTTGACCAGGATCGCGGTGGTCGAGCCGCCGTACTGGGCGCCGTAGTAGATTCCCGCCAGCATGATCAGCGCCGAGGTGGGATTCAGCGTGAAGGTCACCGGCAGCAGCATCGCGATGGTCGCGACCGGGCCGATGCCCGGCAGCACTCCGATCAGCGTGCCCAGGAGGCAGCCGAGTATGCAGTAGAGGAGGTTCTGGACGTGGAGCGCGACGCCGAAACCGATTCCGAGATTATGAAAGAGTTCCATCCCTTACTCCCACAGGCTCGGCCAGACGTTCATCGGCAGCCCCAGCCCGTGAACGAACGACGCCACCGAAAAGACGGCAAGCGCGACGAAGAGAATCGCGGCCTCCTTCACCTTGAATTCGTGCCCGCCCCAGGCGCTGACGAACACCAGCGCGCCGATCGAGATCACCAGCCCGAGCGGCTTCAACAGGTAGCCGAAGATGACCACGGAGAAGAGGATGATCCACAGCGACCTCTCGCCGAACGTTGCGAAAAGCAGCAAGATGGCGACGCCGGAGAGGATGGTGTGGAAAATCTCGCCGGTGACGCCGTAGCCGTGGAAAAACGCCTGGGTGTAATAGGCGATGACGCCGAGAATCAGCCCGACGACGAAATACCACCCGCGAAACGGGAACACCTTCCAGTGGTGCGCCTGTTTCGAGACGAATCCGTTGAACAGAATGAAGCCCCCGAGCACGGCGAGCATCCCTCCGAGCACCGTCGGAAAGTATGCGGGCCCCATCCGCACCGCAGTACCCATCGAGTAGTTCTGGGCCACGATCATGAACGCCAGCCCGAAGGCGACGAACATCAGCCCGGCCCAGAAATCCTTGCCGTTCGTAATCCTCATCTCGACCCCTCCACCGTTCAGGCCGGCTATTGTGCCACAGCTTATACGGCCGGCAATGCCCCCTGATCGGACCTCTCTCGGTCCATGTAGCCGATCAGCTTGGAGCTGGTCTGACGCAGCCGCTGCGACAGCATCAGCACCAGTTCCATCAGGATCTTCGCTCCCAGCGTCGGCTGTTCCAAAATGATGCGGGCGAGGCTGTCGCGGGAGAGCACTGCCATCGTGCACGCCTCAGCGGAAACGCAGCTCGCGAAGCGCGGCTCGCCGTCGATCATCGACATCTCTCCGAACGACTGCCCCGGTGCGATCACCGCGATGAGCCGCGGCGAATTCCACCGGTCCTGCTTGAACACCTCGATCCTGCCGTCGATGAGGAACACCATGCAATCGCCGGTCTCGCCCTCGCGGATGATCTCCGCGCCGGGCTCGGCGCGGTAGACCTGCATGAACTGGCTGAGCGCGCCGACGTCCTCGAGGTTGAAGTTCTCGAAGAGCGGCGAGAACGTGATCAGGCCGTGAATCTGCCCGGCAAACTGCGTCGCGTCGCCGAGCGATTCCAGTTGCGCCAACCGGGCTCTTTCCGCCGTTTCCGCCATCCTGGTCCGTCCTCGCACCGGCGACGGCCGAGATTATGCCCAAACGCGGACGCGATAACAACGCCGGACCGCGCGCTCAGCCCGCGAGGACCCAGGCGGTGGCGCCCAGCCACCCGAGGGTCGTGGCGATCAAATGCGCATCGTGGAGCGCGTCCCAGGCGGGATCGCCGCCGCGGCCTTCGACGTACATCAGCTGCAGGTATCGGAACAGGCCGTACAGCACGAACGGTAGAGTCAGGATCAGCTTGTCGGTGCCGTGCAGCGCGACGGTTTCGGCGTCGACGCTGTAGAGCGCGTACCCCATCGCCGCGCACGCGACGCTCACGGTGATCAGAATGTCGAGCAGCGTCCTGCTGTATCCGTCGAGGGACGCCCGGTGGCCCGAAGCGCCCTGCGGATCTCCGGACGCGCTCGCGGCGAGGAGCTCTGCACGGCGCTTGCCGAATCCGAGAAAGAGCGTGAGCATCAGCCCGCACAGCAGCAGCCACTTCGACGGCGGGATCCCTACTCCGACGGTGCCGGCGAGTATGCGGAGCATGAATCCCGCCGAGATGATGAAGACGTCGAGAATCGGCACGTGCTTCAGCCCCGCGCTGTACGCGATGTTGAGCGCCGCGTAGGCGCCGATGATGATCAGCGCCGCGGGCGACACCGGCCATGCGAGAGCTGCGCCCGCGAGCACGAGCGCAACGCACAGGGCCCGCGCCGCGCCGGGGCCGACCTCGCCTCGGGCGAGCGGCCGGAAGCGCTTGGTCGGGTGCAGGCGGTCCGCGTCGCGGTCGGCGATGTCGTTCATCGCGTAGACCGCGCTCGAAGCAAGGCAGAACGCCGCGAACAGCAGGAGGACATCGAGCGCGAGCGCCCGGTCGTTCCAGCCGTGACCGAAGACCAGGCCGAGAAACACGAACCCGTTCTTGATCCACTGGTGCGGGCGCATCAGCCGCAGGAGGGCGCGGGCCGTCGTCATCGCCGATGCGCTCATTTTCTGGGGGGACACGCGCGAGCGTCGAAGTAGCGCTCGCAGAAATAGCAGCGCCCCTGCGGCAGATAAGCCGGGATCGCGTAGAGGCGGTCCCGCACCGGCTTCAGCACCCCCTCGCGGTACGCCGCGAAGTCGAAACCCCGCCCGAGAACCAGGTGGAACGTGGCGCCCGCGATCGTGAACTGCCTGTACTCGACCGTCCTGAAGTAAGGCCGGTAGTCCGGGTCCTCGGGCGGGTCCTTGCGCAGCACGAGGATGTCCTTGCCTTCCAGGGGCCTGAAGTCGGTCAGGATGTCGTCGTGGCGGGCGTACGAGGAACCCTTGCCGAACACGAAGAAGTATCTGCCCGAATAGTAGGACGCCGTGACCGCGGGCGAATACCCGTCGGCGGCGAGCGCAAACCGCCCCTCGTAGGGCTCGATCTCCTTGAGGACGTCCTTGATGCGGGCGTGGTACACGATCCCGTCGTATACGCGGCTGCCCTTCCAGGTCTCGAGAGGCAGCGCGGCCGCGACCGCGATCGCCGCCACGTGCAGCGCGCTGAACGCGCCCAGGTACACGACCGAGCGACGCAGCTGGCCGGCGGTAAGCGTCCATCCGGCGGTCACGAAGAAGAAGGGCACGAAGCCGAGCATCCAGTGCAGGCCGATCTGCTTGACCAGGGACAGCGCCGCGAAGAACCCGAAGGGAAACGCGAACATGAAGGCGAAGAAGCGCGCGCCCGGATCGGCGAGGGCGGCGCGCACCGCGCCGCGGCCCTTCGCGAGCTGCCACAGCGCGACCGGACTGAGGAGATACAGCACCGACACGGCGTAGAGCAGAGGGGTCTTCCACGACCAGCCGGCGCCCGCGCCCGCGTTCCGGTTGTAGGCATTGAACATGAGGTTGGCCCAGCAGTGCTCGTAGTTCCACCACAGGTTCAGCATCGCGAAGGGAAGCGAGCAGGCCACGACCAGCGCGAGCCCCCGCCAGTCGCGCTGTCCGCGCGGCGCGCGCAGCGTGTAGGCGACGTAGGCGAGACCCAGCAGCACCGCGAAGTACTTCGACAGGAAAGCCAGACCCAGGAAGGCGCCCGCCAGCGCCTGCCACCCCCGCGCCTTCCTCGCCATCCCCAGCCAGAACGCGACCGCGGACGCAAACGAGAAGAAGATGAGCGGGGTATCGGTGGTGATCAGCACGGCCCACACATTGGGTGGCAGCAGCATGAAGGCGAGCGCCGCGAGCGCAGCCCTCGTCTCGTCGAGGCGCCGCAGCACGAAATAGACTCCGGCGGCGAGCGCGAAGGGCAGCAGCGTCACCGGGAGACGCAGAACCCAGGCCGCATTCGAGATGCCGTGCATCAGGTACAGCAGCCAGCCGATCATCGGCGGATGGTCGTAGTAGCCGAGAGCCGGATGGACGCCCCAGTAGAGGAAATAGGCTTCGTCCCCGGTGAAGGGAAGCGCCGCCGACAGCCACAGCTTGAAGGCGAGAATCAGCGCCGCGGCGGCGAGCAGCGCCCTGCGCGGAGTCTCGAGGAAGAGCGTGGCGCTCTCCTAGGACTCGCCCGACTTGACCAGCCGGCGCTGGCGCACCGATTCCGCGAGGTTGCGCAGAAGCGGCACGCTGTCCTCCCAGCCGATGCAGGCGTCGGTGATGCTCTGGCCGTAGACCAGCGGCTTGCCCGGAACGAGATCCTGCCGGCCCGCCTTGAGGTGCGACTCCACCATGACGCCGAAGATGCGTTCGTCGCCCGTGGCGACCTGGCGCCCGATCTCTCTTGCGACATCCACTTGCCGCTGGTACATCTTCTGGCTGTTAGAGTGGCTGCAGTCCACCATGAGGCGCTGCTCGAGGCCCGCGCCCGCCAGCTCCTTCGCCGCGGCGTCGACGCTCGCGGCGTCGTAGTTCGGATGCTTTCCTCCGCGCAGGATGATATGGCAATCCTCGTTGCCGTTGGTCGAGACGATGGCCGAGTGCCCGGCCTTCGTCACCGAAAGGAAATGATGCGGCGCGCGGGCGGCTTTGAGCGCGTCGACGGCGATCCGCACGTTGCCGTCGGTGCCGTTCTTGAAGCCGACGGGGCAGGACAGTCCCGAGGCGAGCTCGCGGTGCACCTGGGATTCGGTGGTGCGCGCGCCGATAGCGCCCCAGCTCGCGAGGTCGGCGTAGTACTGCGGCGAGATCATGTCGAGGAACTCGTTCCCCGCGGGAACTCCCAGCTCGTTGATCTCCAGCAGCAGCTCGCGCGCGAGGCGCAGTCCCTTGTTGATCTGATAGGTGCCGTCGAGGTCCGGATCGTTCACCAGCCCTTTCCAGCCGACGGTGGTGCGCGGCTTCTCGAAGTACACGCGCATGACCACGATGAGGTCCCGCTCGAGCTCCTTCCTCATCTCCAGCAGCTTGCGCGCGTACTCGAGTCCCGCCTTGGGATCGTGGATCGAGCAGGGGCCGATGATGATCAGCATCCTGTCGTCGGACCCGTGGAGTACGCGGTGGATCGCCCGGCGCGTGTTGTAGGTCAGCTCCTCGGTTCTCTCGGTGCAGGGAAACTCGCGCAGCAGATGCGCGGGCGGAGCGAGCTCCTTGATCTCGCGGATCCTGACGTCGTCGACTTTGAAATGCATGGATCAGGGCCCGCCCCGGCAGGCGCCGCTAAGAATCTGAAAAAATTGGATATTACCCGAAGACCTGCGGGGTTGCCGGAAGGCGTGATACGGTATCCGGCCGCAGCCGCTCATTCCCGAACCATCCTCATAGGGAGAAGGATCATGAAGAGACTCTTCGCCGTGCTGTCGTGCATGCTGCTCGCCGCCGCGCCGCCGGCTCTGGCGCAGGACAAGAAGGCACCCTCGAAGCAGCAGGAGCGCATGACCGCCTGCAACAAGCAGGCGGGCGACAAGAAGGGGGACGAGCGCAAGAAATTCATGAGTTCCTGCCTCAAGGGAGGCAGCGCGCCAAGCGCGAGCGCCAAGCAGAAGACGCAGCAGGACAAGATGACCGATTGCAACAAGCAGGCGAGCCTCAAGAACTTGAAAGGCGAGGAACGCAAGAGCTTCATGAGCTCCTGCCTCAAGGGATGAGGCGCTCCGGACGACCCTAGATTCGCTGCTCCACCCACTGGCGCACCGAGCCCAGCGCCGCCGGCATCTTCGCCGCGTCGGTGCCGCCCGCCTGCGCCATGTCGGGCCGGCCGCCGCCCTTGCCGCCGACCTGCTGCGCGACGTAGTTCACCAGCTCGCCGGCCTTCAGCCTCGCGGTCAGGTCCGCGGTGACGCCGGCGATCAGGCTGACCTTGCCTCCGTCGACCGAGCCCAGCACGATCGCGGCCGATTTCAGCTTGCTCTTGAGCTGATCGAGCGTCTCGCGCAAGGTCTTCGCGTCGGCTCCATCGAGCGCCGCCGCGAGGACCTTGACGCCCTTGACCTCCACCGCCTGCGAGGACAGGTCCTCGCCCTGCGCCGCGGCCATTTTCGACTTGAGCCGCACGAGCTCCTTCTCGAGGGCTCTTCGCTCCTCGCGCTCGGCCTTGAGCTTCTCCTTCAGCGCGTCGCCGCTGGACTGGAAGAACCCCTCGACGAAGCGCCGCTCGTCCTCCATCGCCTGCACGAAGGCGAGCGCGCCTTCGCCGGTGGTCGCCTCGACGCGGCGCACTCCGGCCGCCACGCCGGCCTGGGACACGATCTTGAAGAAGCCGATGTCCCCGGTGCGCGCGACGTGGGTGCCGCCGCACAGCTCGCGCGAGCTGCCGATGTCCAGAACCCGCACCTCGTCGCCGTACTTCTCGCCGAACAAGGCCATCGCCCCGCCCCTCACGGCATCGTCGTATTTCATGATGCGCGCCGTGGTCGGTTCGTTCCTGAGTATCTCGGCGTTCACCCTGGCCTCGACCGCGCGTATCTGCTGCTCGCCCATTGGAGCGTCGTGCGAGAAGTCGAAGCGCGTCTTGTCCGCATCGACGAGCGACCCCTTCTGCTGCACGTGCGGCCCGAGGACCTCGCGCAGCGCCTTGTGCATCAGGTGCGTCGCCGAGTGGTTGCGCATGGTGCGCTCTCGGCGCGCGACGTCGACGTGCGCCGCGACCTTGTCGCCGACGGCGAGCCGCCCAGTCACGAGCGCGCCGTGGTGGCCGAACACGTCGGCCTGGATCTTCTGGGTGTCGGAGACGGCGAAGGTGCCCCCGGCGGCGACCAGCTCCCCCGCGTCGCCCACCTGCCCGCCGGACTCGGCGTAGAAAGGCGTCCTGTCGAGCACGACGATGGCCGAATCGCCCGCGGCGATACCGGGCACCGGGACGCCTTCCCTGTAGATCGCCGCGATCTTCGCGTCGCCGACGTCGAGCGCGTCGTAGCCCTTGAACTCGGTGGCGTGCCCCGAGTACTCCACCCCCGCTTCCATCTTGAACTTGCCGGCGGCGCGTGCGCGCTCGCGCTGACGCTCCATGGACGCCTCGAATCCGGCGTGATCGATCATGATGCCGCGCTCGCGCGCCATGTCGGCGGTGAGGTCCACCGGGAACCCGAAAGTGTCGTAGAGCTGGAACACGGTTTCCCCTTCGAGCATGCGGTCCTCGCGGTGCAGCGCGGCTTCCAGGACCCTCATGCCGTTCTCCAGCGTCTCGGCGAAGCGCTCCTCCTCCGCCTTGAGAACCTGCGTCACGCGGTCTTTGGCCTTCGGCAGCTCCGGGTAGGCGTCGCCCATCACCGCGCACAGATCGGGGACGAGGCGATGGAAGAACGGTTCCTTGCGACCGAGCTTGTAGCCGTGGCGGATCGCCCGTCTGACGATGCGGCGTAGCACGTAGCCCCGGCCTTCGTTGCCGGGAATCACGCCGTCGACGACCAGGAAGGCGCACGCACGGATGTGGTCGGCGATGACCTTCAGCGAATTGTCCGCGAGGTCCTTCGTGCCGGTCTCGCGCGCGGCGGCGCGGATCAGGTCCCGGAACAGGTCGATCTCGTAGTTCGAGTGCACGCCCTGCAGCACCGCGGCGATGCGCTCCAGGCCCATGCCCGTGTCGACGCAGGGCTTGGGCAGAGGCGTCATCAC
>DATEGT010000210.1:0-3408 GCA_035280025.1 Burkholderiales bacterium | reverse complement strand
CAGACGAGCCGGCTCGCCGAGATCTCGGGATTCTCCCTGCAACTACGCGAGAACGACTCGGGCAGAGTCTGCTTCAGCCTGCGCGGCGAAGTGCGCCGCGGCGACCGGTAGGAGATTCCGGCCGTTCTCGCCGGCGATCCGCCGGCCGGACATTCTCGAGACTTTGGCTACGGCAGCTTGCCGGCGGCGACCATGCGCGTAATGAGAGTGCTCGTGGTGATCGTCACCACGATGTCGTCGAACTCGCACAGTGGAGATCCGCTTGCACCGGGAGGCGCGGGGTCGGCACATCCGCTGGCTGCGGCAGTCGGATTGCGGCTGTAGTAGGCCCAGCTCTTGTAGCCTCCCGTAGGGGTCTGCTGGGAGGTGCCGCTCGCATTTGCAGCCTCGTCGGTGCCAGCGCCCGCCGCTTGGACCTGAAGGCCACTCGGTTGCCAAGCGCCGTAGCCGTTTTTCCCGTGAGAAATGAATATCGCCGGCACTGCCGACGCGAGCGGTGTCGCGACGGACGTCGTCCGCGTGAAGACCGCAATATCACCGAGGGTGCACAAGGCAAACGACGAGAGCGTGGGCGAGGGCGTTAGCGCGACCGGCGTTGTGGGGCAAGAAGGGACTTGATCTGCGGGGCTTGCCGGGAGGGGAGTGCTCTGACCGGGGAAGGCACCCGCTCCCGTTTTGCGCGACTGCCATGTGTTCGAACCTATCGAATCGGCGAACGCAGGTGAAACGCGGTAGCTGAACCTTCTTCCCCATGCATCGGTTTCGGAGGTTCCCAGCGTCGTCCAGGGCACCACGCCCAACGCGATGTAGCAACGGCTGTTCGCGGGGTCCCATTGCTCAGCGCCGGCAACCACCGAGGTGGCCCAGGTCGTCGTGTCAATCGTGCCGGCGGGCGTCGCCCCATTCGCCGGACAGGGCAACCGCCCGTTCGCCTGGGTAAATCCGAGCAACGCATCCTTGATCGAATCCATGGTGCGCTGCGTTTCGTTTGCATTGCGAATTTCCACCTGGGTCGAAAACGGGATCATCGCTCCGAAGAGAAGCAAAGCGAGAATCGCGGCGGCAACCGCCAGCTCGGCGATGGTGAAGCCTCTGCTGCATTTCATAGCGCGGGATCAGGGCGAGATCACGACAACCCGGTCGTTGATCGATGTCGGGCTGCCGGAGCGGTTCTCATAGACCAAGGTAGTGCCGTTCACCGCGCTGACGTTTGCGCTCTCGAAATAGTCAGAAGCGATAGTCGTCGCAGGAGGATGCGAGCCATTCAGCGACCTTCCAGCGAGCATCAGGATCGCGCGCTTGTCGTTCGAGTTGACATACGAGGGGCGCAGATTGTTTACGGTCAGGCAAAGCGGTGGCGGTGGGGTCGCCGTGGTGCAGTTGTTTCCCGCGTCAGGCAGGAAGCCCTGCGAGACTGCGTAGTAAGTCAGCCGATGCCACTCGTTCGCGACGAACCAGCCATAGTCCGGGTCCGTGCCATCAGTGATTTTGAGATAGTCCGGAACCGGGATCACGATCGTGATTCTGCCGTTGGTCCCGCAACAGAAGCCGCCGTTCTGTAAACGTCCCCGGTAGGTCACCGTGGCGTCTCCGCTCGAGTGCGCAACATAGCTCCTCGTTGGAACGAACTGCGGGAAGCTGGCGTTCCACTGTCCAAAGGGTGTGGTGTCGGCGTCAGTTCCGTCCTTCTTGAACATCCTGATCCTCGTGGCACTGGTGGAGTCCGTGGGCTCAATCACATCGGGCAAGCTGATGGCCGCATTGCGCAAAGTCGCTTGGATCTGAATTGCGGGGCGGTTGTTGTCGTCGACATCATAGTCGATGCGGCAGGAGATCTGGCTCGACGTGGACGCGCCACAATCCATCGAAAAAACGAGATCCTCGCCCGTACCTCCCGCGATGTGGGTGATCGAGACCGATAAGGTCTGCCATTGAAGAACTGATCTCGTGACCGGTAACATCCCGCGGGTCCGCGAAGTGTCGCCTTGATAGTCCGACTGCAATGTCTTGGTCGGATCGAACGGCGCAGGAAACGGGTAGGCGCCGTAGTTGTTGAAATAGTCCTGAATCTTTGGCGCGATGTCGCGCTCGATCCTCGCGGCAACGACGGGTTCTACCGCGGCCATCAGCTCGGCCTGGGTGATGACGAGCAATCGGTCGTTCAATGTGGCAGATGGGGACGCGCTAGACGTGAACGTATAGTCTGTCCCGGGGGTGAAGCCTTCCAGGTAGCTGGCGATGCGGTTGTAGTTCGCCGAACTCCGGTCCTGAATTTGTCCGCCGATCAATGGATCCAGAACCGGCGGTCCCGGCGCAAATACGACAGCAACCACATTGTTTGCGGGGGCGCTTCCTTGGACGGTCAGCCGCCCCTGCGTGTCGCTGTTGATAATGTTGCCGCCTATGCCGGTCTTGTAGAAGTTTGAAGACACCGCGTACCACAGGCGCTCGCCGCTCGCGTCCCTGAGGTCGTCGCTTCCGATCGTCGCAAAGGGAAGTCTTCCTACGCGGAGCGCCCCGCTGGAGCAAATTCCGGAGGACACGCCCGTGTTCGCGACCGTCGTGTCGGGGCCGGTATCTGGGCAAGGCAGGCCGCCCGGCTGGTTGGTCGTTTGACCCTTGTAGGCCTGCCATTCCTCGTTCGCCGCATAGGCGATCAGTGCGGTCTTCGCCTGCATGAGCACCTTCATGTCCCGGCCCGCGCGCTCGTTCGCAAGATCGGTGCCGCTCCGGTTCATCCCGATGGCGATCAGAAACGCCGTCAACATCGCCGCGAGGGCGAGGACCGCGATCAGGGCGAACCCGCGCTGGCGGAGCGTGGGCGCTCCTCTGCGGGGTCGCCTGGTGTTCACGGCTTGGAAGTACGCCTTTCCGAAGGGGTGACGATCTTGCCGTCCTCGATGGGGTCCTTGACCTTGCCGCGCACCCTGTCGAGGGTCTGACCTATCTTGACGTTCACCGAAGAAGAGCTCTCCCCTTGGCCGGCGGGCAGCACTACGCGCGCGGGGTCGGCCGGGTTGCGCGTGTTTTCCTGGGGGACGCCGTTGATCCACACGGTGTTCTTGCCGCGCGAACGGGATACCTGGCCGTTGACGGTGATCGAGCTGTTGGCGGTCACCGCCGATTCCTGGATGTTGGCCTGCCGGCGGCGGTCGAGGTCCTGGCGCTGCTGGGGAGTGAAGAAGAGGCGGCCGAGGCTTTCGGCCGACGCGGCCGGGCCCCAGCAGGCGAGCAGGAGCGCTCCGGCCAGAACGGGAACCAGGCGGTTACGCATTCGACTTCCCGCCGGGACGGATCCCTCTCACCGAGACCAGATCGACCTGGCACTCGGCTTGGAGGCGCGGCTGCAGGCTGGGCGTGTTCTGGACGGTGCCGCGCTCGAGCCTCGTGATCATGCATTGCCGCACC
>DATEGT010000209.1:0-4865 GCA_035280025.1 Burkholderiales bacterium | reverse complement strand
CTACCACATCTTCCCGGTGGCGCTCGACCGCCAGCAGCGCAAGTTCATTGTCGCGCTCGCCGACACCAACAACATCGTCGCGCTCGACCAACTGCGCGCGCACCTCAAGGGCGACTACGAGATCGAGCTGCGGATCGCCGGCGACTCAGAGATCGAGCGCGCGATCGAGCACTACTACGGCCACGAGTTCTCGATCGACGGCATTCTCAAGGAAATAGAAACCGGCGAGATCGACTACACCACGGTCGCCGAAGGCGATGAATATTCGCAGCCGGTCGTGCGGCTGATCTCGGCCCTGCTGGCCGATGCGGTGGAGCGCGGCGGCTCCGACATCCACTTCGAGCCCGAGCAGAACTTCCTGCGCATCCGCTACCGCATCGACGGCGTGCTGCGGCAGATCCGCTCGCTGCACAAGACCTACTGGCCGGCGATGGCGGTCCGGATCAAGGTGATGGCGAAGATGAACATCGCCGAAACGCGCGCGCCCCAGGACGGGCGCATCTCGCTCATGCTCACCGGGCGCGCCGTCGATTTCCGCGTGTCCTCGCAGGCGACCTCGCACGGCGAGAACATCGTGCTGCGAATTCTCGACCGGCAGAAAGGCATCGTTCCCCTCGATCAGCTCGGCCTGGAAGCGAGCCAGCTCCAGCTGCTCAAGCGGATGATCGCCCGGCCCGAAGGCATCATCCTGCTCACGGGACCCACCGGAAGCGGCAAGACGACCACGCTCTACTCGGTGCTGAACCACATCAACAACGACGGCCTCAACATCATGACCCTGGAGGATCCGGTCGAGTATCCCATGACCCTGATCCGGCAGACCTCGGTCAACGAGGCGGCCAAGATGGACTTCGGCAACGGCATCCGCTCGCTGATGCGGCAGGACCCCGACGTCATTCTCGTGGGCGAGATCCGAGACGAAGATACCGCGACCATGGCGTTTCGCGCCGCGATGACGGGCCACCAGGTCTATTCCACGCTCCACACCAATTCGGCGGTAGGCGCGGTTCCTCGCCTGCTCGACATCGGGATCGTCCCGGACATTCTCGCGGGCAACATCATCGGCGTGGTGGCCCAGCGCCTGGTGCGGCGGTTGTGCAAGCACTGCAAGCAGGCGTACCAGGCGAGCCCCAGCGAGCGCAACATGACTGGAGCGAAGGCAGAGAAGGCGCCGACGCTGTACCGCGCGGTAGGGTGCGACCAGTGCGACTACCAGGGCTACCGCGGCCGCATGGCGATCATCGAGCTCCTGAAAATGGACGACGAGCTCGACGAATTGATCGCTCATCGCGCCACCGGCCGCGAAATGCAGAAGGCGGCGGTCGCCAAAGGGTTCCGCACCCTCGCCGACGACGGGGTCCGCCGCGTCCTGGACGGCTCGACTTCCCTCGAAGAGCTGATCCGCGTCGTCGACCTGACCGACCGCATGTAGAGCGGCGCGTCCCGCGCGCCGAGACCATGGCACTGTTCACCTACAAGGCGATCGACACCCGGGGAAAGACGATGCTCGGGCAGATCGAGGCGGTCAACCTCGTCGATCTTGAGCAACGCCTCAAGCGCATGGGGCTGGACCTCATCCGCGGGGGTCCTACCCGGCGGGGAGCCGCCTGGCTGCGGGTCGGCTCGATCAAGCGCTCCGAGCTCATCAACTTCTGCTTCCACATGGAGCAGCTCACCGGCGCCGGGGTCCCTCTCATTGAATCGCTGATCGACCTGCGCGACAGCATCGAGAACGCGCGATTCCGCGAAGTGATCTCGGGCGTGATCGAGAGCATCCAGGGCGGGCTGCGCCTGTCTCAGGCGCTCGGCCAGTATCCGCAGATCTTTACGGCGGTGTTCACGAGCCTGGTGCGCGCCGGCGAAGACACCGGAAAGCTTCCCGCAGTGCTGAAGAGCCTCGTCGAGAGCCTCAAGTGGGAAGACGAGCTCGCTGAGCACATGAAGAAGCTCATCATGTACCCGGCCTTCGTCGGCACGATCGTGGTGATCGTGACGCTCTTCCTGATGGTCTACCTCGTCCCTCAGATGGTGTCCTTCATCAGGAACATGGGACAGCAGATCCCGCTGCAGACCCGCATCCTCATCGAGGTTTCCTCGTTCCTGGTCAGCTACTGGTGGGCCGTGCTGGCGACGCCCTTGATCGTGATCGCAGGAGTCGGAATGGCGGCACGCACGAACCCTACGGTGCGCTACCACCTCGATCGTCTGAAGCTCGCGCTCCCGGTCTCCGGAGAGATCCTTCGCAAGATCATCCTGTCCCGCTTCGCCAGCATCTTCGCGCTGATGTACGCCTCGGGTATCACCATCCTGGAGGCCATCCGGAGCTCCGAGGAAACCGCGGGCAACATGGTCATCCAGGAGGGGCTGAAGCTCGCCGGGCAGCAGATCGGCGAAGGCAAGAACGTGACCGCGGCGTTCCAGGAAGTCGGGCTTTTCCCGCCGCTCGTCGTGAGGATGCTGCGGGTCGGCGAATCGACCGGCGCTCTCGATACGGCGTTGCTCAACGTGTCCTATTTCTACAATCGGGAAGTGCGCGAGTCGATCTCCAAGATACAGGTCCTGATCGAGCCCGCCCTGACCGTGTTCCTCGGCATCATTCTCGGCTGGGTCATGCTTTCGGTGCTCGGGCCGATCTACGATGTCATCACGAAGCTGAAGGTGTAGCGCCGTGCCCGCCAAGCGCCTCTGCTACTTCACCTCCCAGCAGGTCACGGTCTACCGCTCGCACAAGGGCGAGCTGCTCCGGGAGGGCGCCTTCGGGACGAACGAGAAGGGGGTGGGCGAGTTCGCGCGCTACGTCGCGGACAATCCCGAGAGCCTCTACTTCGTTCTCGCCGACGTCGTCGAGGAGGATTTCTACCAGGAGAACCTCCCGTTTGTGCGGGGGTCCGACCGCAGCGCCCTGCTCGCGCGCAAGCTCGCGCAGCGCTACCGCGACGCATCGCTCGCGGTGCCGATCTCCCTCGGCTCGGAGGTCCACGCGGGCCGCCGGGAAGAACGGGTGCTGTACACCTCGTTCACGAATGCGCAGCAATTCCAGCCCTGGCTCGACGTTCTGCGCGCGAGAAAGGTGCGGGTCGCGGGCGTTTTCTCCGTGGCGCTCGTCGCGGCGTCGCTCGGCAAGCGTCTGAGATTCAAGGCCTCGCGCTATGTGATCGTCAGCCTGCAGCAGGCCGGCCTGCGCCAGAGCTACATAGAGAACGGCCGCATCCGTTTCTCGCGCATCGTGCGCGTGAACTTTGCCGACCCCCACGCGATCGCCCAAGACTGCGCCACGGAATCGCTCAGGACGCTTCAATATCTCGTCAACTCGAGGATCCTCCCGCGCGAAGCCCAGCCGCTCGACGTTCTGGTCCTCGCCGCGGGCGATCAGCAGGAGCTGTACGAGGCGGCGTGCGTCGATTCGCCGCGGCTGCACTTCCATGTGCAGGCGATCGACAAGGTGGCGCGCAACCTCGGCCTCAAATCGCTCCCCGCGCAGACGCTCGGCGAAGCCTTGTACCTGCAGGTGCTCGCGGAGGCCCAGCCCAGCCCCCAGTTCGCGGACGACGGTCTGCGCCACTACTATCATCTCTGGCGAGGACGCGTGGCCCTGGTCACCGCGGGCGCTTCGATCCTGGGCCTGTGCGCGCTGGTCGCGGGCAGCAAGTTTCTCGACGCGTACCAGGTAACGCAGGAAGTCGCCGCCGACTATGTCCAGGAGACCCGGGCCTCGCAGGAATACGCCCGGCTGCAGGCCCGGTTTCCCAAGACGCCGACCTCGACCGAGAATCTCAGGGCCCTCGTCAAGAACTACCGGGCGCTGCTCAGGCAAAGCGCGTCGCCCGGATCCATGCTCGCGGAGATCAGCCAGGCCGTGACTCCATTGCCGCAGATCGAGATCGACCGGATCGATTGGGAAGTGGGCGGCGCGAAGGCGCAGGCGGCGAGCGATGCCGCCAAGGCGCAGGCGCCGCGTCAGGCGGCGCTCAACCCCGAGAGCGGCCCGGAGGCACCGGTTCAGGCCGCCGAGATCTCCGGGCGACTGGTCGTGCCGCAGGCTTCCGACTACCGGGCGGTGACCGAGCTCGTCTCGCAGTTCACCGACGCCCTCCGCGCCCGTCCCGGGACGGAGGTCGTCCGCACTCAGCTGCCCTTCGATATCAACGCCGAAAAGAGCATCGCCGGCGATATCGGAGCGGCGAGACGCGAGGAAGTGCCGCAGTTCTCGGTGGCGATCACCCGCAGGAGGGGCACGTGAACATCAGGCGCGACGACTTGAAGCGCCTGCGCGCGCCCATCGCACTGGCCGCGGCGCTCGCGGCGGTCGGTATCGCCGTCCTCGTCGCGAGCCAGTCCTCTCTGGACACCGCGAGGAGGGCGCGCGAGGCGAGCCGCGCGAGCCGCGTGGGCGCGCAGGAGCGCGTCCTGAGGGTCTCCGAGGAGGAGCGCGAGATCCGCGAGAACCTGATCGACTACGAACGCATGCGCGAGCACGGCATGCTGAGCGACCAGAACCGCATCGAGTGGATCGAATCGATCGCGCGCATCAAGAACGCCCGGAAGCTCTTCGAGATCCGGTACAGGATCGAGGCGCAGCGGACGCTGGACTACCCGGGCATCGTGCCGACCGGCGGCGCCGATCTGGTGGTCAGCCGGATGAAGCTCGACATGCTGCTGCTGCACGAAGACGATCTTCTGAACTTCCTCGCGGATCTGCAGGCCGCGAAGAAGGCGTACGTCTCGGTGCGGCAATGCATGATCACGAGGCTCGAGCGCGGCACCGTCCAGAACACGCCCAGCCTGCAGCCGCGCCTCCAAGCCGAGTGCCAGGTCGATCTGGTCTCGGTGAGAGGGATCCGTCCCGGCGGGAAGTCGAATGCGTA
>DATEGT010000208.1:0-2578 GCA_035280025.1 Burkholderiales bacterium | reverse complement strand
CGGGCGGCTGCTCGCTCTGAACAGCTACGAGAACCGCGTCTATCAGGTCTGGCTCGAGGACGGCGGGCAGGCCTCGGTGGTCGCCAAGTTCTACCGCCCCGGGCGCTGGAGCGAAGCGCAGATTCTCGAAGAGCACGCCTTTGCCGCAGAGCTCGCCGAACGGGAGATTCCGGTGGTCGCGCCGCTCTCCGCCGGCGGCCGCACGCTGCACAAGTCCGGCGGATTTCTGTTCGCGGTCTATCCGCGCCGCGGCGGCCGCACGCCGGAGCTCGAAGATCCCGACACGCTCGAGTGGATGGGCCGCTTCATCGCGCGCATTCACGCGCTGGGCGCGACGCGTCCCTTCGTCCAGCGGCCCGCGCTCGACATCGAGACCTTCGGCCGCGAGCCGCGCGAATGGCTGCTCGCGAGCGGCTTCGTTCCATCCGATCTGCTCGAAGCCTGGAGCAGCGCGGTCGACCTGGCGCTCGCGGGTGTCGCGCGCAGCTACGAACGCGCCGGCCGCGTGCGCACGCTGCGCCTGCACGGCGACTGCCACGCCGGCAACGTGTTATGGACCGACGAGGGCCCGCACTTCGTCGACTTCGACGACTGCCGCACGGGGCCGGCGATCCAGGACCTGTGGATGATGCTCTCCGGCGACCGCGCCTCGATGACGCGGCAGCTCGCCGACGTGCTCGCCGGCTACGAGGATTTCCACGACTTCGACCCGCGCGAGCTGCACCTGCTCGAGGCGCTGCGCACGCTGCGCCTCGTTCACTACTCGGCGTGGCTTGCGCGTCGCTGGGGCGATCCCGCGTTTCCCGCGGCGTTCCCCTGGTTCAACACGCAGCGCTACTGGCAGGACCGGATCCTGGAGCTGAAAGAGCAGGTCGCGCTGATGGAGGAAGAGCCTCTCCGGGTCTAGGCGCCGGTCTTAGCGCTCCCTCGGGTCGGCGGGACCCGCCACCGCGGCGCCGTCGACCTTGTGCAGGACGAGAGACTGCGCGACGAACCCGCCGGCTTTCATCTCTTCGATGAAATCGCGAACGTATCTCGCGCCGTTGTCGCGGCCCCTGGGGACGGCCATTGCCTGATTGATCACCATGAAGCGCCCGGGCAGCACACGCACGCCGGCGGTGCGCTTCGCGTCCGCCTCGAGCTGCTGCCTGACGCCGGCCGCGACCTCGAGGTTCTCCCGGATCATCGTGCTCACGACCTCGGGCGAGGTCGGCGCGCGCACCAGCATCGCGCGCCTGATTTCCCGCGTGAGGAACAGATCGTAGGCGCTGCCCTTGCCGACCGCGATGCGGACTCCGTCGCGATCCACTTCCGCGTTGCTGCGGATCGGTGACTCGACCGGCACCAGGTAGGAGCCTTCGATCACGACGTAGGGTGGCGACTGGATCATGTCCTTGCCGCGCTGCGGATCGATGGCCACGTAGGCCACGTCCCAGGCTCCGGTCTTCACGGCGTCGACGACGCGTCCCGCCGCCGCGTACGGGACGATCTCGAGCGGAACGCCCAGGCGCCGCGCGAGCTCGCGGGAGAGGTCGACCGAAACGCCGCGCGCCTCCCCGCTCGCCGGATCCTTGGAAGCGAGGACCGGGTTCCCGAAATTGATCGCGGCGCGCAGCTTGCCCGTCGGAGCCAGCTCGGCCAGCGCCGCGGGCGACGGCTTGGGCGGTCCCGACGAGCAGGCGCCCAGTGCGGCGGCGAGGGAGACGATGACGAGCAGCGACAGGCGCTTCATTTGCGGACTCAACCTCGGCTGCTTCACTCCACGCGGATGTGGCGCTCCCTGATGACCTTGCCCCACTTCTCCGATTCGCGCCTGAGCTGGGCGGCGAACTCCTCCGGGGAGCTCGCGACGATCTCGAAGCCCATCTGCTCGAAGAACCGCGCCTGCTCGGGCGCCGTCAGGGTCTCCCTGATCTTGCCGTTGAGCAGCGAGACGATCGCCGCCGGCGTGCCCGTGGGGGCGAGCACGCCGTGCCAGGTCAGGAATTCGTATCCGGGGATGCCAGCCTCGGCGACGGTCGGGACGTCGGGGAGCGCGGCCGAGCGCTTCGCGCCCGTCACCCCGAGCACGACGACTTTCCCGGTCCTGGAGTGGGGGATCGCCTCGGAGATGTTGGGAAACGTGATCCCCACCTCTCCGCCCAGCACCGCGAGCAGCGAAGGACCGCCGCCCTTGTACTGGACCGCGACGATGTCAACGTGTCCCAGGAAATTGAACAGCTCGCCGGCGAAATGAGGGTTGGTGCCTGCGCCCGCGGCGGAGTAGTTGAGCGCGCCGGGCTTGGATTTCGCGAGCTCCAGCAGCTCGCGCACCGAGCGCGCCGGCACCGACGGGTTGATCACGAGCGTGGCGGGCGACGAGCACAGCCACGCAACGGGCAGGAAATCGGCGAAGGGATCGTACGGCACCTTGCTGTACAGGTAAGTGTTCGTGACAAAGGGAATGGTGTTGATCAACAGCGTGTAGCCGTCCGGCCTGGCGCGCGCGACCACTTCGGTCCCGATGATGCCCGAGGCGCCGCTGCGGTTCTCGATGACCACCTGCTGGCCCAGGCGCTCCGAGAGCTTGGGCGTCAGC
>DATEGT010000207.1:0-2685 GCA_035280025.1 Burkholderiales bacterium | reverse complement strand
GATGGGAATGCGCCGCTCGGTGGGGATGATGGTGAACTACGTGTACCGGCTCGAGGACGTCGAGCGCAACCACGAGGCCTACGCGCGCGAAAGGCGCATCGTCGCGGCGCGCCGCTTCGAGGTGCTCGCGCGCGACTCGCTGATCGCGCGCGAGGAAAAGGCGCCCCAGCCCGAGGCCGCCTAGGCGCCTCAGACCTCGAAGTCGAAGTTCTTTGAACTCCTTGCGGGGGCCGGCCTCTAACCCCTCGCGACATCCGAATCGGGATGGTCCTTCCCGATGAAGCCCGGCGACGACATCTACCGAGACAAGTACGACTTCACCATCCTCGTGCTCCAGGGCGGCGGCGCGCTGGGCGCGTACCAGGCCGGGGTGTTCGAGGGACTGGCGGAGGCGGGATTCACGCCCGACTGGATCGCCGGCGTGTCGATCGGCGCCGTCAACGCGGCGCTGATCGCCGGCAACCCGCCCGAGCTGCGCGTCGAGAGGCTGCGCGAGTTCTGGAACCTCGTGACCTCGGGCCTCGCCGCGGACCCGCTCCCGGAGGAATCCCGGCTCGCCGATCCGCTGCGGCGCTGGGTGAACGGCGTGAGCGCGGCGGCGTGCGCGACCTTCGGCGTTCCCGGCTTCTACACGCCGCGCGTGACGCCTGCGCTGCTTGCGCCCGCGGGGAGCGCGGAGGCGCTGAGCGTCTACGACACGGGCGCGCTCGCCTCCACGCTGGAGAAGCTGGTGGACTTCCGCAGGATCGACACCGGGCCGATACGCCTGAGCCTGGGAGCGGTCGACGTCGAGACCGGAAACTCGACCTACTTCGACAGCCTGGAAACCCCGATCTCCCCGCGGCACGTGATGGCGAGCGGCGCGCTCCCGCCCGCGTTCGCGCCGGTGGAAATAGACGGCCGCCACTACTGGGACGGCGGCATCGTGTCGAACTCGCCGCTGTGGTACGTGCTCGACAACGCGCCCGCGATGCGGGCGCTCGTCGTGCAGGTGGATCTGTTCAGCGCCACCGGGCGCCTTCCGCGCGACCTCGACGGGGTCATGGAGCGGCGCAAGGACATCATGTACTCGAGCAAGACCCGCTTCAACACCACGCGGGTCCGCGAGCTGCAGCGCCTGCGCGGATCCCTGCACCGCCTGCTCGGGAAGATCCCCGCGGACCTGCGCGCCGATCCCGACGTGAAGGCGCTCGAGCGGATGAGCCGGTGCACGCACGTCGACATCATGCATCTCATCAACCGCAGGGACGCAGCCAGCGCGTCTTCCAAGGACTACGAATTCTCCCGCGCGGGCATGCACCGGCGCTGGAGCGCCGGGCTGGAGGACGTGCGCCGCTCGGTCGCCCATCCGGAGTGGCTGAGGAGATCCCAGCTCGCCGAAGGGATCCGGGTATACGACCTCGCCCGCGAGGGCAGGCTCGACCGCAACTTCGAAAGGGCGCACGCATGAAACTCGAGGGCAAGTCGGCGATGATCACCGGGGCGGCGAGCGGCATCGGCAGGGAGATCGCGCTCGTCTATGCGCGCGAGGGCGCCAGGGTGGCGATCGCCGACATCAACGGGCGCGCGGCGGACGCGACCGCGGGCGAGATCCGCAAGGGAGGAGGCGAGGCGATCGGCGTCGCGATGGACGTCACCAGCGAGGCCGCGGTCAGGGCCGGAACCGCCGCCGTGGTCGAGGCCTTCGGGGGCATCGACATCCTGGTGAGCAACGCCGGGATCCAGACCGTCCACCCGCTGGAGCAGTTTCCCTTCGACGAATGGAAGAAGCTGCTCGCGATCCATCTCGACGGCGCCTTCCTCACGACGCACGAGTGCCTGCCTCACATGTACTCCTCGGGCCGCGGCGGCAGCGTCATCTACATGGGCTCTGTGCATTCCAAGGAAGCCTCGCCGCTCAAGGCGCCTTACGTCGCCGCCAAGCACGGGCTGATCGGGCTCGCCAAGGTCGTCGCCAAGGAGGGCGCCAGGCACGGCGTGCGCGCCAACGTGATCTGCCCGGGCTTCGTGCGCACCCCGCTCGTCGACAAGCAGATCCCCGAGCAGGCGCGCGACCTGGGCATCACCGAGGAGCAGGTGGTCAGGGACGTGATGCTGAAGGAAACCGTGGACGGGGAGTTCACGACCGTGGAAGACGTCGCGGAGGCCGCTCTGTTCTTCGCCGCGTTCCCGTCCAACGCGCTGACCGGCCAGTCGATCGTGGTCAGCCACGGCTGGTTCATGCAATAGGCGCTAGTGGATCTCCGGGTCGGCCGTAGGAGCCGTGCCCTCGAGGAAATCGAAATCGCAGCCCTCGTTGGCCTGCCTGATGTGCTGCGAGAAGAGCGCGCCGTAGCCGCGCTCGAAGCGGCGGGCGGGCGCCTTCCACGCGCGCTTGCGCTTCATCATCTCGGCGTCGTCGATCGCGAGCTGCAGCCGCCGGCGCTCGATGTCGAGCTCGATCAGGTCGCCGTTCTTCACCAGGGCGAGCGGACCGCCGATGTAGGACTCGGGGGCGACGTGCAGCACGCAGCAGCCGAACGCCGTGCCGCTCATGCGCGCGTCCGAGATCCTCACCATGTCGCGCACGCCGGCCTGCAGGAGCTTCTTCGGGATCGGCACTTCCCACTCGGGCATGCCGGGCGCCCCGACGGGGCCGGCGTTCTTCAGCACGATGACGCTGTCGGCGTCGACGTCGAGCCCGGG
>DATEGT010000206.1:0-10053 GCA_035280025.1 Burkholderiales bacterium | reverse complement strand
ATCTCGCCCGGGATCTGGGTGCTGTCGAACAGCGACACCGCGCCCGCGCGCAGCAGCTCGCCGCGGTAGGGATCGAAGGTGACGGCCGCGTCGACCTGGCCCTTCTCGAACGCGCCGGGCTGCTCGTTCGACTCGAGCTGCACGAGCTTGACGTCGCTCGCCTGCATGCCGTTGAGCGCGAGCGCCCGCGACAGCACGAAAGCGCCCAGCGCGCCGCTCTCGACCGCGACGCGCCTGCCCTTCAGGTCCTTCATCGATCTCATCCCGGCGCGGCCGACCACCGCGTCGGCGCCGTGCGACACGTCGACCACCAGCACGACGCGCGGCTTGAGCCCTTCCGAGGCGAGCCCGTACAGCTCGTCGAGGCTGATCACCATCGCGTCGATCGCCTCGTTGCGGAAGGCGCGCAGCACCTCGCTCGCCGACGGATACTCGACCAGCTGGATGGTCCTCGGGTTCATGAGGCCGAGCTCGCGCGCCAGGTACAGCGGCTCGCAGCCGATCCAGACGTTGGTGCCGACGCGCAGCGCCGATTCCTGCTCGCGCACGCAGCCGCCCTGCGCGACGAGCAGCGCCGCGCAGGCGAGCGCGGGCAGCAGCCTGCTCACGCCCCGCCCGGCACGAACAGGTAGCCTTCGTTGCGCACGGTCCTGATGTAGCGCGGATGCTCGGGGTCGGGCTCGATCTTCTTGCGCAGGCGCATGATGCGCAGGTCGACGCTGCGGTCGAACGGGTTCCAGTCGCGCCGCTGCGAGAGATTCATGATGCTTTCGCGGGACAGCGCCCGGTTGGGATGCTCGGCGAGCGCCTTCAGCAGGTCGAACTCGAGCGGCGACATCGGCACTTCCTCCCCGCTCTCGTCGGTGAGCCGGTGCGCGGCCAGATCGAGCACGCAGCGCCCGATGCGCACGCGCGCCTCGCCCAGATCGCCCAGCCTCGCCGTTGAAGTGCGCCGCAGCACGCTCTTGATCCGCGCGAGCAGCTCGCGCGGGTCGAAGGGCTTGGCGACGTAGTCGTCGGCGCCCATCTCCAGGCCGACGACGCGGTCGATCACCGCGTCGGCGGAAGTGAGCATGACGATCGCGGTCCCCGGGTAGCGCTCGCGCAGGTGACGCGAGAGCGACAGGCCGTCTTCGCCCGGCATGTGGATGTCGATGAGCGCGAGATCGACCGGCCGCTGGGCGGTGATCGAGCGCGCGGCGAGCGCGCTCTCCGCGCCGATCGCGTCGTAGTCGTGGCCCGACAGGTACTCCTCCAGCACTTCGCGAACGCCCGGCTCGTCGTCGACGATCAGGATCGTTGCCTGCCGGTTCGTGGATGGCTGCACGCCGATGCTCCCGGATGCCCCCGCCATGGCGGCGGAGCGCGAATGATACGCCTCCTGCGTGGCGTAATGCCGGCGGCATGAAACAAACGAAACAAAAATGGCGGCCGGGCGAAATTCCCCTGACGCATCCGGGCCCTAGACTTCGCGGCACTCTCAAGCACTGGAGGGCATCTTGCGACAGTCCGCGTACCCCAGACAGTCGGTCCTTCCGCACCTCGAATACGCGAGGCGCTCTCCGCTGCGGGCGACGCGCCTGTTCACGGCGGTCGGCCTCGTCTCGGTCCTGGGCTACGGCCTGGGGCTCGCCGCCGCGATCGGCCTGGGCGCGATGATCGCGGCCACCCTGGCGCGCAACGGCGAGACGGCCGCCCCCGCGTCGCGCGCGAGCTTCGATCCCTCGCCTTACCTCCTGAACGCCTTCCTCGTTCCCGCGCTCGACGGCGACGCCGTGCCGCTCCGCTGGGTCGATCCCCGGCCCGCGATCGGCTGCGGCCGCGGGACCACGGTGCGCGTGAACGGCGAGAAGCTCCGGCCGGGCGACGCCGTGCCCGAGGCGCCCTTCGACCTGGAGTGGTGGGCGGACGGGTGCCATCCCTTCGGCGCGCAGGGTCCGCGCCTCGACGGAGGCGTCAAGCTCAAGGTGTTCCGCGAGGACTGGGGGTTCAGCGCCATGGTCGCGCCGTTCGGCCTCTACGCCACCTCCGGGGGCGCCTTCCACAAGATCGAGCGGTCCACGGCGACCTATCCCCGGTGTTCCGACGGAGACGGCCCGTGCCGCTGACCGTTCCCGCCTAGGCGGCCGCCGATGGTGAAAGCACCGCCGCCGATGCGCTGTCCCCGCTGCTGGCACATGCCGGCGTCGGCGACGCTGATCTGCCTGGCGTGCCGCCACGACGCGCGCGAGCCCGAGCCGCAGCCCCGGTGCCCCTACAAGCGGCGGCCGTGCAACTGCGGGCTCAGAGGCTACTGCATGGCCGAAGTCGCATGAACCCCGAAAGAAAGGAAAACGGAATGTTCAACGCAGTGAAAGCCGCAGCTCTGTTTCTCGCGGTGCTCGTCCCGGCGCTCTTCGCCGCGGGCTGCGCCGGCATGCGCCCGGCCGGCAGCGCGCTCGATATCCCCTACCCCCTGAGGCCCGGAGCGAACGAGGCGCTCGCCATGATCGCCGCCGCGCAGGGCGTCCAGATCTACGAGTGCCGCGCGGGCAAGGACGGCGGCGCCTACGAATGGCGGTTCGTCGCGCCCGAGGCCGATCTCTACGACGCGCACGGCGCGAAGGTCGGCCACCACTACGCCGGCCCCCACTGGGAATCGGCCGACGGCAGCCGCGTGGCGGGAACGGTGAAGGCGAGCGCGGGCGCGCCTGCGGCGGGCGCGATTCCCTGGCTGCTGCTCGCCGCGAAGTCCGACGGACCCAAGGGCTCGCTCAGCAACGTCAGCAGCGTGCTGCGCGTGCATACCTCGGGCGGCGAGGCGCCGGCGGGGGGCTGCTCGCAGGCGAGTGCAGGAACGCAGGTTCGCGTCGACTACAGCGCCGACTACTATTTCTACGCGCCGCTCCCGCCGATGGCGTTCGGCGCTCCGAGCCTCGGGTACTAGCCGATGATGCAGCCTCCCGCGCTCCCCTACTACCGCGAGGCGGGCTCCGGCCCGGCCGTCGTGTGCCTGCACGCGAGCGGGAGCAACTCGCGCCAGTGGCAGCCGCTGATGGAAGCTCTCGCGCCGCGCTTCCACGTGCTCGCCGTCGACTCCTACGGCTCGGGCCAGAGCCCCGCGTGGCGGGCGAAGCGGCCGGTCACGCTGCGCGACGAGGTCGTGCTGCTCGAGCCGGTGTTCGCGCGCGCCGCCGGGCCCGTCTCGCTGGTCGCGCATTCCTACGGCGCCGCGGTCGCGCTGATCGCGGCCCTGGAGCGGCCCGAGCGGGTGCACGCGCTGGCGATCTACGAGCCCACGCTGTTCTCGCTGGTCGACGCCGAGACGCCTTCGCCGAACGAGATCGACGGCTTCCGCGGTGCCTACGAGCGCACCGTTGCGCTGTACGACGCGGGCGACGCCGCCGGCGCGGCGCGCTGCTTCGTCGACTACTGGTCCGGCGCCGGCGCCTGGGAGCGGATGCCCGAGCCGCGCCAGGGACAGGTCGCGGGGTCGATCGCCAACATGCGCGGCTGGGCAAGCGCCTGCCTGTCCGAGCTCACGCCGCTGCGCGCGTTCTCGTGGCTGGGCGCTCCGGTGCTGTTCATGACCGGAAGGGAATCGCCGCCGTCCTCGCGCGCCGTGGCGAGGCTGCTCACGCGCGCGCTGCCGCGCGTCGAGGTCGTGGAGTTCGACGGCATCGGGCACATGGGCCCGGTGACCCACGCCGAGGAGGTCAACAAGGCCGTCGCCGGCTTTCTCGAGCGGCACCGGCCCTTCCACCGCGCCGACCTCGTGCGCATCCCGGCGAAGCCCGCCCGCGCCGGCAACCGCGGCTCGCACGGAGGCGCCGCTTCCGCGGCGAGCTGAAGCCCGCTCGTTTCACGCGCCCCCGGTTCTCCTCCTCCTCCTATTCCGGGGGCGCAAAAAGCCCTGGCGAAAGCCAGGGCTTTTTCTTTTGCGCCTACGCCGGGGGCTGGGCGCCGCGCGACGCCTGGACCGGGGGGCAGGCCACCGATCCGTAGGTGCAGAAGACGCAGCAGTCGCCGGGCTTCGCGCGGAGCATCGTCCGGCAGCGCTTGCACTCGTAGAAGAAGACGCACTGGCCGAGCGGCATCCGCTCGGGCTGGTCGAAGCCGCAGCCGGGACAGGTGACGATCGATTCCAGCAGGGGCGTGGCGCGTTTGCCGTCGCTCGGCACGGGAATAGGCCTCTTTGGCTTATGATCTCGATGCGTAAACACCCGAGGAGACCGAGCGATGCCATTCCGGAACCGGTTCGCATCCGCGCTGACGTCGTTGTTGCTGTGCGGTATGGCCGTCACATCCGCCCCCGCGGCCGCGGCCGACGTCGCCGGGGTCTTCGGCCGCGGGAACACGCACTTCGTCGTGACCGGCGGCACCGGCTACGCTTTCGACCAGACTTACTTCGTCCTCGGGCTGGGCGCGAGCTACTACATGCTCGACGGGCTCAACGCGGGCCTGTTCGTCGAGTCCTGGACCGGGTCGGATCCGCACCTCTACAAGGTCACGCCCTCGGTGCAGTACGTCTTCTACCAGGTGCCGACGGTGAAGCCCTACATCGGGGCCTTCTACCGGCGCACCTACGTCCAGAACCTTCCCGACATCAGCTCGGTGGGCGGGCGCGCGGGCCTCTACATCCAGGCGGGACGCAGCGCCTACCTCGGCTTCGGCGGGGTGTACGAGTCCTACGTCGACTGCAACAAGGCGGTCTACAGCTCGTGCAGCGATACCTATCCCGAGATCAGCTTCACCGTCGCGTTCTAGCCCCCAGGAGCCCCCATGTTCGTGCTGTCCGTCGATCTTCGCATCAAGCCCGAGAACGTCGAGAGCTTCACCGCCAAGGCGGTCGAGAACGCCGCGGATTCGCGGAAGGAGCCCGGCTGCCGCCAGTTCGACGTGCTCGTCGATCCGAAGGACCGCACCCGGATCCTGCTCTACGAGGTGTACGTGGACGAGAAGGCCTTCGACGCCCACCAGCAGACCGCGCATTTCAAGAGGTACGTCGCCGAGGCGGTGCCGCTGCTCGCCTCGCGCGAGCGCCACGTGTGGAAGCGCGTGGCGCCCTAGCGTGGAAGGCGCGATCTACCGCAAGACCGAGAAGGGCAAGCAGGAAGTCGCCGACCGCGCCCTCGGGCTCGAGAGCCACGCGCGGCGCCTGCTGATCATCGTCGACGGCCGCCGCGACGCCAACGAGCTGTCGGTCTACGTCCGCGCGGGCGAGTTCGAAGCCACCCTCCGCAAGCTCCTCGAGGAAGGCTACATCGAGGAGATCGGCGCCGGGGAAGCCGAACCCGGCCGCGTGCCGCGCGCGCCGGCGGCCAACGACCCGGTCGTGTTCGCGGGGATCAAGATCCAGGCGATGACCGAGCTGCGCAGCCGCATGCGCGGCCGTCTCGCCTCGCTCGGCGAGCTCCTGGTGGAGGAAATCAACGCCTGCCACGACCCGCTCGAGCTGCGCGAGAAGCTCCGGACGCTCGAGGACTCGCTCACCCGCCTCCTCGGCGCCGAGGACGGCGTCGCGCTCGCGCGCCGGATCGGCGCCGAGCTGACGCGGCTGATTCCCTAGCGCCGCGCCGCCGGCCGGGTGGCGACCAGCACGCCGGCGAGGATGGTCGCGATCCCCACCGCGTGGAACGGCCGGAACGATTCGCCCAGGAAGACGATCGCGAGCAGCGAGCCGAAGGCCGGCAGCAGGTGGATCATGAACCCCGCCGCGTTGGCGCCGACGATCGCCACCCCGCGGTTCCAGCAGATGAAGGCGCCCACCGAGGCGGCGAGCCCGACGTAGAGCGCCGCGGCGACGCCCTCCCCGCCCGGCCAGCGCGGCGGCGAGCGGATCGCCTCGATCGCGAAGACGGGCAGCAGCAGCGCCACGCCGATCACCGAGATCACGAACAGGAACACGATGCCGTCGAGCTCGGGCGGCCGGCGCCTGAGCAGCACGGAGTACACGCCCCACACGGGCATCGCGAGGAGGATGAGCGCGTCCCCCGAGTGGAATTCCAGGCGCGCGAGGTTCTCGGGCTCGCCGCGCGCGAGGATCACGAGGATGCCGGCGAGCGAGATCAGCATCCCGCCCACCTGCATCCGCGTCGCGCGCTCGCGCTCGATCGCGAAGGAGCAGAGCAGCATGAACGCCGGGAACGAGGAGTTGAGCAGCACCGCGTTGACCGCGGTGGTCGTCTTGAGTCCGGTGTAGACGAGCGACTGGAACAGCGCCACGCCGAGGAAGGAGAGCAGGACGAGCAGGCCGGCGGAGCGCCGGATCGCGGGCAGCCCCGCGCGCAGGCGCGGCAGCGCGAACGGCGCCAGCACGACCGCCGCGATCAGCCAGCGCCACAGGTTGAGCGCGTTGGGCTCGAAGGTCTCGCGCAGCGCGCGCCCGAGGACCCAGTTGCCGGCCCAGAAGAGCGTCGCGAGCGCGAGGAGCAGGAAAGCGGCGCCGCGCGAGGCGGTCCGGGTCGTGTTCTCCACGACCCGATGATCTCACCCCGCGGGCCGCGCGGTCCAGCCGTCAGCCGCGGTGGCGCGAGCCCCCGCTCACGATCCTGCCGCCCTGCAGGGTGAGCGTCGACGAGATCCTGCGGAAGCGGTCGTCCGACGCCGTCAGCGGATCGTCGGAGAGCACCGCCAGGTCGCCGAGCTTGCCGCGCTCGATCGACCCGAGCCGGTCGTCGTCGAACGAGAAATACGAGCTGCCGATCGTATACATGCGCAGCGCCTCCAGCCGCGTGCAGCTCTGCGGGGCGTTGATCGCGACCCCCGCGTTGTTCTTCCCGGTCGCCATGAAGTACATCATCAGCCACGGATTGAGCGGGCCGACGTTGGTGGCGTCGCTGCCGCCGCCGGTGGGGATTCCCGCCGGCCCCATGATGTCGAGGATGCTGCGGAAAGGCGTGCCCCCGGCGTTGCCGGTGTACGCCGTGCCCTGCACCGTGCAGCCGGCCCCGATGTCGCGCAGCGCGCGGACCTGGTCGTCGGTGATGACGTTGACGTGGGTGAGCGACCAGCGCAGCGCCCGGATGCCGGCCGGCGCGGCGGCGGCCGCGCCCTGCTGGTACGCGGCGACGTGGAACGCGATCTCGGCCGCCGTGCCCGAGTGCTGGTGCACGGTCCAGCCGTTCTGCGCGGCGAACCTGCAGTGGTCGACGAAGCCCGGCGCGGTGGTGCTGATCTGCACGCGCTCGCCCACGCCGTTCAGGCGGAACACGTCGTCGCCGAGCCGGATCATGTTGTTGATCATGCGCGCGCGCGCCACGTCCAGCGTCGGCGAGGTGTCGAACTCGCTGTACAGGAACGAGCGGATGCGCATGTCGAGCTGGCCCTCGCGCCACAGCTCCAGGGCCTGGTTGTACGGCTTCAGGTCGACGAAAAGGCTCGCCTGCGCGGCGTTCGCCTGCGGGAAGCCGTTGCCGCCGACGTCGTGGATCATGGTGAGGCCCAGGCTGTTGGCGAACGCGATGGCCTCGCGCGTCGTCGTCAGGCGGTCGGGCAGCGCCGGGTCGCCCGCGATCTCGGCGGCGCGCAGCGCGGAGAACGCGAGACCGGCGCTCGCGAGCGTGCCGTCCGCGTTGACGACCACGCCCTTGGCCGCGAACCAGGCGGCGCCCTGGGTGTTGGTCAGCGCCTTGTTGGTGCCGCCGAACTCGCTGATGTAGATCGGGTTGCGCGGCGCGGCGGCGTCGAGCTCGGCGGTCGTCGGCAGGCGGTGCTCGGCGAGGCCGTTGATGTTCCAGCCGCTCACGCAGCTGATGAACTGCCCCGGCGGGACGCTCCCCGCGCGGCTCGAGATCATCGCGAGCAGCTCCCCGACCGAGGCGGCGATCTCGATGATCCTCACCTCGTGGCCGGGGTTGAGCCCGTCGCGGATGAAGTGGCAGTGCGAGTCGATGAGCCCCGGGATCACGGAGGCGCCGTGCAGGTTGATGACCCGCCCGCAGCGGCCGATGTCGCGCGGGTCGCCGATCTCGGCGAAGCGCCCGTTGCGGATCGCCACCGCCGAGACGATGCGGTTCCCGGCGTCCATCGTGTGGATGCGCCCGTTCACGAGCGCGATGTCCTCCGCGCCGTTGCACGAGAAACCGTCGCGGTCGTCCTCGTGCGCGAGCGCGCGCCCGGCGGCGAGCGCCGCGCCCGCGGCGGCGGCCTTGACGAAGCTGCGGCGCGAGAAGCCCTTCTTGCGGAAGTTCGATGCCATGATTCCCTCCTCCTGTGATGGATGAGGGATTATGTCGCGCGGCCGCCGCCCGTTTGATGAGAAGCGGTCATGAATGCCCGCGCCGCGCTTGCTAGCGGGGCCGGTCGCCGGAGATGGTCACGCGGTGGCCGTAGCGCTTCGCGGGGTAGTAGTCCCACACCGCGTGGTGCTGGGCGCAGCGGTTGTCCCAGAAGGCGACCGAGTTCGCCCGCCATCGGAAGCGCACCGCGAGCTCGGGCGTCTCGACGTGCCGGTAGAGCATCTCGAGGATCGCGTCGCTCTCGCTCCTTCGCAGCCCGGCGATGTGGCTGGTGAACATGCGGTTCACGAACAGCGCTTTCCTGCCGGTCTCCGGGTGGGTGCGGACCACCGGGTGCTCGGAGCGCGGAAACACCTTACCGCTGTCGTCGATCCCGTAGCGGCCGCGGTAGTACTTCTCGCCCGAGTGCACCGCCTTCAGGCCGTCGACGAGCTTCCTCACCGGCACGGAGAGCGTCTCGTAGGCGAGATACATGTTCGCGAACAGGGTGTCGCCGCCGCCGTCCGCGGGAACCTCGGTGAGATACAGGATCGAGCCCATCGGCGGCTCGGCATCGCAGGACACGTCGGAGTGCCAGTCTTCCCCGGCGACGTGCTCGGACTTCTCGTCGGCCCTGACGACGAAGATCTCCGGGTGCCCGGGCAGCTCGCGCGGCGCGGCCGGGTGCACGTGCAGCCTGCCGAAGCGGCGCCCGAAGGCCTTGTGCTGCTCGACGCTCAGCGTCTGGTCGCGAAAGAAGATCACCAGCCGGTCCATCAGCGCCTGGTGCACGATCCGGAACTGCGCGTCGTCGAGCGGCCGCGACAGGTCGACGCCGAGAACCTCGGCGCCGATGTTCGGCGTCAGCTTGCGCACCTCGATCGACTGGGAGCCCATGGGGGTTCGTCCGGTTGCGGCCCGGCGACCACGATATCACTCCGGGCCGCGGTCCGGTGAACCCCGGGGCCCGCGCTACTTCACCGGCACGGCGATCGGCTGCCCTTTCGGCGCGATCATCACGACCAGGCTCTTGTACGGCTCGGTGCCGCTCGCGTTGCGCGGAACGAGGACGGTGTGCGGCTTCACGCAGTGCGCGTCGCCGGCCTTGAGGCGCACGATCCCCGCGCCCTGCTCCTCGAGCTCCATGTTGCCCTCGAGGACGTAGATGCACTCGGTCCCGGGGTGCCAGTGCCGGGATCCGGTCACCCCCGGCCCGATGTCGGTGCGCCACATGTGCACCTCGAACCCTGGGGCGCCGGCGAGCTCGGTATTGAGCAGGGCCGTGCGCTTCTCGCTCTGCTGCTGCGCGAGGGCGGCGCCTCCGGGCGCGGCAAGAGCGATCGCTGCGATTCCTACGGTCAGCTTCATGGCGTTCTCCTCTGGATGAGCCGGGCCCCGGGCGCGGATCGCCTAGGCCCTGGCGGTAATGACGGTGATTGCTTCGGGAAAGGCGACCTCGCCGCCCGCGCGGTAGGGCTCCAGCTCCCGCGCGACGTCGCTCCCGAGCGCGGCGCGCCTCGCCTCGCCGAGCGCCCGGAGCTGCGCGGCGACCGGCGTTCCGGCGAGATGGCTGATCACGAAGCGCTCGACCGCGGGCAGGCGCACGGTCCTCTCCTTCACGTGCAGCTCCGCCTCGCGCAGGCCCGCGCCGGATGCGAGCGCCAGGAGCTCCGCGTCGCCCGGCACCTTGCGCGAGGCGCAGAAGCGCGCGCCGGCGTCGGCGCCGATGTGGCGTTCGAGCGCCCGCCCGACCGCGGCGTTGTAGACGCCCGTGGTCCGCCAGACGCTCATCGCGATCCGCCCGCCGGGCGCGAGCACGCGGCGCGCTTCGCGCAGCGCTGCCGGCTTGTCCGGG
>DATEGT010000205.1:0-12249 GCA_035280025.1 Burkholderiales bacterium | reverse complement strand
CCCGGTCACTCGCTCACGCCCGGGGGCATGCCCGCCGCGCTCGCCTCCGAATGGCGCAGGCGCGCGGGAACGCCCGACGCCCTACGCGAGCGCCCCGCAGGCCGCATCCTCGCCTGGGGCACGACCGCGCTCGACATCTCGGCAAGCGCCGTCCGCGCGCACTTTGCCCAGGCGAGGAGCCCGCGCTACCTGCTCCCTGCGGCGGTGCTCGCCTACATCGAGAGGCACGGGCTGTACACCAAGGAGAACGGCGAGCACTGATGACGACGGACATCCGCATGCTCCAGAAGGCCGCGACCGCGGCGCTCGAGGACATCAAGGCGCGCGACATCGAGGTCCTCGACGTCACCCACCTCACCGCGATGTTCGACCGCGTGATCATCGCGAGCGCCGATTCGGCACGGCAGCTCAAGGCGCTCTCGAGCAGCGTCCGGGAGAAGGCCAAGGCGGCGGGCGGACGCGTCTACGGCGTGGAGGGCGAGGACGGCGGCGATTGGGTCCTGATCGATCTGGGCGACATCGTCGTCCACATCATGCAGCCGGCGGTGCGCACGCACTACAATCTGGAGGAACTGTGGGGCCAGCCCAAGCCGCGGCGCAGGCGGCGCGCCACCCCGCCCAAATGAGCCCGGCCGAATGAGGCTGCTCGTGCTCGCGGTGGGCACGCGCATGCCGGGCTGGATCAACCAGGCATTCGACGAGTACGCGAAGCGCATGCCCAGGTCCATGAAGATCGAGCTGGTCGAGGTCCGCCCCGAGCCGCGCTCGGGCGGCAAGACGGCCGCGCAACTGATGCAGGCGGAAGGCGAGCGCATCGCGCGCGCGCTGCCGCGCGGCGCCTTCGTCGCCGCGCTCGACGAGCGCGGGCGCGACCTGAGCAGCCCCGAGCTCGCGCGCTGGCTCGCCGCGCGAAGGCGCGACGGCGGAGACCTCGCCTTCCTCGTCGGCGGCCCGGACGGCCTCTCCGAGGAAACCAGGCGCGGCGCGCAGGACACGCTGCGGCTCTCGGCTCTCACGCTGCCGCACGGTCTCGCGCGCGTGCTCCTCGCCGAGCAGCTCTACCGGGCGGCGTCGATCCTGGAAAACCACCCCTACCACCGCGGATGAGCGCCGCGCTGCAGAAGATCTATCTCGCCTCGCGCAGCCCGCGGCGCCGCGAGCTGCTGAAGCAGATCGGAGTGCCCTTCGAGGTGCTGGTGCTGCGCGACCACCCCGGCCGCAACGTCGACGTCGACGAATCGCAGCAGCCGGGGGAAGGGCCCGACGACTACGTCCGCCGCGTCTCCCGCGCCAAGGCCGACGCCGGCTGGCAGAGGATCGTGCAGCGCCGCCTGCGCCCGTTCCCGGTCCTGGCGGCCGACACGGTCGTGTGCGTCGAGGAGGTCATCCTGGGCAAGCCGCCCGACGCCGCGCACGCGGCGAAGATGCTGCGGCTGCTCTCCGGGCGCGAGCACCGCGTGCTCACGGCGGTCGCGTTGAAGTTCGACGACCGGCGCGAGCTCCTCGTGAGCGAGTCGCGAGTGCGCTTCGCGGAGCTCTCCGACGCCGACATCGAGGCCTACGTCGCGAGCGGCGAATCCGCCGACAAGGCGGGCGGGTACGCGATCCAGGGCCGCGCCGGCGCGTTCATCACCGAGCTCCGCGGCAGCTACTCCGGCGTCATGGGGCTGCCGCTGTACGAGACCGCCCAGCTCCTCAAGAACTTCTAGCCGCCGGTGGCCGAGGACATCCTGATCAACTGCAATCCGCGGGAGACGCGCGTCGCCGTCATGCAGTCGGGCGTGCCGCAGGAGCTGCACATCGAGCGCACGGCGAGCCGCGGCCTGGTCGGCAACATCTATGCCGGGAAGGTTGCGCGGGTCCTTCCCGGCATGCAGTCGGCCTTCATCGAGATCGGTCTGGACCGCGCCGGCTTCCTGCACGTCGCCGACATCTGGGAGGAGCGCCAGAGCTCGCACGCGGGCGACGCCCAGCCCAAGCCGATCGAGCGCATCCTCTCCGAAGGCCAGTCGCTGCTGGTGCAGGTGATCAAGGATCCCATCGGCACCAAGGGCGCGCGCCTGTCCACGCAGGTCTCGATTGCCGGGCGCCTCGTGGTCTACCTCCCGCAGGACCCGCACATCGGCATATCGCAGCGCATCCGGGACGAGACCGAGCGCCAGCTGCTGCGCGACAAGCTGCAGCAGCTGCTGCCCGCGGACGAGACCGGGGGCTTCATCATCCGCACTGTGGCGGAGAACGCCACCGATGCCGAGCTGCGCGCCGACATCGAGTACCTGAGGAAGCTCTGGCAGGGCATCCGCGGGCGCGCATTTACCTCGCACGCGCCCGCCCTGCTCTACCAGGACCTGTCGCTCGCCCAGCGGGCCCTGCGCGACATCGCCGGCGAGAGCACGGGGCGCATACTCATCGATTCCCGCGAGAACTTCCAGAAGCTCAAGGAGTTCGCCGGGGAATACACGCCGAAGGTGCTCGGCAAGCTCGAGCACTACACCGGCGAGCGGCCGCTGTTCGACCTGCACAACGTCGAGGACGAGATCGAGCGCGCGCTCGCGCGGCGGGTCGAGTTGAAGAGCGGCGGCTACCTGATCCTCGATCAGACCGAGGCGATGACGACGGTCGACGTCAACACCGGGGGCTATGTCGGGACGCGGAACTTCGACGACACGGTCTTCAAGACGAACCTCGAGGCGGCGCAGGTGATCGCGCGCCAGCTGCGCCTGCGGAACCTGGGCGGCATCATCGTCATCGACTTCATCGACATGGCGTCTCCCGAGCACCGCGAGGCGGTCCTCGCCGAATTCAACCGCGCGCTCGCGCGCGACCGCACCCGCATCGCGGTGAACGGATTCACGGGCCTGGGCCTGGTGGAAATGACCCGCAAGCGCACGCGCGAATCCCTCGAGCACGTCCTGTGCGAGCCCTGCAGCGCCTGCGGCGGGCGCGGCGCGGTCAAGACCGCGCAGACCGTGTGCTACGAGATCCTGCGCGAGCTCCTTCGCGAGTCGCGGCAGTTCGACGCCCGGGAGTTCCGCATCCTCGCCTCGCAGGCGGTGATCGACATGTTCCTCGAGGAGGAGTCGCAGTCCCTCGCGATGCTCGGCGACTTCATCGGCAAGCCCGTGTCGATGCAGGTCGAGACGGGCTACGGGCAGGAGCAGTTCGATATCATCCTGATGTAGCCATGAACGAGGACAAGCTCTCCGCGAAGGAAAAAGCGCTGCTCGCCGAGGCCCGCCGCGAGACTCTGGCGGGCAAGCGCGCGCCTCCGGCCGCGCCGCAGACGCCGCACGCCGAGGCGGCCGCCCCGAAGGCCACGCCGGCCGAGCGCCTCGCCCGGCTCATGGAGGCCGAGCGCGCGGAAACGCAGGAGAGAAAGAGGAAGATGCGGCGCTACGGCCTGGCGATATCGGGCGCGATCGGCGCGCTCTTCGTCCTGTGGGTGCTACGCGCGTTCCGGCGCCGCTGAACGCCTTCCTTGTAAGCCTTTCGACACCAAGCTCTCGCATCCGTGTCGACGCTTTTGCGCCGCATCCGGATTTTCGACGCCCCGAGAGGGCGCGGCGAGCGATCCGGGAAAGGCTACTCGATGAATTCGCGCGTGTTTTCTCCCCTGGCCCGATTCCTGCTATGAGAGGGTTGCGCAGTAATCACGCGCATGGTGTGCGTGACATCGGGCTCGTTTTGAGCTGACTGTGAACTGACAACCTGGGAGGGTTCGATCATGCGTACAGCGATTGTAATGTTGGGATGTCTGCTTGTATCCGCGGCGCTTGCCGGCGAGCAGGTGGAAAAGAACGCCGCCGCACATGCGAGGGCGAAGCCGGCCGCGGTCAAGAAGGCGCCGGCGACGCACGCGGCGCAAGCTGCGAAGACCGAGGTTACGGGCCGAGTGTGGACGCTCGAGATGTCCTGCTGCGAGCCGCAGTAGCTTGAGTCTTGGCGGCCGGCGCGGCGCCGGATCAGGCCGCCGCGCCGACCTCGTTCATGAGGAGGTGCACCATGCGCACTTTGCTGGGACTCTTTCTGCTTCTATTCGCCGCTTCCGTTTCGGCGGCGGCGACGGGCGTGACCGCGCGCTCTATTCTGCTCGGGCAATCGGCGGCATTCTCCGGACCGGCAGCACAGTTGGGCATCCATTTGAACATCGGGACCAAGGCTTATTTCGACCACGTCAACGCGCAAGGCGGGGTCTACGGCAGAAAGATCGAGCTCAAGACGCTGGACGACAGGTACGAAGCGAACCTGTGCATTGAAAACACCAAGAAGCTGATTCAAGAGGACAAGGTCTTCGCGCTGGTCGCTTACGTGGGAACGCCCACAACGGTGGCCGCAATGCCGATCTTCACGCAGGCCCAGGTGCCCCTGATCGGGCCGTTCACCGGCGCCGAGTCGCTACGCAGCCCGGTGAACCGCTACATCTTCAACCTTCGGGCGAGTTACTACGACGAGACCGAGCAGATCGTCGAGCAACTGGTGTCGACGGGAAACCACAAGATCGCAGTCTTCTATCAGGACGACGCCTACGGACAAGCCGGCCTGAAAGGCGTGCAGATCGCCATGGACAAGCGGGGCATGAAGATCGCTGCGCTTGGCAAAGTGGAGCGCAACACCGTCAAGGTGCAGGACGCAGTCAGGACCATCAACGCCGCGCAGCCCGACGGCGTGATCATGATCTCCGCCTATACGTCGATCGCGGAATTCGTCCGCGAGATGAAGGCGGCAGGGAGCACAACCCAGTTCTACAACGTGTCGTTCGTGGGCAGTACCGCCCTGGCCGATGCGCTCAAGGACGCAGGCTACGGGGTGGCGATCTCCCAAGTCGTGCCCTTCCCCTGGAGCCCGAGCGCGCCTATCGTGAAGGAGTATCAGGAGGTCATGACCAAGCAAGGCCATACGGACTTCGATTTCACGAGCCTGGAGGGCTACATCGTCGGCAAGACCGTCGTCGAGGGGCTGCGCCGCGCAGGAAAGGATCTCACCCGGGAGAAACTCGTCGCGGCGCTCGAGAGCATGAGCAACGTGGACCTGGGCGATTTCGTCGTCAGCTTCTCGCCTGTCAGCCACAGCGGCTCGAAGTTCGTCGACTTGACGATGATCGGCCGCGCCGGAAAGTTCATCAAGTAGAGAAAGAAAAGGGCGCCTCGCGGCGCCCTTTCCCGTTTCTCCGGCGGCTGCGCTAGCAGCCGGAGACGCACTTCGCGTTGCCGTCGAAGCTCATGGTGTCTCCGCTCAGCGACGGGTACGCCGGCACGCCGACCGCCTTGATGAAGGCCGCGGTCTTGGTGTTCGGCAGCACCTTGCCGCCCTGGGTCGCCACCTCGTTGGCGTGGGACACGATCACCGCGTTGGGCTTGACCAGATCGTTGATGACGTAGGCCGATTCCGCCGGCCCGGTGGTGAACGGCGTTCCGCCGATGTTCATGACGACGAGGTTGGCGTGGTAGTAGCCCCGCACCACGAGCTGCTGATCCGACGTCAGGCCGGTGTCGCCCGACAGGTAGGCGACGAGCCCGTTGCTGAAGCGCAGGATGTAGCCCACCGGCGGGCCGACGTCGGCGTTGAGGCCCTGCGCTTGCAGCTCGTCGCCCAGGGGCTTCGCGAGGAACGCCGGGTCGACGCCGTTGGTGTGAGTCGCGGTGACGGTCGCGACACTGACGCCCCCGACTTTCACCAGGGCGCCGAAGCGGACCAGCTGCACCTGCGCCGGGTCGCCTCCCGCGGCCTTGACCTTCGCCGCGAGAAAGGTGTGCATGTCGCTCCCCGCGAGGATCTTGGCGTGCTTGCCCGCGGCGATATTCGCGGTGTTGGAATTGGGCGTGTCCTTGACCGTGAAGGCCGGCTTGGCGCAGGTGCCCGCGTTGGCGGCGGCCTGGTGCGCAGGCCCGAGGTGGTCGCCGTGGACGTGGCTGAGCAGCACCGCGTCTATCTTGCCGAGGCGCGGGTCGTCCGCGCCGCGCACGGTGAAGCCGGCGTCGTACAGGATCCGGGTTCCGTCCGGATCCTCGAACACCATGGCCCTATCGACGGGGCAGAACTCCCCGTCGTGGCTGCCCAGGGGCGTGATCTTCACCACGCCCGGCCCGGCGGGCTGGGTCATGGTACCGGTGCCGGCGCACCCGGCGCACAGCGCTGCTGCAGCGACCAACGAAATCCTATTCATACCTTCTCCTCTTGAGTTTTGACACTGAAAAGATCTTAACCAGGCGCTCGGTTGTTCGCTCGCTTATTCGATGACGCCGAGCTTGCCGCTGTGCGAACCCATATACCAGAGGCGTCCCTGAGCGTCCACGATCGCCTTGCGGATGCCTTCGTTCCTCGAGGGCAGCGCGAATACCCGGAATTGCCCGGTCTTCGGATCGAGCATCGCGATCGTGTCGCGCTCGATCTCGCTCGCCAGCACGCGCCCCGCGCCGTCCACCGTTATCGCGTATGGCCCGCCGCGGTCTCCCGCCGGCATCTCGTATTCCTTCACGACCTTCGCCGCCTGCGGATCGACGTGCGCGACCTTGCCGACGCCGTAGAGCGTCACCCACAGGCTTCCGTCGGGGGCGGCGGCAGCGCGGCGCGGCATCGACCCCGGGCCCATGTAGAGCTCGGAGATCTTCCCGGACCTGGCGTCGATGATTCCCATCCTGTCCGCGCCCATGCGGCACACCCAGACGCGCCCGGACTTGTCGAGCGCGATTCCGTAAGGACCGCCCGACATGCGGTATTCCGCGATCTTCCCGCTCGCGCGGTCGAGCCGGCCGACGTAGCCCGACTGGCTGGTGAACCAGAGCGTCCCCGCGGCGTCGATGACGATCGTGTGCGGGCTCCCGCCGGACGGTGCCTTGTGCTCGGTCACCTTGCCGGTGGCCGGGTCGAGCTCGCCGATGACGCCCTTGCCGTTGCCCGTATACCAGACCTTGCCCTGCGGATCGACCAGCAGTCCGTGCGGATGCGTGCCCCCGGGAAGGCTCCACTCCTTGAACTGGTGCGTCCGGGTGTCGAAGCGCGCGATCTTGTCGCCGAACATCACCGTGATATAGATGTTGCCGTCGGGACCGGCCGCGGGATCGCGCGCGAACTTGGGCGTCGGCACCGGCCACTCGGTGATCTTGGCGGCAAAGTCCCGCGATCCCGGAGTGATGCCGTAGTTCGAGCCGCCGGCGACCGCGCTCGCGGCGAGAACGAGCAGGGCGGCGGCGAGGAATGCGCGGCTTCGCATCGTGGACTCCTCCTGGGCTCCGTCCCGTGGAATCTGGCGCGCCCGGCGCGAATCGAACGCGCGACCTATGGCTTCGGAGGCCATCACTCTATCCCCTGAGCTACGGGCGCGGGGAGCGGAAATTATACACTGCGAGATCGGGCGGACCGCCCCTCGGGGAGGAGGGCGTCGATCAGGCGCATCGTCTCCCCGACTGACTCGGCGTAGCGCAGGTACTGCGCGATGCTCGCGCGCAGCACGCCGTACGCATGGAAGCGCTCGATCAGCGCGGCGAACGGCCGCCAGAAACCGTCCGTCGCGCACAGGATCACGGGCTTCGCCTGCACTCCGAGATCGTTCAGCGTCAGCATCTCGATGAGCTCGTTCAGCGTGCCGATGCCGCCGGGAATCGCGACGAAGAGGTCCGCGGCGTCGGTCATCTTCTGCTTGCGCTCGGCGAGAGACTCGACGATCACGAGCGTGCCGAGATCGGGCGCGGCGTGCTCCGGGCGCATCAGCCGCCGCGGCATGATGCCCAGCACCTCGCCGCCCGCGCCCACCGCCGCCCGCGCGGCGATGCCCATCAGGCCGCGGCCGCTGCCGCCGTATACAAGACGCACGCCGCGGACGGCGCAGGCGGCCCCGAACTCCGCGGCGAGGTCCCGCGCCGCGGCCGGCAAATCCTCCTTGGCGGAGCAGAACAGGCAGACCGAGCGCTTCATCGGCCTTCGAGAATATCGCAGCAAGCGCTATAATGCGCGCTTTATTTTCCACGCTCGCGACAGCCGATGAGCGGAAGCTCCCACGAATCCCCGATCAAGACCCCGAAGCAGCTCGTCACCGTGCTGGTGCTCGCGTTCGTCGTGCCGATCGTCCTGATCGTGATCCTGTCGCAGCTCGCGACGAGCGGCCGGGTCGTCGATCCGAAGGCGATGTCGCCCGAGGAGATCGCCGCGCGCATCAGGCCGGTGGCCGACGCCGCCGTCGCCGCGGCGGGCTCCGGCGCGCAGGCGCTCAAGACCGGACAGCAGGTTTTCCAGGCGGTCTGCACGTCCTGCCACACCGCGGGAATCGCCAACGCGCCGAAATTCGGCAGCAAGGCCGACTGGGCGCCGCGCATCCGGACCGGCGAGAAAGCGCTGCTGCAGACCGCGCTCAAGGGCAAGGGCGCGATGCCGCCCCGCGGCGGCGCGTCGGAGCTCTCCGATCTCGAGGTGGAGCGCGCCGTGATCTACATGGCGAACGCCGCGGGGGCCGGCTTCAAGGAGCCGGCGGCGCCCGCGCTCGCGCGTGCTCCCCAGCCTGCGAATCCCGCCGCCAAGGGCGCGGCGGCCGCCGACGGGAAGCAGGTGTACGAGTCGACGTGCATCGCCTGCCACGGCATCGGCGTCGCCAACGCGCCGAAGTTCGGCGACAAGAAGGCCTGGGCGTCGCATCTGACGCACGGCACCGAGCACCTCTACCAGAACGCGCTCAAGGGGATGGGCGCGATGCCGCCTCGCGGCGGCAACCTCACCTTGTCCGACGCGGACGTCAAGGCGGCGGTCGACTACATGCTCAAGGCGGTGAGGTAGACGGCCTCGCGCCAGGCCGCCCCGCCGACGGCCCATGATCGATCACCTCGACCACATCGTGCTGACGACGGCGCGCACCGAGCAATGCATCGATTTCTACACGCGGGTGCTCGGCATGAGGTTCGAGCGCTTCGGCGAGGGCCGCATGGCGCTGAAGTTCGGCAGCCAGAAGATCAACCTGCACGAGAAGGGCCGCGAATTCTCGCCGAGGGCGACGCTCGCGGCGCCGGGCACGCTGGATATCTGCTTCATCGCGGCGGCGCCGCTGAAGGACGTGATCTCGCGGCTGGTCTCTGCCGGGATCCCCATCGTCGAGGGCCCGGTCGCGAAAGCCGGGGCGACCGGGCCGATCCGCTCGGTCTACGTGCGCGATCCGGACGGCAATCTGGTGGAGATTTCGGAGCGGGCCGGTTGAGCCCGTGTTGCAGGAAGAGGGACGGAATCACAAAGGAGAGGAGGGCAACATGAGACTCGCGCAACTGGCAGCAGCAGCGCTGGCGCTGTTCGCGTTCACCGCGGCACAGGCCCAGCAGCCCATTGTCATCAAGTTCAGCCACGTCGTCACCGACGACACGCCCAAGGGCAAGGGCGCGCTGAAGTTCAAGGAGCTCGCCGAGGCCAAGACCCGCGGCCGCGTGAAGGTCGAGGTCTACCCGAACAGCCAGCTCTACAAGGACCGCGAGGAGCTGGAGGCGCTGCAGCTCGGCGCGGTGCAGATGCTCGCGCCCTCGGTCTCGAAGTTCGGTCCCCTGGGCGTGCGCAAGTTCGAGGTGTTCGATCTGCCGTACATGTTCCCCAACGAGGCATCGCTGGAGCGCGTCGTCGAGGGTCCGGTCGGGACGGGCCTGTTCAGGCTGCTCGAGCCCAAGGGCATCAGCGGCCTCGCCTACTGGTTCAACGGCTTCAAGGAATTCACCGCGAACAAGCCCCTCAGGAAGCTCGACGACTTCAAGGGCCTGAAGATACGCATCCAGTCCTCGAAGATCATCGAAGGCGAGATCAAGGCGCTCGGCGCGATTCCGCAGGTGATGGCCTTCTCCGAGGTCTACACCGCGCTGCAGCAGGGCGTCGTCGACGGCGAGGAGAACACGCCGTCGAACAAGTACACGCAGAAGATGCACGAGGTGCAGAAGCACATGACGATGTCCGACCACGGCGTGGTGATGTACGCGGTGGTCGTCAACAAGAAGTTCTGGGACGGCCTTCCGCCCGACATCCGCAAGAGCCTGAACGAGGCGATGGCCGAGTCGACCCGGTACGTCTGGCAGATCGCCAAGAAGGAGAACGACGACGCGCTCGCCAAGATCAGGGCAGCGAAGACGACCGAGATCTACGTGCTGCCCCCGTTGGAGAAGGCGGTGTGGCGTACGGCGATGCTGCCGCTGTACAAGGAATACGAAGGCGTGGTCGGCAAGGACACCCTGGACGCGATCGAGAGGACGGTCGCGCAATCGGCGAAGAAGTAGCCGCCTGATCCGGCGGGCTTCGCGCGGCCGGCCGCCGCGGGAGGGGGAATGCGCACGTTCAACCGGGTCCTCGACCACCTCGAGGAGTGGCTCGTCGCGAGCTTCATGGCGCTCGCGACGGTCGTCATTTTCGTCTCGGTGATCCACCGCTATACCGCCGACGTCCCGTGGATCTGGAAGTTCACGCAGCACCTGAACCTCACGTGGGCGCAGGAGCTGTGCATCTACCTCTTCATCTGGATGGCGAAGTTCGGCGCCGCGTACGGCGTGCGCACCGGCATCCACGTCGGCGTCGACGTGCTGGTGCGGCTGCTCGAGCCGGGAAAGCGGCGCTTCTGGATCACCTTCGATCTGCTCGCGGGCGCGTTCTTCACCGGCGTGATCGCGGTGCTGGGGGCGCTGTTCGTCGCGCGCATGTTCGGCACCGGGCAGGTCTCGCCCGACCTCGAGCTGCCGATGTGGATCGTCTACCTCGCGGTGCCCCTGGGCTCCGCGCTGATGTGCTACCGCTTCCTCCAGGTGTGCTGGCGCTTCCGGCGCACGGGCGAGCTCCCCTCGCACAACGCCGCGCACGTCGACGGCATCGAGTCGCAGGCGCGCACATGAACGGCTGGATCATCTTCATCCTGCTGATCCTCCTGATGCTCACCGGGATGCCGATCTCGATCGCGCTCGGCCTGACGGTGCTCTCCTTCCTGTTCTTCATGACGGACCTGCCCGCCGAGCTGGTGTCGCAGAGGCTTTTCACGGGCCTCGACCAGTTCGCGATCATGGCGATCCCGTTCTTCATCCTCGCCGGGACCTTCCTCACGCACGGCGGCGTCGCCCGCCGCATGATCCGCTTCGCCACCGCGCTGGTCGGCCACTTCTACGGCGGGCTCGCGATGGCGGGCGTGTTCGCCTGCGCGCTGTTCGCCGCGGTCTCCGGCTCGAGCCCGGCGACGGTGGTCGCGATCGGCACCATCCTCATCCCGGCGATGGAGAAGCAGGGCTACCCGCGCAAGTTCGGCGTCGGCTCGATCGGCACCGCCGGCGCGCTCGGCATCCTGATCCCGCCCTCGATCGTGATGGTGATCTACTCGGTGTCGACCAATACGAGCGTCGGCAAGCTCTTCATCGCCGGCGTCATCCCGGGCATCCTGCTCGCGGCGATCCTGATGGCGATCACCTGGGTCGTCGCCAGCCGCAACAACTACCCGCGGATGCCCCGCGCGGGCTGGAAGGAGATCTGGTCCTCCTTCTGGGACGCGATCTGGGGGCTGCTCCTGATCGTCGTCGTCATCGGCGGCATCTATGGCGGCGTCTTCACCCCCACCGAGGCCGCCGCGGTGAGCGCGGTGTACGCCTTCGTCGTCGCGGTGTTCGTCTACAAGGACCTGAAGCTCTCGGAGGTGCCCAGGGTCCTGCTCGACTCGGCGAACACCAGCGCGATGCTGCTCTACATCATCACCAACGCGATCTTGTTCTCGTTCCTGCTCACCTCCGAGAACATCCCGCAGGCGATGGCGCAGTGGATCGTGGACAAGCAGCTCTCGCCCTGGGTGTTCCTGCTCGGGGTGAACATCCTGCTCCTCATCGCGGGCAACTTCATGGAGCCCTCCTCGATCGTGCTGCTGCTCGCGCCGATCCTGTTCCCGGTCGCGATGAAGCTCGGCGTCGACCCGATCCACTTCGGCATCGTCATGACGATCAACATGGAGGTGGGACTCATCCACCCGCCGGTCGGGCTGAATCTCTACGTCGCGAGCAACATCGCGAAGATGGGCCTCACCGAGACCACGGTCGCGTTCGCGCCCTGGATCGTCGTAATGCTGCTGTACCTGCTGCTCATCACCTACGTCCCGCACATCGCGACCTGGCTGCCCGATCTCGTCTACGCTCGCCCGGGTTAGAATGAAACGGTGAAGATTCTCTTCATCGCCGACCCGCTGGAGTCGTTCAAGACGTACAAGGACTCGACCTACGCCATGATGGTCGAGGCGGCGAAGCGCGGGCACGAGCTGTATTTCGCGCTGCAGGA
>DATEGT010000204.1:0-8250 GCA_035280025.1 Burkholderiales bacterium | reverse complement strand
CTGGGACGCGGAATCCACTACCCCATCGCGATGGAAGGGGCGCTCAAGCTCAAGGAGATCTCCTACATCCACGCCGAGGCCTATGCCGCGGGCGAGCTCAAGCACGGGCCTCTCGCGCTCGTCGACAAGAACATGCCGGTGGTCGCGATCGCGCCCAAGGATGCCCTGCTCGAGAAGCTCAAGTCCAATCTGCAGGAGGTCCGTGCGCGCGGGGGCGAGCTCCACGTTCTCGCCGACCAGGACACGCGCATGGTGCCGGCCGAAGGGGTCCACGTGCTGCGCATGCCCGATCACGCCGGGATCCTCTCGCCCATCCTGCATACCGTCCCGCTGCAGCTGCTCGCCTATCACACCGCTCTCGAGCGCGGCAACGATGTGGACAAGCCGAGAAACCTCGCGAAGTCGGTCACCGTCGAATAGAGCGCAAATACGCCGCGATTTGATCTGCATCAAGACGCACTGCCGGCACTCGGTCATCCTGGATGAGTAATGCACTTCCTTTCCTGCACACGCAAACGCTGGATCGCCGCGATTTCCGTCACGCTGGTCGCTTTCGCTCACACGGCAATAGCGGTGTCCGGCTGCCTGCCAGGTACGATGCCTGCTTCAGCGGAGGGTTGCGAGCGGCACCAGAAAAAGGTGCCCGACGAGCTCTTGTGCCGGACGCACTTGCAGGCTGAAACGCAGACGCTCGATCTCGCCAAGGTCAAGAGTATTGTCCCTCTCTACGCGCCGGCCCTGGTCGTCGCGCCCACGAGAGTAGTGCGGGCCGAAATCGGCGTCCGGCTGCCGGCTCGGGCCCCTGTAGGAGGCGCCCCGCCGCCGCTCAACGTTCTTTACTCCCGGTATCTCACTTAGCCACCGCTGAGCTCCGGCGCCGCCCTCGCGGCGCCGCTGTCCCTGCTCATCGGAGGCTCTATGCTCTTGGTTTTTCTGCGGCGCCTCGCGCGCCGGCTAGCGGGTCCCTGCATCGGTCTTGCTCTCGCGGCGCCCGCGCACGCCCTGGACGGCGGTCCTCTGTCGCTTGCTGAGGCGCTGCAGATCGGTGAGCACGGCTCTCCGCGTCTGGCGGCGCAGGGGGCGGCGCTCGCGGCGGCGCGTGAGCTCGTGCCGCGCGCTGGCGAGCTGCCCGATCCGAAGCTGCGCTTCGGCATCGACAATCTCCCGGTCAACGGACCGAACCGGTTCCAGTACAACACCGACTCCATGACGATGCGCAGGATCGGTGTAATGCAGGACATCCCCAACGGAGAGAAGCGCAATTTGCGGGCGGCGCGCGCGGCGCGCGAGCGCGACGTCGAGGCGGCGACTCTCGCTGCGCAGCGCGCTACAGTCCAACGGGAAGTAGGGCTCGCGTGGATCGAGCTCTATTACACGCGGAAAGCGCGCGCTCCGCTCGCCGGCTTGGCCAAGGAATTGCAGCTGCAACTCGACACGATCTCAGCAGCGATCACGGGGGGCCGCAAGACGACCGGTGACGCGCTGGCGCTTCGCAGCGCGGTCGAGACGGCGCAGGATCGGATCATCGAACAGGACCGCGCAATCGAGCGCGCGCGCGCCGCCCTCGCCGCCTGGCTCCCCAGGGACGCCTCACGCCCTCTCGCCGATCCTCCCGACACTACCCGGTTCGATCACCCGCCCACCGCGCTGCTGGCGAATCCGCAGGAACACCCGGACCAGAAGATCTACGCCGAGCGCGAGGCGCTCGCCCGGGCCGAAGTCGCTCTCGCGTCGAATTCGAAGAAGCCCGACTGGAGCGTCGAGCTGTCCTACGGCCAGCGGGGCCCCGGATTCGACAACATGGTTACCCTGATGGTGAGCGTAGATCTCCCCTGGGAGGCCGAGAAGCGCCAGGACCGAGATATCGCGGCCAAGCAGCGTCTGGCCGATCAGGCGAGGGCTCAGACCGAAGAAGCGAGGCGCATGCACGAGGCGGAGTTGAACGGCATCTACGCCGACTGGCAGACCGCGGGCGTGCGCGTCGAGCGCTTCGAGAAGCTGCTTCTGCCGCTCGCTCGCGAGCGGGCTGCCGTAGCGCTCGCCGCCTATCGCGGCGGGCGCGGGGAGCTGGCCACGGTGCTGGAGGCGCGCCGTGCGGAAACTGAAACGCAGATCGGTTCCCTTCAGGCGCAGGCCGAGCGCGCCCGAGCCTGGGCGAGGCTCAATTTCCTCCTGCCGAGCGAGGTGCAGCCATGAAACGCGTGCATCTCATTCTCGTGGGGCTCGTGCTCGTCGCTGTGGCAGCCGCGATTGGCGGTTATTGGTACGGCGCTCTGCGCATCGCGCCGCCTGTCACATCGGCCGGCCAGAATTCCCCGGACAGAAGGATCCTCTATTGGTACGACCCGATGGTTCCGCAGGAACGTTTCGACAGGCCGGGCAAGTCTCCCTTCATGGACATGGACCTGGTCCCGAAGTACGCGGACGAGGAGAGCGGCTCGCGCGGCGTGACGATCGACCCGCGGGTCGCGCAGAACCTTGGCGTTCGTGAAGTAGAAACCGTTCGCGCGCGCATCGACCGCCGCGTCGAAGCCGTCGGGGGCGTCGTTTGGAACGAGCGGGGAGTGTTCGTCGTGCAGACGCGCTCGGGAGGATTCGTCGAGAAACTTCATGCGCGGGCCCCCCTCGACCCAGTCGAAAAGGGCCAGCCGCTCGTCGACCTACTCGTTCCTGAGTGGGCAGCAGCACAGGAGGAGTACCTGTTGCTTCGCGGCGCCGGCAAGGACACCGTGCTTGCCGAGGCCGCACGCAATCGGCTGCGGCTCCTCGGCATGAGCGAGGAACAGATCGGCCTGCTGGAGAAGACCGGACAAGCGCGGACCCACATCACTCTTCGCGCGCCGATCACGGGCGTCATCGCCGAGCTCGGCGTGCGTGAGGGCATGACGGTGGCGTCCGGGGCGACGCTGTTCCGTCTGGTCGACCTTGCCACCGTGTGGGTTAACGCCGAAGTGCCCGAAGGGCAAGGAGCGTGGCTCAAGCCGGGGATCGCGGTCGAAGCGCGCGTGCCGAGCTTCCCCTATCACGTGTTCCGCGGGCGCGTGAGCGCGATCCTACCGGAGGTGAATGTAGCGACCCGCACGCTCCGCGCGCGCGTCGAACTCGCCAACCCGGGTGGAAAGCTCAAGCCCGGCATGTTCGCGAGCCTTGCTTTCGCGGGGAGCGCGGGCGGCGAGGTGCTGCTCATTCCTTCCGAGGCCATTATCCGCACCGGTGCGCGCAGCGTCGTGATCGTCGCCGAAGGCGAAGGCCGGTTCCGGCAGCAAGAGATTGAGCTGGGATTCGAATCGGGCGGAAGAAGCGAAATCCGCAAAGGCCTTGACGAGGGGGACAAGGTGGTGGTCTCAGGGCAGTTCCTCATCGATTCCGAAGCGAGCCTGAGAGCCACGGGAACGCGGATGGAGGGCACGGCGAGGGTATACCGCGCCCTCGGAGAGATCGTTAGCATCGACTCGGCCGAGGTGACCATTAGGCACGGCGATCTTCCGAGCGCGGGAATGGGCGCGATGACAATGGCGTTTCTCGCACCGCGCGAGGTCGTTCCGCCGGGCCTGAAGCAGGGCGACCATGTCCGCTTCGAGTTCACGGCAGAGCCGGGGGGACGATTCCGGGTCACGACGATCGCTCCGGTGGAGGCGAGCTCTGCTGACCTTGGAGCCCGCCCGTGATCGCCGCGCTCATCCGCGCTTCGATCGCCAACCGTTTCCTCGTGCTGCTGGCGTCGCTCGCGCTGGCCGCGTGGGGGATATGGGCGGCGCTGAAGACCCCGCTCGACGCGATTCCGGATCTCTCGGATGTGCAGGTGATCATCCGCACGACCTGGCCGGGCCAGGCCCCGAGGATCGTCGAGAACCAGGTCACCTATCCGCTCACAACGACGATGCTCTCGGTGCCCGGTGCGAAGAGCGTCCGCGGCTACTCTTTCTTCGGCGATTCGTTCGTCTACGTGATCTTCGAGGACGGAACCGATCTCTACTGGGCGCGCTCGCGCGTCCTCGAGTACCTCAACCAGGTGCAGTCGCGGCTGCCCGCGCAGGCGAAGACGGCGCTGGGGCCCGACGCGACCGGTGTCGGCTGGGTCTACGAGTACGCCTTGGTCGACCGGAGCGGGCGCTTCGATCTCGCGCAGCTGCGCGCGCTGCAGGATTGGTTTCTGCGGTACGAATTGAAGGCGGTGCCGAACGTCGCCGAGGTCGCGAGCGTCGGTGGCATGGTGAAGCAGTACCAGATCGTGCTCGACCCGGCCCGGCTGCGCGCGTTCAACATCACGCAGGCGAAAGTGATCGAGGCGGTGCAGCGCGGCAATCAGGAAACCGGCGGTTCGGTGCTGGAGCTCGGCGAAGCGGAATACATGGTACGCGCGAGCGGCTACCTGCGATCCCTGGACGACTTCCGGAAGCTTCCACTTTCGACGAGCGATTCCGGGGTGCCGGTGCGCCTCGGCGACGTCGCGCGGGTGCAAACGGGGCCGGAAATGCGCCGCGGCATCGCCGAGCTCGATGGCGAAGGCGAGGTTGCGGGCGGCGTTATCGTGATGCGCTCGGGCAAGAACGCGCTCGAGACCATCGCCGCGGTGAAGGCGAAGATCGAGTCGTTGAAGCCCAGCCTTCCGCGGGGCGTGGAGATCGTGCCCGCGTACGACCGCTCCGGCTTGATCAAGCGTGCGGTGGCGAATCTGGGCGAGAAGCTCGTCGAGGAATTCGTCGTGGTCGCCCTCGTCTGCCTGGGCTTCCTCTTTCACCTGCGCTCGTCGCTAGTGGCAATCGCGTCCCTCCCCCTGGGGGTGCTCGCGGCCTTCATCGTCATGCGCTACCAGGGAGTCAACGCGAACATCATGTCGCTCGGCGGCATCGCCATCGCGATTGGAGCGATGGTAGACGCGGCGGTAGTAATGATCGAGAACGCGCACAAGCACATCGAATTTTGGCGTATCGCCCATCCGGGAGAGACGCTAACGCGCGAGGAACACTGGTGCGTGATCGCCGAGGCGGCCGCCCAGGTGGGGCCCGCGCTATTCGTGTCGCTCCTCATCATCACCTTCTCCTTCATCCCGGTGTTCACGTTGGAGGCGCAGGAGGGAAGGCTGTTCGCGCCGCTCGCCTTCACCAAAACCTACGCGATGGCAGCCGCCGCCGGCTTCGCCGTCACGCTGGTTCCGGTGCTCATGGGACTGCTCATCCGCGGGCGCATTCCGCGCGAGGAGGAGAACCCTCTCAACCGCGTTCTCATCGCGGCCTACGAACCGTTGCTGCGAGGCGCGTTGCGCCATCCCTGGGCAGTGCTTGCTGGCGCATTCGCGCTCCTTGTCGTGACGACTTGGCCGGCGGCCCGGCTAGGCGGCGAATTCCTGCCGCCGCTCTACGAAGGTGATCTGCTCTATATGCCCTCGGCCCTCCCCGGGCTTTCGGCGGGCAAGGCGGCGGAGCTGCTGCAGCAGACTGACCGGTTGATCAAGACAGTGCCCGAAGTCGCGAGCGTCCTCGGCAAAGCCGGACGCGCGGAGACTGCGACCGACCCGGCGCCGCTCGAGATGTTTGAGACCACGATCCAGCTCAAGCCCCGTTCGGATTGGCGCCCGGGAATGACGCCCGACAAGCTCATCGAGGAGCTCGACCGCATCGTGCGCGTGCCCGGTCTATCCAACATCTGGGTGCCGCCGATCCGCAATCGCATCGACATGCTCGCCACTGGCATCAAGAGCCCGGTTGGGGTGAAGGTGGCCGGCACGGACTTGAGGGAAATCGACCGCATCGCCGCCCAGATCGAGCGCGCGGTGAAGGACGTGCCGGGTGTCAGCTCGGCGCTCGCCGAACGCCTCGGAGGCGGCCGCTACATCGACATCGACATCGACCGCGACGCGGCGGCGCGCTACGGCCTGAACGTGGCCGACGTGCAAAGCGTCGTGTCCGCGGCGATCGGCGGAGAGAATGTCGGCGAGACCGTGGAAGGGCTGCAGCGCTTCCCGATCAGCGTGCGCTATCCGCGCGAGCTGCGCGACTCGGTGGAGAGGATCCGCGAGCTGCCGGTAGTAACCGGGCGCGGCGCGCAGATTCGCCTGGGCGATGTCGCGTCGGTGAATATCACCGACGGGCCGCCGATGCTGAAGAGCGAGAACGCCCGGCTTGCCGGCTGGGTGTATGTCGACATCCGCGGGCGTGACCTGCGCTCCGCTGTGCTCGAGATGCAGCGCGCGGTCTCGGAGAAAGTGAAGCTCGCGCCGGGGATTTCCGTTTCCTGGTCGGGCCAGTTCGAGTATCTGGAGCGCGCCAGCGCGAGGCTGAAGGTCGTTGTCCCCGCGACCCTCGTCATCATCTTCGTGCTGCTCTACCTCCTGTTCCGGCGCGTGGCCGTGGCCACCCTGATCATGCTGCTGCTGCCTTTTTCGCTCATCGGCGGGTTGTGGCTGGTGTGGCTGCTCGGCCACCACGTGTCGGTCGCGACTCTAGTCGGCTTCATTGCGCTCGCCGGCCTCGCAGCTGAATTCGGCGTGGTGATGGTGATCTACCTCGATCAGGCGATCGAGCGCCGCGCCGGGTCGAGGCTGCCGCTCGCAGAAGGCACGCTCGTCGAGGGCATCCGCGAGGGTGCGGTGCTGCGCGTGCGACCCAAGGCGATGACCGTGGCCGTCGTGATCGCGGGATTGCTGCCCATCATGTTCGGCGCGGGCACGGGATCGGAAGTGATGCAGCGGATCGCGGCGCCCATGGTGGGCGGCATGGTCACCGCGCCGCTCCTGTCGATGTTCGTCGTTCCCGTGGCGTATCTGCTGTTGCGCCGGCCGGGCGCTCCGCGGGCGGGCGTGCACACCTATTCATCGAATTCGAAAGGAGAAGTGAAATGAAACGCCAGATTGCAATTCTTGCCATGGTCGCGCTGTCGATCCGCCCTGTTCCCGCGAGCCTCGCCCAGTCCAGCGAGACGCATACCGGGCATGAGATGACGACTCCGGGCACGCAGAAGTCCAAGGCCCAGACGCACAAGGCGAGTGGCACGGTCACCCGGGTCGATCAGTCGAACAGCAAGGTGACGATCGCGCACGGGCCTGTCCCGAGCCTGAGGTGGCCCGCGATGACCATGAACTTCATCGTTAAAGACGAGGCGCTGCTCGGGAAGCTCTCCTCGGGGAAGAAGGTCGACTTCGAGTTCGTGCAGCAGGACCGGGACTATGTCATTACTTCGGCGAGATAGACGAGCACACGCATCCTGCGCTTGGGAAGAATCTGTGATCTCTCGCGCCTTGATCCACATCAAGCGTCGAGGTATGCGCCGGCGTAGCGTGTTGGAGTAGGTGTGAAGGAGATACAAGAATGGCCGAGACGTCGCAATCTGCGCTTTCCTTCCATGCCGATTGCAGCCTCGTCGTCAATGCGCCCGCGGAAGTCGTATTCTCTCGCCTCGATGATCCCAAGCTGCTCTCGGCGCACATGAGCCGATCCTCGTGGATGATGGCCGGGTCGCGCATGAGTCTCGAACTGGATGCTTCCGGAGGGCGCGCAGTGGGCGCACTGATCCGAATGAGCGGCCGAATGCTCGGCGTTTCGCTCTCGCTCGAGGAAATAGTCACCGAGCGGAATCCGCCGCAGCGGAAAGTGTGGGAAACGGTGGGCGCGCCCAGGCTGCTTGTCATCGGCCGATACAGGATGGGCTTCGAGCTATCGCCCCGAGGCGAATCCTCTTTGCTTCGAGTCTTCATCGACTATGCACTGCCCGATGGATGGCTCGGGCGCGTGTTCGGCGGCGTCTACGCCCGGTGGTGCACACGAAGCATGGCAAAGGATGCTGCAGATTTTTTCCGCGGTAGCGGTCGCTGAACCGGACACCTGCACGGGCATTAGAATCGGAGAGCGAGTCGATGGATATGCCGAACGAGCTGCCGCATCACGACGAAGGGGAATCGGGCCAGACAAACCCGATATCTGGTCCGGGCACGGCCGTCGATCCGGTGTGCGGGATGACAGTCGAAACCGCTGGCGCGAAGCACACTCGCACATTCGGCGGCTTGACGTGGTATTTCTGCAGCAAGGCTTGCGCCGACAAGTTTACTGCCGGTCCTGAGCGCTACTCCGGGGCGAAGCAAGAGGCCGCGCCGGTCGCCGTTGCGGGCGCGACCTACACCTGCCCGATGCATCCGGAAATCCGCAGTCCCAAGCCGGGCAACTGTCCCAAGTGCGGAATGGCGCTCGAGCCGGTCGTCGCGAGCGCGGAAAATCGACCCAATCCCGAGCTCTCCGACATGACGCGCCGCTTCTG
>DATEGT010000203.1:0-2491 GCA_035280025.1 Burkholderiales bacterium | reverse complement strand
TCGGCCACCATGTTGACCACGATGAAGTCGGCCATGCACTGCGCCGAGGCGTAGCCGAGCTTTCCGGAGTAGCCGTTCGGCAGCATGATCTTCATGCAGTCGCGGTAGGGCGTGTGCTTGGGATCGACCGTCCAGATCGGGTTCTTCTCGTAGGCCTTGAGCGGATGCGTGACGTAGCCGATCGAGGCCTGCTGCCAGGGCTCGTACTGCTCCTTTTCCATCATGAAGCGCAGGAACTCCTTCGCCGCGTTGGGGTACTTGCTGTACTTGAAGATCATCTGGTTGAAGAACAGGTGCAGCTCGGTCGGCTTGCCCACGGGGCCGATCGGCAGGTTGGCGTGGCCGATGTCGGCCGCCATCGCCTTGATCTTCGGGTCCTGCGAGTTCTTCGCCGCGTAGTAGATCGAGATGCCGTTCTCGGTGATGCTGATCTGGTCGTCGAGGAAGGCCTTGTTGTTGTTCGGGTCGAGCCAGGCGAGCGTGCCGGGCACGAAGGTCTGATAGAGCTCCTTTGCGTACTCGAGCGCCTGCAGCGTCTGCGGGCTGTCGACGACCACGGTGTTCCGGTCGTCGACGAGCTTGCCGCCGAAGGACCACAGCAGCCAGTGGGTCCAGGTGTTGCCGTCCCCGGTGGCGTTGCCGAGCGCGAATCCCAGCGGGTGGTTCTTCGCCTTCAGCGCCTTCGCGAGCTTCAGGAAACCGGCGGTGTCCTTCGGGAAGGTGTCGAACCCGGCCTCCTTCATCTGGCTGATGCGGTAGACGAAGGCGTTGCCCGCGCAGCCGAGGGGAATCCCGATCCAGCGCTTGCCGCCGGGCTGGAGGTACTGGCGGCACACGTCGTACCAGCCGCCGTATTTCCTGCCCAGGTAGTCGGCGAGGTCGGTGACGTCGAGCAGCTTCTCGGGATAGAGGTTCGCGTCGTCGAAGGTCGAGAGAATGATGTCCGGCCCCGAGCCGACGTTCGCCGCCACGGCCGCCTTCGGCCGGACGTCCTCCCAGCTCTCGGCGTCGACGCGCACCTCGACGCCGGTGCGCTTCGTGAACGCGGCCACGTTCTTCAGGTACTGGTCCTCGTCGCCCTGCACGAAGCGCTTCCAGCGGAGCACGCGCAGCTTCGCGCCCTTCTCCGGCTTCCACGCGGTCTGCGCTTCGGCGAGCAGCGGCACGCCGGCCGCCGCGCCGCCGGCGATGCCGGCGGAGACTTTCAGGAAATCCCTGCGATTCATATTGCTCATGGTCCGCTCCTCTTGGTTGTCATGCGAGCCGATTGCCGCTCGCTCGATCGAAAAGGAAAGTGCGCCGGGGCTTGAGGCGCACCGCCTCGCCCGGCCGGAAGGCGTGCCGCTCGCGCACCACCGCGGTGACGTCCACGCCGTCCACCTTGCAGAAGATCTGGGTGTCCGCGCCGGTCGGCTCCACCACCACTACCTCGGCGGCGAGCCCGTCGCTCGCGATGTCGAGGTGCTCGGGGCGCACGCCCACCAGCACGTCGCGGCCGTTGCGCCTCTCCGGCAGGAAGTTCATCGCCGGCGACCCGATGAAGCCGGCGACGAAGAGGTTCGCCGGGTTGTCGTAGAGATCGAGCGGCGAGCCCGTCTGCTCCACCCTGCCCGAGTTCATCACCACGATCTTGTCGGCCATGGTCATCGCCTCGATCTGGTCGTGGGTCACATAGACGGTGGTCGTCTGCAGCCGCTGGTGCAGCTCCTTGATCTCGGCCCGCATCTGCACGCGGAGCTTGGCATCGAGATTGGAAAGCGGCTCGTCGAACAAAAACACCTTGGGATTGCGCACGATCGCCCGTCCCATCGCCACCCGCTGGCGCTGTCCGCCGGAAAGCTGGCGTGCATAGCGGCCGAGCAGATCGGCAAGGCCGAGGATTCACGCCGCATGGCCGACGCGCTGCTCGATGATGCTCTCTGGCGCCTTGGCGAGCTTCAGCGAAAAGGCCATGTTGTCGCGCACTGTCATGTGCGGATAGAGCGCGTAGTTCTGGAACACCATGGCGATATCGCGGTCCTTCGCCTCGATGCCGTTGACGACGCGGCCGCCATCCTCGGCCTGGAGGACATCACCTCGGGCGAGCTGAAGATCGGCGACCAGGTCGTCAACGACAAGGCGCCGCGCGACCGGCACCTCGCGATGGTGTTCCAGAACTACGCGCTGTACCCGCACCTGACGGTCTACGACAACATGGCGTACGGCCTGAAGATCCAGAAGCTCTCCAAGGCCGAGATCGAGCGGCGCGTCAGCGACGCCGCGCGGATCCTCGACCTCGAGCCGTTCCTGAAGCGCAAGCCGCGCGCCCTCTCCGGCGGCCAGCGCCAGCGCGTCGCCATGGGCCGCGCGATCGTGCGCCGCCCGAAGGTCTTCCTGATGGACGAGCCGCTCTCGAACCTCGACGCCAAGCTCCGGGTCCAGACCCGGGCCGAGCTCGCGGAGCTGCAACGGCGCCTGGCGGCGACCGTCGTCTACGTCACCCACGACCAGG
>DATEGT010000202.1:0-4253 GCA_035280025.1 Burkholderiales bacterium | reverse complement strand
TATCTGATCCGCGCCAACGACCTCGAGCGGACCAAGGACTTCTACTGCAAGGTGCTCGGCTTCGAGGTGATGCCGCGGCCCGATTTCCCGTTTCCCGGCTACTGGCTGGGCATCAACGGCAAGATCCAGGTCCACATGGCGCAGGCGGGCGTGCCGAACTCGAAGCTGTACTATCTCGGCAGCCCGAAGAACGCCGCGACGGACAACTCCGGCGTGATCGACCACGTCGCGTTCCTCGCGAGCGACCCGGAGGGGTTCGTGAAGCACCTGAAGGCGATGGGCGTGCCCTGCCGGCCGCGCAACTTTCCCGAGTCGCAGCTCTACCAGCTCTTCGTGAAGGACCCGGACGGGCTCACGGTCGAGCTCAATTTCTTCGGCGTGACCCGGGCGCCGGACTGGGGCGGAGAGGACTACTCGAAGATGCCCCGTTCGACGAAGGCGGCGGCGAAGAAGCCGGCGAGGACGAAAGCGAAGGCCAAGGCGCTCGCGTGAACGCTCCACAGCCCGTTCGAAAGAGCGCCGCGGGATTCGCCGGCGTTTCCTACGAGGAGGCGATCGCCCGGGCTCGCTCGCTCGTGCCGGCGCTGCGCGCCCGCGCCGCGGCCTCGGAGAACGCGCGCTCGATGTCCGCCGAGACGATCGCGGACCTGCACGCGAGCGGCGTCATCCGCAGCATGCAGCCGAAGCGCTGGGGCGGAATGGAATTCGACTACGTCGCCTACGTGGACTTCCCGCTCGAGCTGTCGCGCGGGGACGCCTCGGTCGGCTGGAATCTCGCGAACCTGCAGATCCACCACTGGATGCTCGCGCTCTACGACGAGCGCGCCCAGGGAGAAGTCTGGGGCGCCGATCCGGACGCGCTCATCGCCTCGGGCATCGCCTTCCCGCAGGGCCAGGGACGCCGGGCCGAGGGCGGGTTCGTCGTCTCGGGCAAGTGGAACTTCTCCAGCTGCTCGAACATCGCCGACTGGAACATGCTCGCGGTGACGGTGAAGGAAGGCGACAAGGCCGTCGACTACCGCATGTGCCTGCTGCACAAGTCCCAGTACCGGGTGATCGACGACTGGAAGGTGCTCGGCATGCGCTCGACCGGCAGCATGACCGTGGCCGCGGCGGACGTCTTCGTCCCCGAGCACAAGGCGCTGTGCATGACGACCACGCGCGGCGGCCCGGGATTTCCCGGCGCGAAAGTCAACAGGAATCCGGCGTACCAGGTGTCGGCGAACCCGATGCTCGGCCACGGCATCGGAGCCTGCGCCGTCGGCAACGCGCTCGCGGCGCTCGAGCTGTCGGTCGACGCGGTGAAGCAGCGCAGCACCAGCTACACCGGCGCCAAGATGCGCGACTTCCAGGCGGTGCAGCTGCGCGTCGGCGCCGCCGGAGCGAAGATCGACGCGGCGCGCCTCATCCTGCGCAACGACTGCCTCGAAGCGCAAGGCTACGCGCAGCGCGGCGAGGTCGCCGACGCGCCGACGAAGCTGTCGTGGAAGCGCAACCTCGCGTACGCCGTGAACCTGTCGACCGAGGCGGTCGATGCACTCCACGCGATGGCCGGGGCGAACGGCATCTACGAGACCTACCCGCTCGAGCGCATCTTCCGGGACGCGCACTCGCTCGCCGGCCACATCAGCTTCAGCTTCGACGCGCAGGCCTCGGCGTGGGGCCTCGCGGCCCTCGGAGGCGAGGTCGTCAACCCCACGCTCTGAGGACGCGATGAAGATCTGCCGCTACGACGACGACCGCCTGGGGATCGTCCAGGACGACGAGGTGCTCGACGTCACCGGGGCGCTGGAGGCGATCCCGGAGCAGCGCTGGCCGCTAGCGCAGGGCGATCCCTTCATCCTGAATTTCAGGAGCGTGCTTGCCGCGGCGAAGAAGCTCGCCCCCAAGGCGAAGCGCAAGCCGCTCTCCCGGGCGAAGCTGCTCTCGCCGGTGGCGAACCCGGGCAAGATCATCGGGGCGCCGATCAACTACAACGATCACATCGCGGAGTCGATCAAGGACCCGGGGATCGCGCACGGGCGCACCAACATCCAGAGAGGCATCGGCGAGTGGGGCCTGTTCCTCAAGGCGGGCTCGTCGCTCATCGGCTTCGGCGAGGAGATTCGCCTGCGCTGGCCCGAGCGGCGCAACGATCACGAGGTCGAGCTCGCGGTGGTGATCGGCAAGCAGGGCAGCAGGATCCCGAGGGCGAAAGCCCTGGAGCACGTGTGCGCCTACGCGATCGGCCTCGACATGACGGTGCGCGGGCCCGAGCTGCAGTGCTTCCGCAAGTCGATCGACACCTACAGCGTGCTCGGGCCGTGGCTCACGACCGCGGACGAGGTCGGCGATCCGAACCGCCTCGACCTCTCGATCACGGTCAACGGCGAGATCCGGCAGAGCTCGAACACGCAATACCTCGTCTACGACGTCGAGCGCCTGATCGAATTCGGCTCGTCGATGTATACGCTCTATCCCGGCGACGTCATCATGACCGGAACGCCCGCCGGCGTCTCCCAGGTGAGGCCGGGAGACGCCCTGCACGCCTACGTCGAAGGCGTCGGCGAGGCGGACATACGGATCGCGCCCGCCTATGCCTGAGCGCGGCGCGGTCGCCTACATCGGAGGGGGCATGCCCGCGGAGAAAGCAGTGCTGACGGCCGAGCTGCGCCTCGACGTCCAGGAGTTCTACGCCCGCTACGCGGAATGCCTCGACGGCGGCAGGCTGCAGCAGTGGCCGGAGTTCTTCCTCGAGGCCTGCGTCTACCGGATCACCACCCGGCGCAACCTGCGCCTGGGGCCGGACCAGGACCTCGTGTCCCTGTCCTCGCGCACCGCGATGTTCGACCGCATCGTCGCGATCGGGCAGTCGGAGGACTACGAGCCGCACATGCAGCGCCACACCGTCTCCGGCTTCCGCATCCAGGCCGCCTCGGGGCAGGAGCTGCGCGCACAGGCCAATTTCCAGATACTGCGGACCTTTCCGGAGCAGCGCAGCGAGCATTTCGTCTCGGGCAGCTACAACGACCGCATCGCCGTCGCCGCGGGGCGGCTGCATTTCAGGGAAAAGATCTGCGTGCTCGACTCGGATGTCGCGCCCACTTCGCTGGTCTATCCGATTTGAGCTCCGGCGTGAGATATTGCACTGCGTCAAATTGACGCCCCGGGCCGGTTTCCCTTAAAATTCTGCGGTTTTTAGCAGCGGGGTGGGGCGTGTGGCAGGTCTTCCGCCCGGTGATCGGGTTGCAGATTCTATGCACCGCTGCCGCAAGTCTGCTGTCGGCCTGGCTCGCCGGGATACACGGCGCGATCTCCGCCGCATTGGGCGGCTCGATAGGCATCATCGCCAGCCTGGCTTTCGTCGCCTTGGCGGCGCGCAGCAAACCGAAGTCTGCAGGGGAGGCTCTATACGCCGCTTTGAGGGCCGAGGCCGTCAAAGTGGTCCTCATGGTCGTCCTCCTGTGGGCCGTGTTGGCGACGTACAGGAACGTCGTTGCAATCGGGCTGATAGGCGCGTTCATCGCCTCGGTCCTGATTTTCACCATGGCAGCATGGGTTCGCGAAAAGTAGGGTTGACCGAGAGCAGCAATGGCCGCCGAGCATGAACTGACCCCGAGCTCCTACATCGGCCATCACCTGACGTTCTTCGAGCGCTCCTTCGGCGAGGGATCGTTCTGGACGCTCAACGTCGACTCGCTGCTCACGGCGGTGGCGCTGGGGATCGTCGGCATCGGCTTCATCTGGTGGGTGGTGCGCGGCGCGACCCCGGGCGTGCCCGGCAGGCGCCAGGCCTTCGTCGAGCTCGCCTGCGAGTTCGTCGACCGGCAGGCGAAGGACATCTTCCAGGGCGACCGCAGGTTCATCGCGCCCACCGCGCTCACCGTCGGCCTGTGGGCGCTGCTGATGAACGCCATGGACTTCCTGCCGGCGGACATCATCGGGTGGTTCACGCGTCCCTTCGCGCCGCACGGATTCCGCTTCGTTCCCACCGCCGACGTCAACACCACCTTCGCGCTGTCGCTGTCGGTGTGGCTGCTGATGATCTACTTCTCGATCGCGGTCAAGGGCGCGGGCGGCTGGATCCACGAGCTGTTCTGCACGCCGTTCGGCTCGAACCCGCTGCTGTGGGTGCCGAACCTGCTCTTCAACCTCGTCGAATACGTCTCCAAGCCGCTGTCGCACTCGCTGCGGCTCTACGGCAACATGTACGCCGGCGAGATCATCTTCCTGCTATTGTGGATGCTCGGCGGGGCCGGGATCGTCGGCACCGT
>DATEGT010000201.1:0-4627 GCA_035280025.1 Burkholderiales bacterium | reverse complement strand
GCGCCGGCGAGGTAGCAGGCGCAGACCAGGCCGTTGTGGCCGCCGCCGATGACGATCGCGTCGTAGCGCATGATGCGCTAGGCGGACGACTTCTGGATGCGGTAGACCGCGAGGCTGCCGAAGAGGTTGACGAGCGTGCCGACCGGGCGCCCGCGGTGCAGGACGACGCGCTCGAGCACGCGGATGCCGTGGCTCGCGCAGAACGACTCGAAGTCGGCGATGGTGAACAGGTGCACGTTGGGCGTGTTGTACCACTCGTACGGCAGCTCGGGCGACATCGGCATCCTGCCCCCGAGCGCGATCTGCAGCCGCAGGTCCCAGCGGCCGAAGTTCGGAAACGACACGATCGCCTCGCGCCCGACGCGCAGCATGTCGAGCACGATCTCCTCGGTGCGCCGCACCGCCTGCAGGGTCTGCGACAGGATCACGCAGTCGAAGGAGCCGGCGTCGAAGCCCGCGAGGCCGCGCTCCAGGTCGCTCTGGATCACGTTCACGCCGTTCTTCACGCAGGCGAGCACGTTGGCGTCGTCGATGTCGATGCCGTAGCCGCGCGCGTTGCGCGTCCGCCGCAGGTACCGGAGCAGCACCCCGTCGCCGCAGCCCAGGTCGAGGACCGAGGAGTCGGGCTTGACCCACGCGGCGATCGCGTGGAAGTCCGACCGCTCGGAGAGCGCGACCTGCCCGTTGCCGGTCATAGGCGCGAGAGGATGCCGTCGAAATACGCCCGCACCAGCGCGTGGTAGCGCGCGTCGTCGAGCAGGAAGGCGTCGTGGCCGTGCGGCGCGTCGATCTCGGCGTACGACACGTCGCGGCGGTTGTCGAGCAGCGCCTTGACGATCTCGCGCGAGCGCGCCGGCGCGAAGCGCCAGTCGGAGGTGAACGACACCACGAGGAACCGGGCCTTCGCCGCGGCGAGCGCCTTCGACAGGTCGTCGCCGTGCTCCGCCGCCGGGTCGAAGTAGTCGAGCGCCCGGGTGATCAGGAGGTAGGTGTTGGCGTCGAAGTACTCGGAGAACTTGTCGCCCTGGTGCCTCAGGTAGGACTCGATCTCGAAGTCGACGTCGAAATGGAACTTGATCGAATCCGAGCGCAGCGCGCGCCCGAATTTCTCCATCATGGCGTCGTCCGACAGGTAGGTGATGTGCCCGATCATGCGCGCGAGGCGCAGGCCGCGGCGCGGCACCACGCCGTGCCCGTAGTAGTCGCCGCCGTGGAAATCCGGGTCGGTGGTGATCGCCTGGCGCGCGACCTCGTTGAAGGCGATGTTCTGCGCCGAGAGCTTGGGCGCGGCCGCGACCACGATCGAGTTGCGGATGCGGTCCGGGTAGCTGATCGCCCACTGCAGCGCCTGCATCGCGCCCAGGCTCCCGCCCATCACCGCGGCGAAGGAATCGATGCCGAGCCGGTCGGCGAGGCGGGCCTGGGCGTTCACCCAGTCCTCGACCGTGACCACGGGAAAGGCCGAGCCATAGGGCCTGCCGGTCGCCGGGTTCGCGCTCTTCGGGCCGGTCGAGCCGAAGCAGCCGCCGACGTTGTTCACGCCGACGACGAAGAACTTCTCGGTGTCCAGGGGCTTGCCCGGCCCGATCATGTTGTCCCACCAGCCGGTGCTGTCGGGCTGGTCCTGGTAGTAGCCGGCGACGTGGTGCGCGGCGTTCAGCGCGTGGCAGACGAGCACCGCGTTCGATTTCGCCGCGTTCAGCCTGCCGTAGGTTTCGTAGACGAGATCGTACGCGTCGAGCGTCGCGCCGCTGCGAAAGCGCAGCGGCTGCGCGAAATGCAAGGTCTGCGGCTTGACCGCTCCGACCGAGCGCGGTGTGGTGCTGCCGTCCGGTGCCATGAAAACGAAAACCCGCTTAGCAGCTTGCCTGCTAAACGGGTCGCCCTCGCTTTAGCAATATTTGTTTTTCGCCGCGGAGATCCGCGGCGGCGCCTGCAAGCTGATAGTCAAATCGGCGCGATGGGGGACGTTACCTCAGCGGCGATGCGGCGTCAATCGGCCGTGCGCTTCCGCTCCTGCCAGGGCTCGCGCCGCACCCGCCGGCGGCGCACTTTCCTCTGGTGCAGCAGGATCAGGTGCTCGCGGATCTTGGCGAGCACGAAGGCGCGCACCTCGGCGGCTATGCCCGCCGACTCGCGCTCGAAGCGCGGCACCACGGTTCCCGAATCGAACCTCCCGCCGGAGACGAGGATCGGCGTCATGCGCCGCGTGTTCTCCACGCCGTCGTGGTGGAAGCCTTCCTTCCTGCTCCAGACGAGCGCGCGCTCGTCGAGGTCGACGTCGTAGCAGAGCTGGAACTTGACGAAGGCGCCGTCGGGGTCCTGCCAGGTGAACAGGTCGAAGAAGTCGCTCTCGAACCAGCGGCGCCGCAGCCGGGGGTCGGTCTGCTCGACGACCAGGATCTCCCTCAGCGAGGATCCGTCCTCCGGCCCGCGGGCCTTCATGCGTTGAGCTTCGCGAGCAGCGCGCGCGCCTTCGCGGGGTCGTGCTCGCGGGTGACGCGCGCCGCCCCCTTCTCCGCTTCACGGATGCGCGTGCGCAGCACCTCGTTCTTGATCGCGAGCAGCTGAGCCGGGTGCATCGAGAACTCGCGCAGCCCGAAGCCGAGCAGGAGCCGCGTCATGGCCGCGTCGCCGGCCATCTCGCCGCACACCGCCACCGGCGTCCTGGCGCGCTTGGCGCCGCGGATGGTCTGCGCGATCAGCTGCAGCACCGCCGGATGCAGCGGATCGTAGAGGTGCGCCACGGTGTCGTCGGTGCGGTCGATCGCGAGCGTGTACTGGATCAGGTCGTTGGTGCCGATCGAGAGGAAGTCGAGCTTCTTCAGGAAGTACGGCAGCGACAGCGCCGCGGCCGGGATCTCGATCATGCCTCCGATCGGTATGCGCCGGTCGTAGGGGGTCTTCTGGTCGTCCAGCATCTCGCGCGCCTGGCGCACCGCGGCGAGCGTCTGCTCGATCTCGTGGGCGTGGGCGAGCATCGGGATGAGAAGGCGTATCTTGCCGTGGCGCGAGGCGCGCAGGATGGCCCGCAGCTGCGTGAGGAACATCTGCGGCTCGGCGAGGCAGAAGCGGATGGCGCGCAGGCCCAGGGCGGGGTTCGGGCCGCCGCGGTCTGCCCCGTTGACCGTCTTGTCGGCGCCGAGATCGAGGGTCCTGATCGTCACCGGGCGGCCGTGCATCGCGTCGGCGACCCTGCGGTAGGCCTCGAACTGCTCGTCCTCGGAGGGCAGGTCGTCGCGGTTGAGGAACAGGAACTCGCTGCGGAAGAGGCCGATGCCCATCGCCCCGGCCTCGGCCGCCTCCATGACGTCCTGCGGCAGCTCGATGTTGGCCTGCAGCGCCACCTCCACTCCGTCGAGCGTCGCCGAGCGCGAGCTGCGCAGGCGCTTGAGCTTCTCGCGCTCGGTCTCGATCCGGCGGGCGCGCTCGCGGTACTCGGCGAGCACCTGCTCGCCCGGGTCGACGATCAGAACGCCTTCGCGCCCGTCGACGATCAGCGTCTCGCCTTCGCGGATCATGCCGCGCGCGTGATGCAGGCCGACGATCGCGGGCAGGGCGAGGCTGCGCGCGAGGATCGCGGTGTGCGAGGTGACGCCGCCGAGGTCGGTGACGAAGCCCGCGTAGCGGTGCTGCTTGAACAGGATCATGTCGGCGGGAGACAGGTCGTGCGCGACCACGATCACGTCTTCCTCCCGGGAGGGCTCGGGCGGCGCGTGCCCGGTGCCGAGCATCGCCGAGAGCACCCGCTCGACCACCTGCACCACGTCCTGCTTGCGCTCGCGCAGGTAGCTGTCCTCCATCTCCTCGAACTGCGCCACCAGGTAGTCGAGCTGCTGCGTCAGCGCCCACTCGGCGTTGCAGCGGCGGTTGCGGATCAGGTCGCGCGGCACCTCCGAAAGCGCGGAGTCCTTGAGCAGCATCGCGTGCAGGCCGAGGATCGCCCTCATTTCCAGGGGCGCGCCCGCGGGGAGGTTCGCCTGCAGCCCGGCGAGCTCGCTCTCCACCTGGGCGACCGCCCTGTCGAAGCGGGCGATCTCGGCGCCGGTCTCCTGCGTGCCGACCTCGTAGCGCGAGACCTCCAGGCGCGCGGTCGACACCAGGTGCGCGTGGCCGATCGCGATCCCCCCGGACACCCCGGCGCCGTGCAGGGTGAAGCTCGCCGCCGCGCGGGTTTCGCCGGGCTTCACCGGGCGCTCACTCGTCTTCGCCGAAGCGCTCGGCGATCAGCTTCGCCAGGGCGGAGACCGCGTTTTCGGCGTCCTCGCCGTCGGCCTCGATCAGGACGCGGCTGCCCTTGCCGGCGGCCAGCATCATCACGCCCATGATGCTCTTTGCGTTCACGCGGCGGCCGTTGCGCGACAGCCACACCTCGGCGGCGAACGCGCCCGCGACCTCGGTGAGCTTTGCCGCGGCGCGCGCGTGCAGGCCGAGCTTGTTCACGATCTCAGCTTCGGTTCGGGCCATTGCAGCGGTCGGAGGTGAGGTGGACGACGCCCTCGACTCCGCCGCTCATCGCCTTCTCGACGACCGCGGCGAGCGGCTCGTCGCGGTAGGTGAGCGCGCGGATCAGCATCGGCAGGCTCGCGCCGGCGAGGCCTTCGACGCGGCCGGCCTGCAGCAGCCG
>DATEGT010000200.1:0-23487 GCA_035280025.1 Burkholderiales bacterium | reverse complement strand
GCCCCCGCGGCGGCGGCGCCGACGCCGGCCGGCGCCTACATCATCCGCCTGTTCATCGCCGGAGCCTTCGTCACCGGCCTCGCGTCCTTCATCTACGAGATCGTCTGGATCCGGATGCTTTCGCTCGTGCTGGGCTCGTCGTTCCAGGCCTTCGAGCTGATGCTTTCCGCCTTTATCACCGGGCTCGCGCTCGGCGGCCTCTGGATCCGGCGCCGCATCGACCGCATTTCCGACCCGGTGCGCTTCGCCGGGGTGGTGCAGGTCCTGATGGGGCTCGCCGCGCTGGCGACCGTGTTCGTGTACCACTGGACCTTCGACTGGATGGCGTGGGCCCTGAGCGTGCTGCAGAAGAGCGACCGCGCCTACGTGCTGTTCAACCTGTTCAGTCACGCGCTCACTTTCGCCGTGATGCTGCCGACGACCTTCCTCGCCGGCATGACACTGCCGCTCTTCACCCACGTGCTGCTGCGCGGCGGGCGCGGCGAGCGCGCGATCGGCCAAGTGTACGCGGCGAACACCCTGGGATCGATCGCCGGCGTGCTGATCGCCGTCCATCTGCTCCTGCCCAACGCCGGGCTGAAGCTCGCGCTCGTCCTCGGCGCGGCGATCGACATGCTGCTCGGCGCCTGGATACTGCGCTACACGCAGGAGCGGCTGCGGCGCGCGCACGCGTTCGCAGCGCTCATCGCGGGCATGCTCGCCGCGGTCGCGACCGCGCGCATCGAGATCCTCGCCCCCGAGCGGCTCTCGTCGGGCGTTTTCCGCTACGGCCTGGCGCAACCCGAATCGGGAAGCGTGATCTACTACCGCGACGGCAAGACCGCCTCGGTCGCGATCCGCATGCAGCAAGGCAGCTTGCTCACCATCGTCACCAACGGGAAACCGGACGCCGGGATCCAGCTGGACATGGAGCGTCCGCCGTCGCCGGACGAGTACACCATGACGATGGTGGCGGCGCTGGCGCTCCTCATCAAGCCCGACGCGCAAACCTTCGCCAACATCGGGTGGGGTTCCGGCCTCTCGGCCGAGGTGGCGCTCTCGCACAGCGGGCCGCGGGAGGTCGACACCATCGAGATCGAGCCGGCGATGGTGCAGGGCGCGATGGCCTTCGCGCCGCGCGTGCTTCGCCCCTACAACGACCGGCGCAGCCACGTGTTCTTCGAGGATGCCAAGAGCTATTTCGCCCGCCACAACAGACGCTACGACGTCATCATGGCCGAGCCCTCGAATCCCTGGGTCAACGGGGTCGCGAGCCTGTTCTCCAAGGAGTTCTACCGCGACACGAAGCGCTACCTCGCTCCCGGCGGCCTGTTCGTCCAGTGGGTGCAGGTCTACGAATTCAACGACCAGCTGTTCGCGTCGGTGCTCGGCGCGCTGCGCGAGAATTTCTCGGATTACGAGATCTACGAGGCGAATTCCGGGGATCTTCTGGTGGTGGCCGTCGCCGAAGGACGCGTGCCCCGCCCGGGACCCTTGCCCGTGAAGGAGCGGGGCTTCATGGACGAGCTCGCGCGGGTCGGCATCACGCGCCTGGAGGAGATCGCGGCGCGCAGCCTCGGCGACAAGGCGCTGATCGAGCCGCTGTTCGCCTCGCTTTCGGCCCCGGTGAATTCCGACTTCCGCCCCTATGTGCAGATCGAAGCTCCGCGAGCGCGCTTCGAGGACAGCAAGGCTCGCGGGCTGCAAAACCTTTCTCTGGCGCCGCTGCCGATCGCCGAGATGATCGGGAAAACGCCCAGAGCGCACCTCAAGGCTCCGGTCTCGTTTTTCGAGCCGTCGCCCGTCCTTCGCCGGCAATCGGTGGCTGTGGAGATCGCCCGCCTTCTCGGCGACCGCGCCGCCGATCCCCTGCAATCCACCGAGAGACTCGCCGCGGAAATCACGCTGGTCCTCAAGCACCCGGGCGCGATATGCGGGGAGGCGCCGTCGAGGACCGCGGTCGATCAGCTGCAGACCGCGGCCGAGGTGACGCTGAGCTCCCTGGACCTGGCGCAGCTGCGTCCGCTGTGGATCGAGCGCAAGTGGCTCGCCTGCACGCCCCGCTCGCGCCAGATCCGGGATCGGCTGGACGTCTACGCGGCGATCGCGGCGTACGACGCCAAGGCGATGCTGGCGCGCGCCGAGGCGCTGCTCGAGGGCTCCGCGGCGGGCGGAGACACGTGGGGGCGCTTTCTCCTCAGCACCGCCATGCTCGGGGCGCACGCGGCCGGCGATCCAGTCCGGGCGCAGGACCTGTGGCAGCGCTACGGACGCACCTTCTACCCGGCGGGGGACATCCCGCCCTACGTGGTGTATCTCGCGGACCTGAACGCCGAGCGCCACTGAAGCGCGCGTTCAGCCCTTGAGCGCGCGGGCCCGGATCGCGTCGAGCGTGGTCGAGGTCGTGATCGCCTGCGGATCGATGCGCACCTCGATGAGCGCAGGCTTGCCCGACTTCGCCGCGCGCTCGAATGCCGGCGCAAACTCCGCAGTTTCCTCGACGCGCTCGCCGTGCGCGCCGTAGGCGCGCGCGAGCGCGGCGAAATCCGGATTCCGGAGCGCGGTCGCGTAGACCCGCGCCGGGTACTCGCGCTCCTGGTGCATGCGGATGGTGCCGTACATGCCGTTGTTCACGACGATGAAGATCACCGGCAGCTCGTATTGCACGGCGGTCGCGAGCTCCTGGCCGTTCATGAGGAAGTCGCCGTCGCCGTTCACCGAGACGACGAGGCGATCGGGCCGGGCGACCTTGGCGGCGATGCCTGCCGGCACCCCGTAGCCCATCGAGCCGTTGGTCGGCGCGACCTGGGTGCGCAGCCCGGGGTAGCGGTAGAAGCGCGAGATCCATCCGGCGAAGTTGCCCGCGCCGTTCGCGATGATCGCGTCCTTCGGCAGATGCTCGCGCATCCACGCGACGATCTCGGCGTACTGCACCTTTCCCGGGATCGGCGCGGGCCGGGTCCACTCGACGTAGTCGGCGCGCGCCTGCTCGCGCCAGGATTTCCACGCCGCGGCGTCGAGCCTGAGATTCCTCAGGGCCGCGGCGAACTGCGGCATGCCGGAATTGACGAGCAGCTCGCCCTGGTAGACGCGCCCCAGCTCCTCGGCCCCGGCGTGCACGTGCACCAGCTTCTGCTTCGGCCGCGGCGGCTCGACGAGGGTATACGCCCCGGTCGTCATCTCGCCCAGGCGCGCGCCGATGACGAGCAGCACGTCCGAGTCGCGCACTCGCGCCGCGAGCTTCGGGTTGATGCCGATTCCCACGTCGCCGACGTAATGGTCGTGGTTGTTGTCGAAGAGGTCCTGGAAGCGGAACGAGGCGGAGATCGGCAGCCCCGTATTCTCCGCAAAAGCCTGCAAATCGCGGCAGGCCTCGCGCGTCCACACCGTGCCGCCGAGGATGACGAGCGGCCGCTGCGAGCGCGCGAGCAGGCCGCGCAGCCTGTCCATGTCGGCCGCCGAAGGGCTCGCCTGCACCGCCTGATAGGGCGCGACGTCCGCGACGCTGGCGGTCTGCGTCAGCATGTCCTCGGGCAGCGCGAGCACCACCGGTCCGGGGCGTCCCGACATCGCCAGGTGGAAGGCACGGCTCACGTACTCGTGCATGCGCTCGGGGCGGTCGATCTGCGCCGCCCATTTCGTCATCGGCCCGAACATCTGCCGGTAGTCGATCTCCTGGAACGCTTCGCGGTCCGAGAATTCGCCGGGCACCTGTCCGACGAAGACGATCATCGGCGTGGAATCCTGGTGCGCGGTGTGCACTCCGATCGAGGCGTTGGTCGCGCCGGGGCCGCGCGTGACGAAGCAGATGCCCGGCTTGCCGGCGACCTTGCCGTAGGCCTCCGCCATGTAGGCCGCGCCGCCGTCCTGGCGCGCCACGATCAGCCGGATCTCCTCGCGCGCGTCGTAGAGCGCGTCGAGCACCGCGAGATAGCTCTCCCCGGGGACGCAGAAAGCGGCTTCGACGCCGTGGATCTTCAGCGCGTCGACGAGGATCTGGGCTGCGGTCCGCGTGGCTGCCATGGTGAGGTCGGAACTATACGATAGAATTCCGGAGCCATGGTCGACGACATCCCGGGCTTGCGCCGAATTCTCAAGACGAGCCGAGTGATCGCGGTGGTCGGCCTCTCGGGAGACTGGTTCCGCCCCAGCTACTTCGCCGCGAAATACATGATCGAGCACGGCTACACGGTGATCCCGGTGAACCCGCGCTACGAGCAGATCCTCGGGCAGAAGTGCTACCCGTCTCTGCGCGAGGTCAGTCAAAAAAGCGCCGTGGAGGTCGACATCGTCGACTGCTTCCGCAAGACCCGGGACATCATGCCGATCGCCGAGGACGCCATCGCGATCGGCGCGAAGGTGCTGTGGCAGCAGCTGGGCGTGCTGAACGCTGAGGCCGCGGCGAAAGCCGAGGCCGCGGGGCTGGAGACGGTGATGGACCGCTGCGTGAAGATCGAGCACGGCCGGTTGTTCGGCGGACTGAACTGGTGCGGCGTGAACACGCGCGTCATTTCGGCCAAGCGCCCGCAATGGCTTTCCTACTGACCCCCCGCTAGGCGGCCTGCGCCTCCAGCCACTTCGTGATTTCGTCGAAGGGCAGCGGTCTGGCGATCAAATAGCCCTGCAGCTGATCGCAGCCGAGCCGCGCAAGCGCGATTGCCTGCTCCTCCGACTCCACGCCCTCGGCGACGACCTTGAGCCGGAGGGTGTGCGCCAGCGACACGATGGTCGAGACCAGCGTCATCACCGCGGGATCCTTCAGCATCGAAACGATGAACGAGCGGTCGATCTTGAGCGACTGGACCGGAAGCTTCGCGAGGTAGCCGAGCGACGAGTACCCGGTGCCGAAGTCGTCGATCGCGATTTCCATTCCCGCCCGGCGCAGCGCCTCGAACTTTCCGATGTTGGCTTCGATGTCCTCCATGGCGAGGCTTTCGGTGACTTCGATGTCGATGCCCGTCCGGCCCTCGCCGGCTCCGACCGAGGCGAGCGCGGTCTCCACGAAATCGCGGCGGCGCATCTGAATCGCCGAGACGTTGACGGCGACGCGCGGGGCGTTCAGGCGCCGCTCGGACCATCGCCGGTAGTCGAGAGCGGCCCGGCGCAGGGCCCAGGCGCCGGCTTCCAGGATCAAACCCGTTTCCTCGAGAAGGGGAATGAAGTGCGCGGGCGGGACGAGGCCCAGCCCTGGGCTGTGCCAGCGGATCAGCGCTTCCATCCCTTCGATCTTCCGCGTCGCCGCGTCGACCTTGGGCTGGTAGTGCAGTACGAACTCTTCGTTCTCGACCGCCAGCCGCAGCTTGTTCTCGAGCGCGAGATTCTCTCCGACGCGCTCGGTCATCTTCTGCGCGTAGAACAGACAGCGCTCGCCGGCCGCCTTGGCCCGCTTGAGCGCCGCCTCGGCGTTCCTGAAGAGCGCGTCGGCGTCTGACCCGTCGTCGGGGTAGAGGGCAACGCCCGCCTTGGCGGAAATCCTGAGCTCGGTGCTTCCCACCCGGATCGGCGCGCCGACGCAGACTCTCAGCTTCTCGTCGATGCGGCGCGCGACTTCACCTTCGCCGCGCGCGTCCGGAATGATGATGCCGAACTGATCCCCCAGAACCCGGCCCAGCCGGTCGGGATCGTCGAGGAATTTGGCGAAGCGATCGGCGACCGCCTTGAGCAGCTGGTCGCCGGTGTGCCGCCCCAGGGTATCGTTGATGCTCTTGAAGCGCTCGATGTCCAGGATCGCCAGCGCCAGCCTTTCCTTCCGCGGAGCCGCGATGCGTATGCGCTGATCGAGGCGCTCGAGGAGCAGCTTGCGGTTCGCGATTCCCGTCGTCGCGTCGTAGTAGGCGAGGTAGTCGAGCCTGTCCGCTTTCTCGATGTGATCGAGCGCGAACGAGATATCGTCGGCAAGCTCGGTCAGCAGCTTCAGCTCCTCCTCGCTGAAGAAGTTCCGTTCCCTGGCGAACAGCGTGAGCGTGGCGGACACCTCGCCGCCCACTATCAGCGGCATGGCGACTATGGAGTTGAAGCCGCGCCGCAGCGCCTCCTTGCGGCGGGGCCCGCCGGCCCCCGGATCGGCGCCGATATCGTTCGTGATCACGGGTTTCCTCCCGCGAATGGCCCGGCCCACCATTCCCTGGCCTTCCGGGACGTCCGGGCGCGCGCTCGCCTTCAGCAGGGCCACGTCGCCGTCCATGCCCATCCAGGCGACCGGCGCAACGTCTAGCGATGTCCGGTCGATTTCGCCGATCCACGCCATCCCGAAGTTTCCCGCCTCGACAGCGATGCGGCAGGCTTCGTCGAAGAGATCCCTGCGATCGCGCACGCGCACGATGAGCTTGTTGATGCCGCTCAGCACGGCGTAGACGCGGTTGAGGCTGGTGATGCGGATCTCGGCCTCCTTGCGCTCCGTGACGTCCTCGGCGACGCCGGCGATGCGGTATACCCGGCCGTGCGCGTCGCGAACCGGGAAAGCGCGGTCGCGAACCCAGCGCGTGGAGCCGTCCGGCCGGACGATGCGGTATTCCTCGTCGTAGTCCCCTCGGGCCTGCTTCGCGACGGCGGCGGCGAGGACGCGCTCCCGGTCATCGGAATGGATCGCCTCGACCCAGTCGCGCGGCGATGCGTAGAGGTGGCCGCAGTCGCGGGCCCAGACCTTCTCGTACGCGGGGCTGATGTAGAGCATCTCGTTCTTGGCCGGATCGGTGAGCCAAAACACCTCGGTGATGTTCTCCGTGAGCTGGCGGAAGCGGAACTCGCTCTCGGCGAGGGCGGCGGCGGCGGCGTTTCGCTCGGTGATGTCGCGAACGATGCCCTGATTCAGCCCGCTCGAAAGCCGGCGGACCGAAACTTCCACGGGAAACAGGGTGCCGTCCTTGCGTTTCATCATGCGCTCGAACAGTCGGCTCTTGGTCTCGCCGAGTTTCGCCAGGCGCTCCAGGAACGCCGGTCTCTCCCGCTCGGGGTAGGTATCCGCGACGTTGAGCCGGAGCAACTCGTCCTCTTCGTAGTGCAGCATCTCGCGGAATCTGGAGTTCACGAGCTTGAAGTTGCCTTCTGAGTCGGTGGCGAAGACGCCGTCCGAGGCCTGTTCGATGAGCTCCCGGAACTTGGCCTCGCTTTCGCGGGCAGCCCGTTCGGCGTGTCGCCGCTCGGAGATTTCCACCTGCAGCTGAGCGGCGTGCCTCTGGATGACGTCGTAGAGCACGGCGTTCTCATAGAGCACGGCGAGGCGGGTCGCCATCATGGAGGCGAGGCACGCGTCTTCCTCGCCGAATTCGCTTCCGCCGCGGCTGTCGGCGAAGAGCATCCAACCGTATACCCGCTCCTTGGACGCGACCGGAACTCCCAGAAAGTTCCGCACCTCAGGATGGCCCGGCGGGAGCGCTTCGTCGGCCCTCCCGCTGCCGCCCTTGCCGCGAACCGGACCGCCCCCGGCAAGCAAGGCTCCCAGGAGGCCCTTGCGGCTCCTATCGGCGTCCTGGAAGACCTGTGCGTCCAGGCTTTTGGCGAAGACGAATTTCAGAGCGTATTCCTGCTCGTCGAGCATGCCGATTGCCGCATATCTCGAATCGATGATGTCGCAGGCGGCTGCGAAGAACAACTCGACCAGGCGCTTGGGCTGCCTCTCCGAGCTGATTTCCATTCCGACATCGATGATCGCGGACAGGCGCGAGACGATCCGCTGCAGGTTGATCACGTTCCGCGAGAACTGCTCAGAAAGTCGCGCCAGCTCGTCGCGTTGTGAGGGCACGTTTCCGCTGCTCTCGGCGATGCCGTCGAATTTCGCCTTGACTGCCTGCAGCTCCCCGATGAAGTCCGCGAGCTGATCGTCCACTTTGCCCAGGGCTCCGGCGTCGCCCGGAGGCGACGCGCCCGGATCCGCGGCGCCGACCTCGACGCCGAGCGCCTCGTCCACCGCGGCAAGGATCTTCTCTGGATCTGAGGGTTTCGGAAGCACTATTCGCACGCCGCAGGTATCAGCGAGCGCCCTCGCCTGCTTCTCGCTGTAGGTGGCCGTGTAGAAGATGACCTCGGTCGGCGCGGCCTCCGGCTCGGCCCGCAGGCGCTGAACAAACTCGTATCCGTCCATGGTGGGCATGAGGATGTCGGTGATTACTAGGTCCGGATGGCCCGTGCGCACGCGCTCGAGCGCCTCCGCACCGTTCGCGGCCTCGAGCAGCCCGTGTCCCCGGTACCCGAGCAGAGTCAGCAGGAACTGGCGATTCGTCGGACGATCGTCGACGACGAGTATCGTTGCCATGGCTACGCGATCAAGGATCGACAGCGACCCGGTGGGCACGCAGACCGGGCGGCAGAAAGCCTTCGAGCGACCGCACAAATCTCTCCGGATCGATGGGCTTGGACACGTAGCCGTCGAAGCCCTTCGAAAGCACCTTGTTGCGATCTCCGGGCATGGACGAGGCCGTGACGGCGATGATGGGAATCGGCCGCAGCAACGGGTCTTTCTTCACTTCTCGCACCACTTCGTAGCCGTCCAGCATTGGCATCTGCAGATCGCAAACTATCAGGTCGGGACACTCTTGCCGCGCCGTTCGGACTCCTTCCTCGCCGTCCCGGGCAGTGAGCGTCGCGTACCCGGATGCCTTCAGCAGATACTCGACGAGTTCGAGATTGGCCTTGTTGTCCTCGATCACCAGGATCCGCGCCTGCATGCCTCATCCTTCCCGCAATATCAGAGTAAAGACGCTGCCTCGGCCATACTCGCTCTCAAGCTCGATCCGGCCTCCCAGCGCCCCGGCCAGCTTCTGGCTCAGGTGCAGGCCGAGCCCGGTGCCTTCCTGAATCTGTCTTGTCGCGGCCTCCACCCGGCTGAAAGCGGCGAACAGCTTCGCTTGGTCCTCAGGGCGGATGCCCATGCCGGTGTCCTCGACTCTGATCTCGAGCGTCCTGGTGCCGTTTTCTTCGCGCTGCTCGCTGGTGATCTTGACGCTGCCGCGCTCGGTAAACTTGATCGCGTTGTTGACAAGGTTGATGACGATCTGCCCCAGCGTGCGGCGATCTGTGCGTAATGTCAGTGCATGTGGCGTCGTCACCGTGAATTCGAGGCCCTTCTTTTCCGCTTGCGGACGCAGCGACGCACCGACCTCCTCGATCACTTCTTTGCAGTCGGTCGGAACCAGCTTCAGTTCCACTTGGCCCGACTCGATCTTGGCGAGATCGAGCAGGTCGTTGATGAGCGCGAGCAGGTGCTTGGCTCCCGTCTGCACGGTACGCAGCTGCTTCTCCTGTTCGATGTTGAGCGGCCCCGGGAGCTTCATCAACAGCGTTCCCGTAAAGCCGAGAATGGCATTCAAAGGGGTCCTTAGCTCGTGACTCATGCTCGCCAGGAAGCGATCCTTCGCTACGTTGGCGTTCGCCAGCTCGACGTTCTTCTGCTGAAGCTCACGCTCGAAGCGCTTGCGCTCGGTAATGTCGCGAATCGCGCTGGAGACCAAGACCTCGCCCTCGGTCTCGATCGGGCTCAAGCTGATCTCGACCGGAAACTCGCTCCCGTCTCTGCGCCGTCCGTAGAGCTCCAGGCCCGCCCCCATCGGGCGCAATCGCGGATCGGCGAAGAAGCCGTGGCGATGACCAGCGTGCGCCTCTCTGTAACGCTCGGGCAGCAGCAGCTCGATTCCCTGGTCGATCAGCTCGGAGCGGGAATACCCGAATAGCCTTTCGGTTTGCGAGTTGACGAGAACGATGTTCCCGCGCTTGTTGACGATGATGATCGCATCGGGAGCGGATTCGAGCAGACCTCTGAATTTCTGCTCCGCCTTCTTGCGTTCGCTGATATCGCGGATCGCGCTCATCACGAGCGTGCCGCCCTCTTCCGTTGGAAGCGGGCTCAGGCTGATCTCGACCGGAAACTCGCTGCCGTCCTTGCGCAGCCCGTACAGTTCGAGCCCGACACCCATGGACCGGATGCGCGGCTGGGCGAAGAAGCCCGAGCGGTGCCGCACATGGGAACCGCGCATGCGCTCCGGGAGCAACGCCTCCACCGGCCTGGCCTGCAGCTCTCCCCGTCCGTATCCGAACAGCTTTTCGGCCTGGGCGTTGACGAGTACGATTCGGCCGGTTGCGTTGACCATCACGATGCCGTCGGGAGTGGACTCGAGGAGATCGCGAAATTTGGCTTCGACCAGCTTCGCGTCGCGCAGGACCTTGAGATGGGTGACGTCCTTCTTGCTGGACAGGATGAATTCGACCTGGCCGTGGGCATCGCGGACGGCCTTGCTCGAGATGTCCACGTAGACGAGCGAGCCGTCCTTCGCCCGGCGGATCGACTCGTAGGTCGAGAAGCCTGTTTCGAGCGCCTCGCGAAGGATGCGCGCTTCCTCGTCCGCGCGGTCGTTCGGCACGATGAGTTCGTTGATCGAGCGACCAATGGCCTCGTCGCAGCTATAGCCGAAAACGGTTTGGGCGCCCTTGCTCCAATAAAACACCTCGCCCTCCCGGCTGGTCGCGATGACCGCGTCGGGCGACTCATCGAGCAACATGTTGCTGAGCTCGCTCTTTCTGCTCACGCTGGGCCGCGGCATGCTCGGTGCATTAGCTTTGACTTATAGCCGCCGCGCCCCACGTTGCCAAGAGCGCCAGGGCAACCCCGACATGTCGCGTCGCATTTCCGATGACACATCGAAAACGCTCACCCCGCGAGTCCGCGCTCGATCGCGTAGCGGATCAGCTCGGCGCTGGTCCGCATCCTCATTTTCTTCAGGATTCTGGCGCGGTAGGTATTCACGGTGTTCACGCCGATCGAAAGCTCCGTCGCGATTCGCCGGGCCGGCTTACCGGCGCCGATCATGGACAAAATCTGCGCCTCGCGGGCGCTGAGGTTTTCGTGCGGCGCGCCGCCCCTGGGATCGCTCAGCTTGTGCGCGAGCAGGTCCACGACGACCGGGCTCAGATGGCGTTCGCCGGCCGCGGCGCTGCGAACGGCGCTGACGAGGTCGGCCGCCGCGCTCGCCTTGCTCACGTAAGCCAGCGCCCCGGCTTTGAACGCGGCCAGAGCAAACCGATCCTCGGGGTATACGGTGAGCATGACCACCGCAGGCTTGCGCTCCTTGCGGCTGAGCTCGACGAGGGCGTCCAGGCCGCTCCGGGCCGGAAAGTTGACGTCGAGTATCAGGACATCCGCGTCGCAAGTCTCGACGGTCCCGAGGAGCTCGGCCACGCTCGCCGCCTCCGCGACAACGCGTATGCCGCGCTCCCTGCGCAGGATCCTCTTGATGCCTTCGCGCACCAATTCATGGTCGTCGGCGATGATGACTTTGATCACTGGGCATGCGCGGCGATGCGCGAGCGGTCCGTGCAGGCGCTAACCCGCCTCCGTAGTCCCGGCGCCCCGCGGGATGCTGACCGTCACCGTCGTGCAGCCGTCCGTTCCGCGCTCGATCGCGAGCCGCCCGTCGAACATGAGCACTCGTTCGCGCATCCCGCTCAAGCCGTGCGAGCGCCAGTCGCGCAGCCGTTCGTCCGGAACCCCGATCCCGTCGTCCCGCACGCGCATCACGTAGCTGCCCGCGTGCTCCCCAAGCTCGATCTCGATGCTCTTGGCGCGGGCGTGGCGAGCCACGTTCGTGAGGGCTTCCTGGAGGATCCGGTACAGCGCAATGGAGCGCTGCCTGTCGGGCTCGGGAAGCGGTTTCGAGAGCGCCACGCTGCAGCGCACGCGTGCGCGCTTCTCGAAGTCCTGCGCCAGCCATTCGACCGCCGCCGCAAGGCCCAGCTCGTTCAGGACCGCGGGGCGAAGCTCCGAGACGATCCGGCGGATGGCGTCAAGGGCCCGGTCGAGGGTGCACTCGACCGAGCGAAGCTCGCGCAGAACGCCCGCCTTGGAGAGCCGCTTCTTTCGCGACTCGAACGCGCTTTCCAGCAAGGACAGGTCCAGCTTTGCCACCGTGAGGACCTGGCCGAGCTCGTCGTGCAGGTTCAGCGCGATGGAGACCCGCTCCTCCTCGCGCACCGCGCTCAGCCGGGAAGCGAGCGCGCGCAATTGCTCCCGCGAGTCGCAGATTTCCCGCTCCGCCCGCTTGCGTTCGGTGATGTCCGTGCGGATGCCGCCGAGCGCGGCGATGCTCCCTTCGGCGTCGACGATCGGAAACTTGCACACGAGATGGGTGCGCAGGTCGTCGGCGGAGCCGACGTCTTCCTCGGCCTCCACGGGCGCGCCGGTATACAGTGCCTGAGCGTCCATCGCCCGGAGCTGGTCCGCGAGATCGGAATCGAAGACCTCCGCATCTCGACGGCAGACCACGGCGTCTCGATCCAGCCCGAAGAGCCGCAGGAAACGCCGATTGACGTCCAGGTAGCGGCCTTCGAGATCCTTGATGAACATGGCCGACGGGCTGTTGTTCATGAACGCGCGCAGCCGGGTCTCGCTCTCCCTGATGCGCTGGTCGGCGGCCTTGCTCTCCGTGATGTCGATGCACCCGCCGATGTACCCCGAGAATTCACCCTCTGCCGAGCAGCGGGGGCGCCCCAGATCGCGGATCCAGCGGTAAGCGCCGTCGCGGTGGCGCAGGCGGTACTCGAGCGCGAACGGGCTGCGGGCTTCGAAGGCCTCCCGGTACTCCTTGACGCAGCGTTCGCGGTCCTCGGGATGCACGCCCTCGGCCCAGCCGTCGCCGAGCTCCTGGTCCAGGCGGCGGCCGGTAAACTCGAGCCACGCCTGGTTGAAGTAGTCGCATCGGGCGTCGCGCCCCGATCGCCAGACGAGAATCGGCAGAATCTCCAGCAGCTCCAGGGAGTCCTGGGCGCCGCTCGGGAGACACTCGGGTCTCGCGGCCGCCAGCTCGGATAGCGTCGTGCTCATACTGGTGCCCTCCTTCCCAAACACTCCCAGGGCGAAAGAATTCCGCTCAATACTCCACTTCGATGCCGCGGACGCGATCGCCGACGAACTCCACCGTCACCCACTCGTGGCGGAGGCCGACGACGCCAGAGTAGGGGACCGCGACGAGTACCTGCCAGGAGCGGCCCCGGCGGGGCTCGTTCCGGTAGGACCATCGCTCGGTCCCGCTCCCGAGCTCGACCTTGTCCGGTTCCCCCGCGGCAGCCCTGACCCCCTCCCTGCTCACGAGGGGCCTCCCCGGGTGCCAGCAGGGGAGCTCTTCGCCGCAGGCGAATTTCGTCTTCTCGGGGACCGCGCAGCCCGTGCCCGACAGGGCGAGCGCGGCGAAAACGTAGGGGCGGGATAGGAGGGAATGGAGCACGACGATTTTCTTCGCTGGCCTCGGTCGTTCCCATGTTTTTATATGCGTGATCGCGAACAAAATCCACTTCGTGCGGACCCCTAGGAAAAACCTGACATTTCATGTAAGGGTTTACGCGACACGGAGCGCCGCCCTACCCTCGAGGGGTCATGCGATATCATGCGACCGTCTTCCGCAGGCGCCCGGAGGGAACAGCTCATGAAACAGTCCGTCCGACACGGGCCTCGCGAGCCGCGCCCGGGCCACCCGGGCGTTGCCGGCGGGCGCGAACGCCCGCCTCTCCTTCAGGAGGACGATGTTCTAGTCCTGACGGCGCGCGGCACGAAGGAGATCCGCGACTCGGACACCTCGCTCCCGACCCCGGCGCTCGACCTGCTCGTGCGGGTCGACGGCGTCCTCGGCGTCTCCGAGATCGCCGCCGGCATGCCCGGGCTCACGCTCGAGGGGGTCACCAAGGGGCTCGGAGAGCTCCTGCGCCTCGGGTTCGTCGCGCACGCCTCGAAGGCCGGCCTCGATTCCCTGGATTTCACCAACTTCTTCGCGGAGCGGGAGCTCTCCGCGGCTGGAACCGACACGCGCAAAGCGTCCGCGCGGCAGGCGGCCGCAGGCCTCGCGTCGCTCAAGCGCCACGGGTATTTCGTGCGCATCGCGCGCCGCGCGAGAAACCCCAGCGCTCCGGGCCCGCGCGGCGAGCCGGTCGGGGTCGTCATCGAGGACGAGCCGAGCCTCGCGAAGCTGCTGAAGCATTACCTCGCCCTCGAGGGCTTCACGCCGCGCGTCGCCGGCAACCGCAGCGAAATCGTCTCGACTCTGGGCGCCCAGCCCGCTCCGGACATCGTGCTGCTCGACGTGATGCTCCCTGACGCCGATGGATTCGACGTCCTGTCGAGGATGCGCCAGCATCCGGCGCTCAAGAGCACGCCGGTCATCATGCTGACCGCGAAGGCGACGCGCGAGGCGGTGCTGAAAGGCCTGGCGCTCGGCGCCGACGGCTATATCACCAAGCCTTTCGAGCTGGATGTCCTCGCCAAGGCGCTCGAGACCGTCCTTCGGCGCTCCGGATCCTGAGGCCGTCCGGGCATGAGCCAGGCGACATTCCGCGAATTTCTCAAGGAGGCGAGCGCGGCCTACCGGGAGGGGCTCGGCGCGCGGCTCGCGCGCATCGACGCGGCCTGGAACGCCCTCGCCAAGGGTGCGTCCGCGGAGCTCGCCGGCATCGAGCGCGAGCTCCACAGCATCGCCGGATCGGCGGAAACCTTCGGCATGCCCGGAGCCGGGCGGGCGGCGCGCGCCGCCGAGTCGCTCGTGGCGCGCTGGCGCGGCCGCGATACGGCGCCGACCGCGGCCCAGCGCGCTCGGTTCGAGGCGCTGCTCGACGCTTTGAGGCGCGCGGCCCGGGGAGGCTGATGGAAGGGGCGCGGCCAAACTCCCCCTTGCTCTCCCGGGAGCGCGTGTCTTTCGGGGTCAAGATCAACGTGATCCTCGGTCTCGGCCTCGCCGTCGTCGCCCTGGTCGAGGTGTTCGCGTACCGCAGCATCGACGTCCTGGTGAGCACGGAGCGGCTCGAGGGCAAGGTCCTCGCCGATCTCGGCCACCTGGAATCGGTGATCGGCTCGGTGCTGCGCGCCGAGGCGGCGCAGCGAAAATTCCTCATCACCGCGGACCCGGAAGATCGCGCCGCGTACCGCGGCGCTCGCGACGAGGCGAGCCAGGAGCTCGGCCAGCTGCGGAACGAGGTGATCGACCCGAATCAGAGGCGCCGCTTGCGGGAGCTCGATGCGCTCGCGGCCGACTTCCTCAGCGACCTGGACCGCGACATCGAGCGCAGGGCTCGCGGCCCCGGCGCGGGCGCTGCGCTGCTGACCCTCGATCAGGAAGTCTCCCGGCTCAGCGCGCGGATCCGCCGCCTCGCCGAGGAGATCAAGCAGCAGGAAATCCGCTCGCTGCGCACTCACCGGTCCGACACCGAATTCAGCGCGGGGGTTTCCTCGTTTCTGATCTTCTGGGGCACCGCTCTCGGCGGCACGCTTCTGGTCTGGGCCATGGTCGTCATCCGCCGCCACCAGCTCCTCGGGCGCGCCGCCGAGGAAGCGCTGAAAGCGGGCGAGGCACAGCTGCGCCTGATCACCGACGCGGTGCCCGCGCTCATCGCGTACGTGGACCGCGGAGGGCGGCTCATCTTCAACAACCGGGCCTTCGAGCGCTGGTTCGGCCGCCCGGCAGAGGAGTTTCACGGCCGCGCGCTTCCGGAGCTGCTCGGCGCTTCCAACTGGCGCACGGTCGAGCCGCGCATCACCGAAGCGCTCGCCGGCAGGGAGGTGAATTTCGACTTTGCCTTTCTCCGGAAAGGCCGGAGAGCGATCGACGTCGCGGTGCACCTCGTGCCGAGGCGGAGCCCGGGCGGCGAGGTCGTTGGCTACTATTCGCTGGCGACGGATATTTCCGCGCTCAAGGAGGTCGACCGTCTGAAGAACGAGTTCGTATCCACGGTGAGCCACGAGCTGCGCACTCCGCTCACGTCGATCCGCGGATCCCTCGGGCTCGTCGCAAGCGGCGTCACCGGGGCGCTTCCCGAGAAGGCGCGTCAGCTCGTGCAGATCGCCACTGAGAATTGCGATCGCCTGGTCCGTCTCGTCAACGACATCCTGGACACGGAGAAGATGCTGTCCGGGCGCATGGTCATGTCGCTACAGGAGGTCGACCTCGCGGACCTGGTCGCGCGCTCGATCCGGGAGAACGAGGCCTTTGCCGGCACGCTGGGCGTTCGCGTGGTACTGAACGCCTCCGCGGCCGGGGCGCGCGTTCAAGCCGACCCGGATCGCGTGGTGCAGGTCGTCACCAACCTTCTTTCCAACGCGAGCAAGTTCTCTCCGAACGGGGCCGTGATCGAAGTCCGCCTGGAGAGGCTCGGGACGACGGCAAGGGTGAGCGTCAGCGATCGCGGCCCCGGAGTACCCTTGGAATTCAGGATGCATCTCTTCGAGCCCTTCACTCAGCTCGAAGCCTCGCACGTGCGCAAGGCGGGCGGCACCGGCCTGGGACTCAGCATCTGCAAGGGCATCGTCGAGCGCCTCGGCGGGACGATCGGATTCGCGCCTCGCGAGGGCGGCGGAAGCACCTTCCACTTCGAGCTGCCCCTCGCAGGCGGGGCCCCGGCGTGAGAGCTGCGGGAGATCTGACGAGAATCCTCCTGATCGAGGACGACGATGACATCCGCACGGTGACCGTGTCCGCGCTCGAATTGGTGGGAGGCTTCAGCGTGCGCGCCTGCGGCTCGGCGGCGCAGGGGCTGGAGGCGATCGCCGAGTTCGGCCCGCAGCTCGTGCTGCTCGACGTCATGATGCCGGGCATGGACGGAGTTCAGCTGCTCGCCGAGCTCCGTCGACGGGCGGACACCGCGGCGTTGCCTGTCGTGTTTCTCACCGCCAAGGCGCGCACCGAGGAGATCAGCCGGCTGCGCGGACTGGGGGCGCTGGGGGTTATCGCTAAGCCTTTCGATCCGATGACGCTGGCGGAGCAGGTCAGAAGCCTGTGGAAGGGATCCTCGTGACGCCTCAGTCCGGGGCCCTGCCGATTCCTCTGCGCGGCATGGCGCCCCACGCCTTCTGCTTGCCCCGGAGCCACTGCCATGTTCCGGCGAGCCGCCACACGAGATTGAGCTGGCGATAACCGATATTCTCGAGCAACGCCACGGCGAACAGCTTGAGCATGTCCGCCTTGCGCTGATAGACGTGAAACGACATCTCCTCGAGCAGGAGCGCCACGCAGGACAGCAAGACGCCGAACGCGACGGCGATGAGGAGGAGCAGGACCGCCGGCTTCGCCGGCACGCCCTGCATGAGAAGCACGTACGCGAGCGTAAGGTAGCCGACTGTCTCGAAGAAGGGCGTCGCCCATTCGAACAGCACGAAGTAGGGGAACGCGATCCAGCCCGCGACGCTGGGCGGCCAGGCCCACAGCATTCCGCGGTTCAGCCACAGGCTCTCGCACAGCCCTCGCTGCCACCGGGTCCGCTGGCTGCGCAGCGTGGCGAGGTCCTCGGGGGCCTCGGTCCAGCACACCGGCTCCGGGACGTAGACGATGCGGTGGCGCCGCCGCTTGCGGTTGAGGACGCGGTGCATGCGCACGACGAGCTCCATGTCTTCGCCCACCGCGCCCGGATCGTAGCCTCCGGCCTCGACCACCGTGTCCGTGTGCATCAGGCCGAAAGCGCCGGAGATGATCAGCAATCCGTTCACCTGGGACCAGCCCATGCGACCGAACAGAAATCCGCGCAGATACTCGAGGATCTGGAACCGGGCGAGCCAGCTCCCGGGCAGCCCCGCCTTCAGCAGATGACCGTCCTTCACACTGCAGCCGTTTGCGAGCCGCACCGTCCCTCCGCAGGCGACCGTACGCGGGTCCTCGATGAAGGGCTGGACCGCGCGCAAAAGGCTGTCGCGCTCGAGCACCGAATCGGCGTCGACGCAGCAAAAGAGCGGAAACCGTGCCGCGTTGATCCCGCAGTTGTTGGCGTCGGCCTTGCCGCCGCCGTTTTCCTTGTCGATCACGCACAGCATGGGATGCGACGGGGAGTGATAGACGCCGCGGACCGGCTGGGTCCGCAGCCGGGCGTTGTACGCCTGGGGAAAAGGCCTGAGGCCGAACGCGGCCGTCAGCTCGGCCAAGGTGCCGTCGCGGGAGCCGTCGTTCACGACGATCACCTCGTAATCCGCGTAGCGCAGCTGCAGCATCGACCGCACCGAGGTCACGATGGTCTTTTCCTCGTTGTACGCCGGCACGATGACGCTCACCGGAGGCTCCAGGCCGGTCAGCAGGAACTCTGCGACCTCCGCCCGCCGGAATTGCCTGCCGCGGCTGATGATGCGGTAGGTCATGAGGCTGACGACGATCTGCGCGGCGGAGCAGGCAATAACGTAGCCCCCCAGCAGCCAGGTGATGCCGAGCACGATGGCTTGCATGCCGGCTACTCCGGCTCCGCCATTGCGCGGTCCAGCATCTCGCGCGTGCGGGCGTCGGGGTCCCGCTCGCGCAGCCGTAGCGCCGCCGCCGGGCCGAGAAGCCTCACGAGCGACTGCGCGGCGCGGTAGCGCACCCACCAGTGCGCGTCGCGCACGAGGAGCAGCAGGGGCGCGTGGTCCTCGGGAAGGCCTATGCGGCCCATCGCCGCGGCCGCCTGAACCCGAACTACCCAGGCCGGGTGCGACAGGAAGGACCGCACCGCGACCCGGTCCGCCGCGGAGCCGAACTTTCCAAGGAAATGCAGGATCGCGCCGACCTCCTCCTCCTCGCGGTTCGAGAGTAGCCGCCGGCGAAGCGCCGGGAGAAGGGACGGATCCTCGAGCAGCTCGGCCACCCGGATCAGCTGCTTGGCCTTCCCGGGTAGCGCCGCGCCGATCATATCGCCCAGCACCTCGCACGCCGCGGCCCCGCCGGTCTTGAACGTTTCGACGACCAACTGGGGCGACCATTCGAGATGGCCCAACAGCGTCTGCAAGGCGGCAAGCCCCGCCTCAGGACGTATCAGCAACAAGGCGCGCACCGCGGCGAGCGAGGAGTGGCGGCGGCTCTGCGCCGCCTTGGCGAGGAGGCGCCCGGTCGCCTGCTCGAGTCGAAGCGCGGCGACCGCTCGGGTCGCGAGGATGCGGAGCCACGCCCGCGCGCTATCGAGGGAACGCAACACATAGCTCTCGAGCCCCAGCTCGCGCGCGACGCCGTTCAGATTCTCGGCGGCCTCGTCGCGCACATAACCGAGCATATGCAACCACAGGGCGAGAAACATAGCCCGCTCCGAGCGCGCCAGGCGCGGAAGGGGATCGCGCTCTCCCGCCATGCGAGCATGGAGCACCGGCTCCCACCGGTCGCGAAAGCGCCGCTGCCTGCGCTCGCCGAATTCCCGCGCGAAGCGGATGGCGAACGCGAGCCCCAGCAGCGCGGCGCAACCCGTCATCAGCAGCGCCAGCACGCCGAGCAGGCCTTCCATATTCTCAAGAGGCGGGATCACCGGCGCTCCCGGGCCGGCTAGAAGCGGTAGCGCAGCCCGACGCTCGCCGAATTGCGAGTGGCGGTCTCCTGGAGCGTTCGCCCGACGCTCCAGGTGAGCGACCAGCTGCGATGGAGCCAATGGCGTCCGAAGAGGGCTCCGCTCTTCACCGAGGTCGCAACCACCTGATCGATCCCGGTCGGCTTGTCCACCTCGGTCCCCTTGACGAGGACCACCTGTACGTTGCTCTGCTCGTTCTCGCCGTAGTAGGCGCTAAGCTGCAGGCGGTAGCTCGCGGCGTTTCCGGCCGTGCTCGAGTGGCTGGGAAACGCGGTAAACGCCGCCCGGTAGCTGGAAAAATACTTCTCGAGAGTGAGATCGCCGATCTCGACCTTCGTGCTGTTGTAGTCGACGTGCTTGTAGCCGGCAAGCACGCCCCAGCCCGTTCCGAAAGACTGCGTCAGCTGAAGGTACTCGGAGTCCTTGGGAAGAACACGGTGCGTCCCGCTCGCGGCGACTTCGGCGTACACGGTGGTGCGCGCGGCGAGCGGGTAATAGCCGCCCAGCGACGCCGTCGTGTCGCGAAGGCCGTAGCGCTGCGATTCGGTCGCGGCCCCGGTGATGAGCGCGCGGTCGGCGAATTTGTGCAAGGCCTCTACGCGCGTATCGATCCAGTCGTCCGGGTTGTACTTGAGCCACTCGCGCGAATAGCTCGCGGCGACTTCGGTCTGCCCGGGCGTTCCCGATTGTCGCGGGTTGGCGGCGTCGGGCTTCGCGGCCCCTGCAGGCGTCGCGCCAGGGCTCGCGTCCTGCGCCAGAACGCTCCAGGCGCACGACAAGCACAGAACGGCAGACGCGAGGCGGAGACGCGGATCGACGGAGCGCACCGTTCAACTCTTGGGCAGAAGCTTGCGCACGCGCGCAACCAGCTCGGCCGGCCTGAACGGCTTGCTGAGGTAGTCGTTCGCCCCCAGCGCGAGCCCCTTCACCACGTCCTGCTCCTTGCCGCGGCTCGTCAGCATGAGGACGGGCAGCGCCTCCCATCCCTTGCGCCGGCGCAGCTCCGCGAGGAGCTCGTAGCCGTTCCGATAGGGCAGCATCACGTCGAGCAATACCAGATCGGGTTGCGGGGAAGCCGAGAACTCGCGCTGCGCCTGCTCTCCGTCGCTGACGTGGCGCACGCTCCATCCCTCGCGCTCCAGCCTGAACCTGACCAGCTTGGCGAGGTCAGGATCGTCCTCGACAAGGAGGATCGTATGCGCCCGTTGAGCACTCATGTTCTTGCGAAGCACGAAGTCCTCGGAATTCCAGTGTCACAGAACGCCTCGACAAAATCAAATCGGCGAGCCGATGCCGGGTTTCCGCTCGCCGACGCATGATATATTCCGGAACGTCGGCAACAATTCCCCGCATTCATGGCTGACCGCAAGTTCGGCATCGAAACGCTCGCGCTCCACGCCGGCCAGATCCCGGATCCGGCGACCGGCTCGCGCGCGGTGCCGCTGTACCAGACCACCTCGTACGTGTTCGACTCGGCCGATCACGCGGCGAGCCTTTTCAACCTCCAGACGTTCGGCAACGTCTATACGCGCCTGTCCAACCCGACCACGGCGGTGCTCGAGGAGCGGGTCGCCGCGCTCGAGGGCGGGCGCGCGGCCGTCGCCACCGCCACGGGGCAGGCCGCCGAGATGACCGCGATCCTCACCCTGTGCCAGGGCGGCGACCATATCGTCAGCGCTTCGACCCTCTACGGAGGCACCTACACGCTGCTCGAAGTGAATTTGCGCAAGCTCGGCATCGACACGACCTTCGTCGACCCCGACGATCCCGAGAATTTCAGGCGCGCGTTGAAGAAGAACACCAAGCTCCTCTACGCCGAGACGCTCGGCAATCCGCTCATCAACATCGTCGACCTCGAGGCGATCGGCAGGATTGCGCGCGAAGCGGGGATTCCCCTCATGGTCGACAACACCGTGCCCTCGCCGTACCTCTGCCGGCCTTTCGAGTGGGGCGCGGACATCGTGGTGCACTCGGCGACCAAGTACATCGGCGGCCACGGCACGACCATGGGCGGGATCATCGTCGAGTCCGGGAAATTCCCCTGGGGCAACGGCAACTTCCCCGGGATGACCGAGCCCTCGCGCGGCTACCACGGCGTCATCTTCCACGAGACCTTCGGCGATTTCGGCTACACCATGAAGGCGCGCATGGAGACGCTGCGCACCTTCGGGCCGTCGCTTTCGCCTTTCAACTCCTGGATGCTGCTGCAGGGCCTGGAAACGCTGCCTGTGAGGATGGAAAGGCACTGCGCGAACGCGCTCGCGGTCGCGAAGTTCCTCGAAAGCCATCCGCGGGTGTCCTGGGTCAACTACCCGGGCCTGCCGAACAGCAAGTACTACGAGCTCGCCCGGAAGTATCTTCCCAAGGGGGCGAGCGGCCTGCTCAACTTCGGCGTGAAGGGCGGTGGCCGAAACGCAAACGAGGCGGGCCAGAAATTCATAGAGGCGGCGACCTTCATGAGCCATCTCGCCAACATCGGCGACGCCAAGACCCTCGTTATCCACCCGGCCTCGACCACTCACCGGCAGATGTCGGAAGAGGAGCAGGCTAAGGCGGGTGTCACCCCGGACATGATCCGCATCTCGGTCGGGCTCGAGACGCTGGACGATATCCTCTGGGACATAGACAATTCGCTTTCAATCGCTTCGAAATCCTGAACCTGAGATCCCGATGCTGCAGCGAGCCGCAAAACCCGTCGTTTTCGACACGCCGTACCGCACGTTCCGCCGCCCGACCCTGGCCCGCAACGTGGTCTCCACCTCGCAACCGCTCGCCGCGCAGGCGGGCCTGCGGATGCTGCTCGCCGGAGGCAGCGCCGTCGACGCGGCGCTCGCCACCGCGATCACGCTCACCGTCGTCGAGCCGATCTCGAACGGCATCGGCAGCGACGCTTTCGCCATCGTCTGGGACGGCAAAGCGCTCCACGGGCTGAACGCCTCGGGACGCTCGCCCGCCGCGTGGACTCTGGAATACTTCAAGGGCCGCAAGGCGATGCCCGTGCGCGGCTGGGACAGCGTGTCGGTGCCGGGCTGCGTCTCCGCGTGGGTCGAGCTCTCGCGGAAATTCGGCAAGCTTCCCTTCGCGAAGCTGTTCGAGCCGGCGATGGAGTACGCGGCCAACGGCTATCCCGTCTCGCCTTTCGTCGCCGAGCGCTGGGACCCGCAGGTGCCGGAACTGCGCGACCAGCCCGGCTTCGCGGAGGGCTTCCTCCCCGGCGGCCGCTCCCCCCGCGTGGGCGAGATCTTCCGCTTTCCTGACCAGGCGAAGACCCTGGAAAAGATCGCCGCGACAAAAGGAGAAGCTTTCTACCGCGGGGATCTCGCCGAGAGAATCGAAGCCTACGCGAAGAAGACCGGCGGCGCGATGACGCGCGCCGACCTCGCCGCGCACACGAACGACTGGGTGGGGACGATCAGCCAGGACTACCGCGGCCTCACCGTCCACGAAATTCCTCCGAACGGCCAGGGGATCGTGTGCCTGATGGCGCTCGGCATCCTCTCGAACTTCGACGTCGCCGACTACCCGGTCGATTCGCCCGACAGCGTGCACCTCCAGATCGAGGCGGTGAAGCTGGCGTTCGCCGACGCGTACCGCTACGTCGCCGACCCGAAGGCGATGGACGTCAAGTCCTCCCAGATGCTCGACCCGGACTACCTCAAGGCGCGAGCGAAGCTGATCGACATGAGGCGCGCGCAGAACTTCGGGCACGGCGCGCTCCCCCAGGGCGGCACCGTCTACCTCACTGCGGCGGATGCGGGCGGCATGATGGTGTCGATGATCCAGTCGAACTTCATGGGATTCGGCTCGGGCGTCGTGGTGCCCGGGACCGTGAGGAGAAATGTCGAGACGATCAGCGTGATCGTCCACATTTTCAGCATGCCACGCCGTTCCTGCACCATTACCGAATGCAGGAATGCGGTCGCCGTGAGCCATGGCATGAACGACGCATTCTCGACGGGATCCCAGGCCCAGTAGCCGCCCCAGCCAAGTACCTCGTACGACCACCACGCACCGGCCAGAATGCCGAGCGACAGAAACGTCCAGGGGACCATGGTCCAGCGTCGGATCAACTTGGGCCAGTCAGCGCCAAGCCGTCCCGCGAACAGTGCACCGATCGCGAGGCTGAACGGCACTGACATCCCGACGTAACCCGTGTACAAGAGCGGCGGATGCACGCCCATGAATGGGCTATTCTGCAGCAGCGCGTTCGGTCCGGGGCCATCGAGCGGTGCGGGGAAGAGCACGCGGAACGGGTTG